>CALXDO010000112.1 GCA_944387075.1 uncultured Oscillospiraceae bacterium | reverse complement strand
AAAATGCACGGGCTGGGCAACGACTACATCTTTCTCTACTGTCCCCAGGGGGAGCCGGAGGGGGTGGAGGAACTGTCCCGGCGGCTGTCCGACCGTCATACTGGGGTGGGGGGAGATGGCCTGATCTGCATTTGTCCCTCTCAGGTGGCGGATTTTCGCATGGCCATGTTCAACGCGGACGGTTCCCGGGGGAGCATGTGCGGCAACGGCATCCGCTGTTTGGGCAAGTATGTATACGACCGGGGATATACGGAGAAAAGGCAGCTGCGTGTGGAGACAGGCGGGGGCATCCGCACCTTGCAACTTCGGGTGGAAGGGGACGTGGTCACAGGGGCCACGGTGGATATGGGGGTGCCCCAGGTGGGGCGGGAGATGGAACTGGGCGTAGAGGGGAGGAGCGTAAAAGGCACCCCGGTGTGGACGGGCAACCCCCATCTGGTGTGTCCGATGCCGGATGTGGCGGCGGCGGACGTGAAACAGCTGGGGCCACAGCTGGAAGATCATCCCCAGCTGTCCCAGCGGGTCAATGTGGAGTTTGTGGCTGTCAAGGGGGATGAGCGAATTGCCATGCGGGTGTGGGAGCGGGGCAGCGGGGAGACCATGGCCTGCGGCACCGGGGCCAGTGCGGCACTGGCGGCGCTGGCATCCGCAGGGCGGACGAAGCGGCAGGCGGTGGTGGAACTGCCCGGAGGAGAACTATTCATTCGGTGGGCGGAGGATGGACACATCCATATGACTGGCCCAGCCGTGACGGTGTTTGACGGTCAACTTGCCCATTGACCCCAGGGGGAAGATGTTGTAAAATGAAAAGAAAGATTTAATGCTGTAAACAGCTGAACACAGGAGGAACACACATGGCCACCATCAACGAAAATTACTTGAAATTACCGGGCAGCTATCTGTTTTCTGAGATTGCCCGTCGGGTATCTGCCTATTCCCAGGCAAACCCGGATAAGAACCTCATCAAGCTGGGCATTGGAGATGTGACCCGGCCCCTGGCCCCGGCGGTGACACAGGCCATGCACCAGGCAGTGGACGAGATGGCCACAGGTGCGGGCTTCCACGGCTATGGCCCCGAGCAGGGCTATGACTTCCTGCGCCAGGCCATTGCCCAAAACGACTATGCCGCCCGGGGAGTGACCATTGCTCCCGACGAGATTTTTGTCTCGGATGGAGCCAAGAGCGACTGCGGCAACATTGGGGACATCTTTGGGGTGGACAATGTGGTGGCAGTGTGTGATCCGGTATATCCTGTCTATGTGGACACCAACGCCATGGCAGGCCGCGCCGGGGACTACGACGGGGAGAGCCAGCACTGGTCCAAACTGGTGTATATGCCCTGTACGGCGGGGAATGGATTCTCCCCCGCCATCCCGGAGGAAAAGGTAGACCTCATCTACCTCTGCTTCCCTAACAACCCCACCGGAGCGGTGGCCAGCCGGGAGCAGCTGGAGGCGTGGGTGGCCTACGCCAACAAAAACGATGCGGTGATTCTCTATGACTCCGCCTATGAGGCTTTCATCACCCAGCCGGAGATTCCCCACACCATCTATGAGATTGAGGGGGCCAAGACCTGTGCCATTGAGTTCCGCTCCTTCTCCAAGACCGCCGGCTTTACTGGAACCCGCTGCGCCTACACGGTGGTGCCCAAGGAGCTGGTGCGGGGCGGGGCATCCCTGAACAGTCTGTGGAATCGCCGTCAGTGCACCAAGTTCAACGGCGTACCCTATGTGGTGCAGCGGGGGGCTGAGGCGGTATACTCCACCGAAGGACAGGCGCAAATCAAGGAGACCATCGCCTACTACCAGCGCAACGCCCAGGTCATCCGAGAGGGACTGACCCGTGCAGGGCTCACTGTATCCGGTGGAGTCAACGCCCCCTACATCTGGGTCAAGACTCCGGCTGGCTTAGGCTCTTGGGAGTTTTTCGACCTGTTGCTGGAGAAGGCCAATGTGGTCACCACCCCCGGGGCGGGCTTTGGGCCCAGCGGAGAAGGATATATCCGCGTCACCGCCTTTGGCGATGCCCAGGCCACCCAGGAGGCTGTGGAGCGCATTGTGTCCGTGTTGGGCTAAAATTTCAACAAAAGATTGGAGAACTGTCTCGCGATTCGGCGGGGCAGTTCTTTTTTTCGCTGTCATACCCGGGGACAGGCTCTCATACACTGGGGTGTACCATACGAAAGGGAGGGAGTTTCATGGTGGACAGCCCATTTGGACAGGTGGTTGCCATTATGCCTCAAAATCTCAGATGCGCCCTAAAACAGCTGCCTCAGCACACACAGGAGGGCGTAGAGGAAATTCGGCTGCGGCAGGGTTTTTTGCCCACAGTGTTGAACGGAGAAGGAGAGCGGGACGTAGGAGACATGGCTGTGACGGGGGAGATGCTGCGGCAGGTGCTGGAGCAGGCCAGCCAGGCCTCCGCCCATACGGTGTTGGACCGAGTGCAGCGGGGGTTTCTCACCCTGCGGGGTGGGCATCGCATCGGCATCTGCGGAACGGCGGTGGTGCGGGATGGGCAAGTGGTGACCCTGCGGGAGATTTCCTCCCTCTCTGTGCGCATTGCCCGGCCAGTGATGGGACAGGCTGAGACGCTGCTGCCCCGGCTGATGGAGGGTGGAAGGCTGCAAAATACCCTCATCTTTGCACCACCTGGGGCGGGAAAGACCACCTTACTCCGGGACCTGGTGCGCGGGCTGTCCGACGGGGCGGTGTCTCCGCCGCTGCGCCTTGCGGTGGCGGATGAACGGGGGGAGATTGCCGCCATGTGGCAGGGAAAACCCCAGTTGTATGTGGGACGGCACACCGACGTGTTGGACGGGTGCGACAAATCCACGGCGGTGTCCATCTTGCTGCGGGGGATGAACCCCCAGGTGATTGCTATGGATGAGATCACCCAGATGGGGGATGTGGAGGCCATGATTCAGGCGGTGGGGTGCGGGGTGTCTCTGCTGGCGACCGCCCATGGAGAGAGTATGGAGGATTTGAGCCGCCGCCCAGTGTATCGCACGCTACTCCAGTCGGGGGTGTTTCGTCGGGTGGTGCTGCTCCATGGCAGTGGGGAGAACCGCCGGACGCAGGTGGAGGTGGTGGCATGATGCGCCTGGTGGGAGCGGCCTGTCTGGCCTGCGGAGCCATTGCCATGGGCCTGGGGGCCATTGCCCATTTGGATGGACGGGTGAAGGACTTGCGGGGGCTACTGGCAGGGCTGGAGTGCGTGCAGCGAGAACTGGCGTGGAAACTGGCACCCCTCCCCGAGGCCCTCTCCCTGGCAGCTGGGCAGGGAGGCGGAACTGCTGGGATGTTTTTCTCCCTATGCGCCCAAGGGGCCGAGCATCTGCGGGGGCGCACCTTTGCCCAGGTGTGGGAACAGGCCGCTGAGGCCAGCCAGCTGCGTCTGGAGCCGGTGGATGTGCAGTTGTTGGAGGGTCTGGGGGGTGTGCTGGGCCAATATGACGGGGACAGCCAACGTCTGGCCTTGGAGCACACCCGGGAGCAGCTGGAAGAGCAGCTGGCCCAGGCCGTAGAGCAGCGTGGAAGACTGGGACGGGTGTACGGAGCTTTGGGGGTGACCGCCGGGGCAGTGCTGATGATCCTGTTTGTATAAGGAGAAGGATGCAATGAATGTGGATTTGATTTTTAAAATTGCCGCCATTGGGATTTTGGTCTCGGTGCTCAACCAGGTGCTCACCCGGTCCGGACGGGACGAAATGGCCACCATGACCACCCTGGTGGCCCTGGTGGTGGTTCTGATGATGGTGGTGCAGGAGATCAGTACCCTGTTTGACATGGTCAAAACCCTTTTTGATCTATGAACCAGATGGTCATGGTGGCGGGGGGCGTGCTGGTGGCGGTGGTGTGTGGGGCTGTGGTACGCAAGCAGGCCCCAGAAATTGCCCTGGTACTGGCGATTTGTGCCACGACCGCGGTGGTCCTGGCGGTATCGGGAGAGTTGGGCGAGGTGGTGGCCTATGTGCAGTACCTAACCCAAGTGGGCGGTATCTCCCAGGAATTGATCGTGCCGGTGATGAAAGCCACGGGCATTGCCATACTCTCCCGATTTGCTGCAGAGTTTTGCCGGGATGCCAAGGAAAACGGTCTGGCCAGCACGGTGGAATTGGCGGGGACGGTGTTGGGGCTGGTGGCAGCCATGCCGTTGATGAACGGGGTGTTGGCACTGTTGGAAGAACTGATGGGGTAGGGGGTGCAATCATGCGGTGGCTTGCGATGCTGTGCCTGCTGGTGGTGCTGTGCACCTGTCCGGCCCAAGCGGTGTCCGAGGAGCAGGTGCTGGAGGGGCAGGAGGAGGCCCTGGGCATCGAGGAGATGGAGCGGGAGGCCCAACGGCAAGGGGGAAACGCTGTATACGGCCAGAGCCTGGACGAGGGGCTGGAAGGTCTGTTGGACACAGGAAAAGATGAGATGTTTGGCATTGTAAGAGCGGGGGTTCGCTCCGCCGTGATTCTCTTTGTCATTCTGTTGTTGTGTGGGGTGGCGCAGACGGTGTACGACACGTCAGGTACGGATGAAATTCCTGTGGTATCCCTGGCAGGGGCCCTGGCGGTGACGGTGGCAGCGGTGTCGGACATGTCCTCACTGCTGGGGTTGGGATGTACGGCCGTAGAGCGTATGACCGCTTTTTCCACGGTGCTTTTGCCCGTGGTGGCAGGAGCGACGGCGGCCACGGGGGCCATTGCCGGGGCGGCAGCCCGACAGGTGGCGGCGGCGGGCTTCTCCAGTCTGCTGATGAATCTGATCCAGCGGGTGCTCATCCCCATGGTGTACGGCTATGTGGCGGCCAGTGTGGCTTGGGCGGCGGTGGGCAATCCAGGTCTTCGCCAGATGGCGGCATGGCTGAAGTGGGTGGCCACCACAATCTTGGTGGTGGTGATGATGGTGTTTGTCGGATATTTGTCCATGAGCGGTGTGGTGTCTGGGTCCGTGGATGCCATGTCCATGAAGGTGGCCAAGTTTGCCATTTCCGGAGCCATCCCGGTGGTGGGCGGGATTTTGTCAGACGCCTCCGAGACCATTCTGGCCTCGGCAGGCATTCTGCGCAGCACCGTTGGGGTGTTTGGCATGGTGACCATTCTGGGCATCTGTCTGGTGCCGGTGCTCCAACTGATGGTGCACTATCTGCTGTATAAACTGGTGGCTGCTCTGGCGGCCTCCATGGGGCAAAGCCGTGTATGTGGGCTGGTGGAGCAGATCGGCGGGGCCTTTGGGCTCATTATGGGGATGACGGGAGCCTGCGCCTTGCTGTTGTTGGTGTCTTTGGTGTCGTCGGTGTCGGCGGTGAGCGGATGAATAGCTGGATGGAACAGTGGCTGCTGGGTGTGGCCTGCGCGTCCTTCCTTTTGGTGGTGTCAGGCGCGCTGGTGCAGGGCAGCAGTGGAAAGCGGGTGTGTAAGCTGGCGGGAAGCCTGTTGTTGCTGCTGGTGACCATGGGGCCGATCTTGCGCCTAGACCAGCAGGACTGGGAGGAACTGTTGCAGCTGGATACTCAGGTCATGGAGGAGGCGGAGCAGACATTGAGTAAACAAAATAATTTGCTGTATGAATCCATCATAGAGGAGGAGACAGAGGCATATATTTTGGACAAGGCGGAAGCGCTGGGAATGCAGTGCCAGGTGGAGGTGGTGGTACAATGGGAGGATGAGATCCCCCAGCCCTGGTCGGTTCGGGTGGAAGGAACATGGACCCAGGCACAGAGGGATCGCCTGTCCAACATGCTGGCAGAGGAACTGGGCATCCCCCAAGAACGCCAAAGCTTCGAGGTGATGGACGGGTGAAATGGAGTGGAAAGCTGCCCACCCAAGAGCAGTGGCGCAAGTGGTTGGGAAAATACAAGCTGGTACTGGTGCTGGTACTGGCTGGAGTGGTGTTACTGGCGTGGCCCGCTCAGAGGGCCAAGTCCGGGAATACGGACCAAGGCGAGACGGAAGTGGTGGAAGAGGAAGTTTTTTCCCTTGAGGAACTGGAGGAGCGACTGGCCCAGGCCATTTCCCGCATTCAGGGTGCAGGGGATTCCACGGTGCTGCTCTCTCTGGACCAGGGGGTGGAGCGAGTTTTGGCCACGGACACCCTGGAAGAGCAGGGGGAGGATTCCAGGAAACAGGAACAGACCACCGTGGTCTACTCTGGAAAAGATGGGGAGGAAGTGGCTCTCGTGACCCAGTATTACCCCAGTTTTCGGGGGGCACTGGTGGTATGTCCCGGAGGAGATGATCCGCAGGTTCGGTTGGCGGTGACCCAGGCAGTGTCGGCGTTGACGGGGTTGGGTTCGGATCGAATTACTGTCTGTGTGGGTGAGTAAGGCAAATGTGGTAGGAGGTAGAAGAGATGAGCGTGTGGAAACGGAATGCAGTGGTGTTGGCAATCGTGTTGTTTGTCGGTGTAGCAGTGTACCTCAATTGGTCATACAACAACCAGCTGACCGGCGAGAGCAGTGGGAACGAGAGCGGGGACGGTAAGGTGCTGGGCCAGACCACGCTGGTCAACGGGGTGGATGAGCAGCAGGAGGAGGAGACGGTGGATGGACAGGTGGACACCAGCGACACCAGCGGCTCTGGCGGATACTTCGCCAGTGCCCGTCTCAACCGCCAGCAGGCCCGGGACAGTGCCCTGGAACTGTTGCAGGAGGCGGCGGCGGATGAGAAGGCAGATCAGAAAGTGGTGGATGAGGCCAATGCCTCCATCCAGACCATGGCAGCCTACACCCTCTCTGAGGCTCAGGTGGAAAACCTAGTCACCGCCAAGGGGTACGGAGACTGTGTGTGCTTCATCGGAGAGGATAACGTCAGCTTGGTAGTCTCTACCACCGACCAGGGGCTAAGTGAGACGGATATTGCCAAAATTGTGGAGATTGTTCGGGAAGAAACAGGGTTGAGCGCAGATAAAATCAAGATCATTGAGGCTCAGCCCTGAGAAAATCAGGATTGTATTTTTGCCTTGACGGTGGTATAATATCCCCAGTTATCCACACTGGGCGGCCTTCGGGAGCCCTGAGTTTGAAAAAGGAGCGTGAGGCGGTATGGCCGAAGGCAAGGAATATATCTCCCGTCAGGAGGAATTGGGCAGCGTGAACATCTCCGAGGAGGTGCTGGCCGTCATCGCTGGGGCAGCAGCCATGGAGGTGGATGGGGTCAGTGCCCTGGGTTCCACCCTCACCAATGAGGTGGCCAATCTGGTGACCCGCAGAGGGGTGGCCAAGGGTGTGCACCTGGAGGTGGAAGGTGAGGCCGTGCTGGTGGACGTCACCATTCTGGTCAAGTACGGATATGTGGTGCCTGAGGTGGCGAAGAATGTGCAAGACGCCATCCAGAATGCTGTGATGAATACCAGCGGACTGGACGTGGCCAGCGTCAATGTCACGGTGTCTGGTGTCACCTTCCAGAAATAAAACATAGATGGATCTGGCTGTGCCGCAGAAACGCGAGTTTCTGCGGCACGGTGCTTTTTCATGGCTGTTGAAGCCCGGTTGATCGGTGTGGCCTTCTGCATGGATGCCTGGCAAACAAAAGAAAACGAGAGGTGCCCTCAAAGGGGCGGCCTCTCGTCTAATTCGTTGGCCTATGTATGTGATAATCGGTTTACCGTATCACTGCATGGGAACGCCCATCTGTTCCAGATAGCCTTTCAACTCTTTTTTCCATGAGGTGCCGACCAGATAGCTTTCTCGGTCTTTGGTTCGAATATCCATAAACAATCCTGCGCTGCGCACCACCATGATGTCATCCTTTTTCAACTCAAAATTCACCTTTGTGCCAGTGGTTGCCGTAAATACAATCCGCTGATTGGTGATGTCCAAGGTGCCTTGGGGAATGCTGTGGCGGGATAAATAAAATGCCTTGTGTTTCCAGCTTACAACCATAGAGGCAATCAAGGTTTCTCCTGGCTGCAAGGTGATGAGCGATTTTGCGTCTAAACCCCATCGAAACTTTTTGGCCAGCGGGATACAAATGGCAAGGACAATCAGCACAAATATCACTGCGATACCCATTCCAAGAAAGAAATACATATCCATAGATCAAGCTCTCCCTTCTTATGTTGCTGCCTTGTTACAGGACTTGGTTGGTGTTGGTTCCATAGGCGGAACTGTTTTGCAAAAAGTTTTGATAGTCCTTATGAAGATTGAAGGTGCCGATCACAGCAAAAATTCCCGCCACGATCAACAGCCATCCGGAAACCTGCCCGGAGCCAATGGTCACGATGATGGTGTTGATACAGGAATAAACCAAGAGCAATACAGCACAAACGCGGTTTTTTGCAAGCTGCATACCAAGGGTAAGGCCCACGATCAACAACACATCCAGCATGACGGAGTAGTTTTGTAAAACAACTCCCAGCAGCAGGGAAAGTGCAGCGCATATATAGGCCAAAATCGCCGCTCCCCATATATTCCTTTTGTCTCTTTTGTTGGCGTACCTGGTATAAAACTCTCTTTTTGAAATCGGTTCCATTTTTTTGAATTTTCCTCCCACGATATAATTTATTTGTAACCTCTGGACAGGTTGACCAGAAGTCAACAGACTTGTCAAGCCGCTTCTCGCATGTGTTCAGCATCCCCGTTTTCGGTTTGCTCTGCTCCAGTGTATGGAGCCAATGGCCCGACGTGGTGATACCCTTTGAATTTGATGTTACGTTATGAACCAGTCATGGAGGCAGGAGTTCTCATCGGTCGGTGTGGTTTTTATAGATGCGACGTCATTTTTGTTTTTTTACCAAAGGGACAAGGTGCTGATACATTTCTCTGAAATCTTCGTTTCTTTTGGCTTCCACAATATCCGGAGAGTACAACGAAAATGCCTTTTGTTTTTCCCGAACTTGGTACTCGATGGTTATTTTATCAATCTTGGCTTTATACAACGAAATCTGCTCATAGCTGGTGTTGGTAATTGACTTTTTGAGGATGATCTTTTTATCCCTTTGGAAGATAAACTCAATTGCATCATCAGTAAAGCGAACTTTGCCCGTGTGCAAAATAAAAAAAGAAAGGAATCTATAGACCATTTTGAAGAATATTGGGGCAAGCAGAATCATAATTCCAATCGAAATGAGTATGTATGTCAAATCGCTCATCCAATCTCCCCAAACTTGGTGCTCAAAAAGAGCTAACACAAACCATAGCGGGATTACCATACACGCTCGCAATACAATCTTTTGGTACTGAAACTCCAATTCCATATTTCATGTTCCTCTCTGGGGCTTATGCGGCACAATGGGTACAACACCAATTCCCCATGGTGCCGCATATTGTTTGTTAAGTGCCCAAAACAGAGGTAAAACCCGTTGGTTTATGCTGGATCAACCCAATGTTTGGGACAGGCTTTGTGGAATGGAGTCAACGGGTTCCACGGAGACAACCAGACGGAAATTCTCTGTATAATGGACCAAATATTGTCTTGCATGCGTTTCGTTCCAATTGATGCTTTCGTTTTCGTTATAAAGGGCACTTTGATCCAAGGAGAAATGCAGACAATTGGGCACATAGAAGTCAACCCACTTTCTACCTGTATCATCCCCAATTCCCCGGTAATCGGTGACTGGCTCCGGTTGACCCTTCCCATATGGGCCGGGGAGCCGGGCGGTTCTGCTTTTTGGACTGAACCATACCGTAGCCTCCTGCAGCTGTCCGCTTTCTATCTGTGCCAGGTCCTCGTTGGCCTGGTAGAGTAGAGCGGGGATATTTTCGCTTGCGATCATAGCCCCGCCAAAGAAAATGGGAAAGGCCAAGGAAACAACCATAATCACAATGGATTTCCACGTCCGCAATCCTTTCCGCGCGGAAAGAATGACGCCCACCACGGTCAGAAGTACAGCGACCACCACGGCGCCTAGAATGGCTATGTACCAATTGCGGTACCCTTGCAGCAATGCTTTCGGGAATGGTGCATTGCCTACAAGAAATTCCAAAAAGGCAGGACTGATGGAGAGCCAAATGATGAAAATGCCCAAAAACATCCCGATAAAAGGGAGTACGGTAGCGAATACTTGTTTTGCGGTACGCTTCGAATCAACTGGAGTTTCTGGTTGGGGATGCGGTGGGAGCGTGCCGTCCTGCAGGAATTGCTGATATTCTTTGTGTAGCTTGAATGTGCCTTTGACGGCCCAAATTCCTACTAAGATCAGCCACCAACCGGACACCCGACCGGACTCAATGGTCATGACAATCAAGTTGATGAAGGAGTAAATCAGGAGCAATACGGCGCAGACGCGGCTCCTTGCAAGTTGCACGCCCAGGGCAAGCCCAACAATGAGCACCACATCCACCACAACGGCAAAGTTGCCCAGAGACACCCCGAGAGCCAAGGAAATTGCGGCGCATACATAAGCTAGGGTTGCCGCGCCTTGTATGTTACCCTTGTCCGTTTTACTGGCGTATTTCACCCAAAACTCTTTCTTTGTCAGTTGTTCCATTTGTTGCATCCCCTCACACGTTCTTGACGCAATCCATACACCAAATACCTCTGAATATTTTCCCAATTTACCCGGAATGTCCTCTTTCACATGGATGAACAGGGCAATCTGATCCATAGCAGCCGCTTTTTCCGTTTTTATCCAGGAAATCTAAGAATACATGCGCCTTCATTATACTAGCGTATGCGTCTCTTGTCTACCATATGGCGAAATCTGTCGCCTCCACTCCGAAATTCGTTGATTGTCAAAAGAAGGAAAACAGAGAGACACGCATTTTCGACAAGCAAGCCGCTGTGGGGGGCTCACAGCGGCTGTGTTGCGTTTTGCACAGGGAATTTACCAGAGAGACCGCTGGGTTGCCCATTTGTCCAAATTCCTTTGGAGGGGGTGGAAAGGGGTTTTCTTTTGGGGTGGTTGCGTGTATAATACAGTGTATATGCAAATTGGGGCGGTATGTCCCTTTTACAGGAATAAAATAGATGAGGCGGCAGAAAAGCCGCGAAAGGATGAAGGTTCCATGACCAGAAAAACAGCCCGGGAGATTGCGATGCACCTGACCTTTGAACTGGCGTTTTCCAACCTGAAGGTGGACCAGCTTCTGGAGCGGGAGCTCACCGAAGAGGCCTTTGCGGCCAGGGGCCAGGAGGAAGAGCTTTACGCCCAATTTCCCAGCCAGGGCATCAAGGAGTACATTGTGACTCTGGTGCGGGGAGTGGCCGACCACGGAGCGGAGTTGGACGGCTACATTGAACGCCATGCCAAGGGGTGGAAGTTCTCCCGGATTGACCGGGTGGCGGCCGCCATCATGCGTGTGACCATGTATGAGATTCTGTACATGCCCGATGTGCCCAACAAGGTGGCCATCAATGAGGCGGTGGAGATCGCGAAAAAGTACCTGGACGAGGATGTTGTCCGGTTTGTCAATGGCATTTTGGGTGCCTTTGTCCGGGAGGAGTTCCCCCAGACCCAGGAATAACCCAGCATCAGAAGGGAGGGTACAACCATGGCAGGAATGTGTTTAGGGTTTGATACCAGCAATTATACCACGTCGGCGGCAGTATTTGATGGCAATGTGGGCGAGAATCGGGGCCGGCTGTTGACCGTGCCGGAGGGAAGTCTGGGCCTGCGCCAGAGCGAGGCGGTGTTTCAGCATGTCAAACGCCTGCATTTGATGACCCAGGCATTGCGGGCCGAAGGGGCTATGGGTGACATTCAAGCGGTGGGGGCATCCACCAAACCAAGGGAAGTGGAGGATTCTTACATGCCTTGCTTCCTGGTGGGGGAGGGCCAGGGCCGCTCCATTGCCGCTGCCCTGGGGGTTCCCTTCTACCCCTGTTCTCATCAGCAGGGCCACATTGCAGCGGCTGCCTGGTCGGCCGGGCGGGAGGACCTGATGGATCAGCCCCATCTGGCCTGGCACCTGTCTGGAGGTACCACCGAACTCTTGGTGGTGCATCCCCAGGGCCACACAGTGACGGCTCAGCTCATTGGCGGCACCTCGGATATTTCGGCGGGCCAGCTGGTGGACCGCATCGGGGTGATGCTGGGGCTGGACTTCCCGGCAGGGAAGGCCATGGATGTGCTCAGCCGGGACTCCCAGCAGGAGAAACACTTTGTGGTGAAAACCAAGGAAGGCACCTTCTCTCTGTCTGGGATGGAGAACAAGATTCGGGGCATGGCAGAGGCGGGGGCGTCTCCCTCAGATGTGGCACGGTTTACCTTTGAAACCCTGGCTTCGGTGCTGGCCCGCACCACGGCTTGGGCCCAGAAACAGTACGGGAATTTGCCAGTGCTGTGCTCTGGCGGTGTGGCATCCAACTCCCTGCTGCGCAGCCGCCTGGAGCCGCTGGGGGCCATCTTTGCGCCCCCCCAGTATTCCACCGACAATGCCTTGGGTGTGGCCATTCTGGCCCACCGCGCACTGGAACGGGGGGTTCAGCCGTGAGTGGCGCCCAGCTTCCGGTGTATTCCGTCTCTCAAGTCAACGGATATTTGAAGGAATTGGTGGACAGTGACCCGCTGCTGCGGGGGCTTCTGGTACGAGGTGAGGTATCCAACTACAAGTGCTACACCTCCGGGCACCACTACTTCTCTTTGAAGGACGAACAGGGGAGCATCCGCTGTGTGATGTTCCGGGGGGATGCCGCTCGGCTGCGCTTTCGCCCTGCCAACGGCATGTCGGTCATCGCCTACGGGCGAGTGGCCGTATATCCCAGGGACGGACAGTATCAGCTGTACTGCACCCAGCTGATGGAGGACGGGCGGGGGGCTTTGGACCGGGCCTTTGAAGAACTGAAAAAGAAGCTGGAGGCCCAGGGCCTCTTTGACTCAGACAAGAAAAAAACGTTGCCTGCCTATCCCCAGCGCATCGCCCTGGTGACGTCTCCGGCGGGGGCAGCAGTGCGGGACATGATCCGCATCCTCCGCCAGCGCTGGCCCATGACACAGGTCTTGGTGGTGCCGGTTCGGGTACAGGGGGAAGGGGCGGCAGAGGAGATTGCCGCAGCCATAGACCAAGTGAACCACTGCAGAGACATTGATCTGATCATCACCGGCCGGGGCGGCGGCTCCCGGGAGGATCTGTGGGCGTTTAATGAGGAGCCGGTGGCGTGGGCCATTGCCCAGTCCAACATCCCTGTCATTTCGGCGGTGGGCCATGAGCCGGATGTGACCATCTCGGACTATGTGGCGGACGTACGGGCTTCCACCCCCTCCAATGCCGCCGAATTGGCGGTTCCCGATGCCAGGCAGGAGCAGCAGCGGTTGGACGGCCTGACTGCTCGTCTGACAAAGGCCATGGAGTCTCAGGTTCAGCAGAGTCGGCGGGAATTGCTGCGGTTACAGCAAAGCCGGGTGCTGCGCAACCCAGTGGCGGTGGTGGACGACCAGCGTATGAGGCTGGATGGCATACAACACCGCCTGGCCTTGGCTCTGGAGCGTACCTTGCGCCAGGGACGGGTGGAACTGGCAGGACTGGCCGGGGGACTGGATGCCATGAGTCCCTTGAAAGTGCTGGGGCGTGGCTATGCCATCGCCAAGTATCAAAACCGGGCTGTTACCACCGTGCATCAGGTGTCCGCTGGGGATGCGGTGGATGTAATGGTGGCAGACGGCGTACTGCATTGCCGTGTGGAAGAAAAGGAGGAGCAGCAGTGGCGGTAAAAAAGAAGAGTTTTGAGGAATCCATGAAGCGACTGGAGGAAATTGTGTCCCAGTTGGAGAAGGGCGAGTCGGGATTGGATCAATCGCTGAAACTGTTTGAAGAGGGGACCACACTGGCGGGAAATTGTGCCCAGATGCTGGACCAAGCAGAACAGAAGGTACGGCTTTTGCTGGGCGGCGAGAGCCAGGAGGAGATCCCCTTCCAGGAAGGAGAACAGACAGATGGAGTTTGAGGCACAATACACTCAGGCCTGTCAGATGGCGGAGCAGGCGTTGAAAGAGAGCCTTTTGGATATGGGACCCCATCAGGAATTGCTGCAAGCCATGCGGTACAGCCTGTTGGCCGGGGGCAAGCGGATTCGTCCGGTGCTGGTGCTGAAATTCTGTGAAGCCCTGTGTGGGGAGATGGAACCGGCGCTGGACTACGCCGTGGGGGTGGAGATGCTCCACACCTACTCGCTCATCCATGATGATCTACCCTGTATGGACAACGACGACTTGCGCCGGGGCAAGCCCACCTGTCACAAGGTGTATGGGGAGTGCACAGCGGTGCTGGCTGGAGATGCCCTCCAGGCGGAGGCGTTTTCTCGCCTGGCTACCTCCCGGCGCACCCAGCGTCCGGAATCCAATGGCGAGGCGTGTGCTGTGCTGGCCCAGGCTGCCGGTGCCATTCAGGGCATTTGCGCGGGGCAATATCTGGACATGAATGGCGTGGGCAAGGATGAGGAGAGCCTCAACCAAGTGCACAGCTGGAAAACAGCGGCTCTTTTGAAGGCGGCCTGCCTGTTGGGCTTGACCGCCTCTCCGGCGGCACCCTCCAGAGAGCAGTGGACGGCGGCTAAGGACTATGCCCAGGCCCTGGGCATGGCGTTCCAAATCCGAGATGATATGCTGGATGAGGAGTCTACCACTCAGGAGTTGGGCAAGCCGGTGGGATCTGACCGGGAGAATGGGAAGGTCACCTATGCCACCTTATATGGGTTGGACATCTGCCAAGAACTGGTGCAACGGTACACCCACCGAGCCAAGGTGGCGGTGCAAGGGGCATTCTCCAACAGTGAATTTCTCTGTGCTCTGGCCGATACCTTGGCCAAGCGGGACCATTGAGGGGGGAAGTGTGATGGTTACACCCATCCTGTTTTTGGCGGTAGCTGCCTGGGCCATTGCGCAGGCATTGAAGATGGTGATTTCTGTGGTGGTCTACCGAAAGGTGGACTGGAGCTATTTGTTTACCGGAGGTGGGATGCCCAGTTCCCACTCCGCCCTGGTATGTGCCTGTGCTGCCAGCATTGGAGTGACCGAAGGGATTGACCAGCCCATCTTTGCTCTGGCGGTGGTACTGGCCTTCATTGTCATGTATGATGCAGCCAACGTCCGCAAGGAGACGGGAGAGCAGGCCAAGATTCTCAATTACATTATGAAAAACTGGGATGAATACAGGCCCGAACTGTTTGCCGAGGAGCTCAAGGAGCTCATTGGCCATACTCCGTTGCAGGTGGCTGCCGGTGCAGTGTTGGGCGTGTTGGTGGGTGTGTTAGGAGCGTTGCTGCTCCTATGACCCTATAATCGGGAAGGAGTGGAGCGGCGTGTTGCCCCAACCATTGAGTGAAATAACCGATCAGCAGGCCAAACAGTTGTGCCAGCAGCTGCGGGTGCAGATGATTCAATCTGTGTCCAAGACGGGAGGGCATTTGGCCTCCAGCTTGGGGGTGGTGGAAATTTTGGTGGCGGTGCATCGGGTCTTTGACCTGGATGTGG
Source organism: uncultured Oscillospiraceae bacterium (assembly GCA_944387075.1). Classification (GTDB taxonomy): domain Bacteria; phylum Bacillota; class Clostridia; order Oscillospirales; family Oscillospiraceae; genus Enterenecus. The sequence goes on along the minus strand of CALXDO010000112.1, from coordinate 16,056 downwards.
ACCGGCTGGTCTTTGATGTGGGCCACCAGTGCTATGCCCATAAAATTCTCACAGGACGTGGGTCTGCCATGCACACACTGCGCAAGTTTGGCGGACTGTCTGGATTCCCCAAGCCCCATGAGAGCCGGGCGGATGCCTTTATTGCCGGACATGCCTCCAACTCCGTGTCGGTGGCTCTGGGTATGGCCCGGGCCCGCACCGTCAACAGGGAGGACTACAGCGTGCTGGCTCTCATTGGAGACGGGGCATTGACGGGAGGACTGGCCTATGAAGGCCTGGCGGACGCTGGAAACAGCGGTGAGCCCATCATCGTCATTCTCAACGACAATGGCATGTCCATCACCAAAAACGTGGGCGGCGTGGCCGCCCATCTTTCCCGGCAGCGGCTCAAGCCCCAGTACCTGCACTTGAAAAAGTTATACCGCAATGTCACCAAGAAAAACGCGGTGGGACAGGCCGTCTATCGGGTGACGCACCGGGCCAAGAAAATGGTGAAGGATGCCATTTTGGGCTGCTCCATGTTTGAGGACATGGGGTTTACCTATCTGGGGCCGGTGGACGGCCATGATGTGGGCTACCTGACCCGAATACTGCGCTATGCCAAGGAGCTGCACAGTCCGGTATTGCTCCATGTGAAAACCATCAAGGGAAGGGGCTATACACCTGCGGAGCAAGAGCCCCATCATTTCCATGGTGTGGGACCGTTTGATGTGGAGACCGGCCAGGGGGCCAGTAAATCGGGGGGAGAGAATTTTTCCTCCGTGTTCGGTCAGACCATGTGCCAACTGGCAGAGGAAAGACCGGAACTGGTGGCCATTACTGCCGCCATGCAGTCAGGCACGGGCTTGGATGGATTTGCGAAAGCCTATCCCCAGCGTTTTTTTGACGTTGGCATTGCCGAGGGCCACGCAGTGGCTATGACGGGAGGCCTTGCCAAGCAGGGGGCTCTTCCGGTGTTTGCGGTGTATTCCACCTTTTTGCAGCGGGGATATGATATGCTCATCCACGACATTGCTCTGCAAAACCTCCATGGCGTGTTTGCCGTGGACCGGGCGGGCCTGGTGGGCGAAGACGGCGAAACCCACCACGGGGTGTTCGACGTGGCCTTTTTGAGCACGGTTCCAGGGATGCAGATTCTGTGCCCTGCCAGCTTTGCCGAACTGCGGGCCATGCTCCGCCACGCCGTGACGGAGATGACCGGGCCGGTGGCGGTGCGCTACCCCAGAGGCGGGGAAGGAAGCTGGGCGGGCATGGCTGGCGTTGAGGGGACAGCGGTGCTCCAAGAAGGTGCGGATGTGGTCCTGGTGGCCTATGGCACCATGGTGGACCAAGTGCTCCAGGCAGCTCAGACGCTGGAACAACGGGGGTACACCGCAGCAGTGCTGAAGCTCAACAGTATCAGGCCCTTGGACCTGGGCCCCATCACCCAGTGGAGTGAGCGGACGGGGCGGCTTTTGGTGGCCGAGGAGTGCAATGACACCGGGAGTGTGGGACGTACCATCGTCTCAGAGATGGCCTTACAGGGCAAGCGGGTGCAGGCTGCCCTGGTGAATTTGGGAGATGGATTTGTGCCTCAGGGCTCTGTGGCCCAGCTGCGGGCGATGAAAGGAATTGACGCAGAGGGAATCTGCAAGAAAGCAATGGAGATGATAACCGGTGGCTAAAAAGCGATTGGATGTCCTGATGGTGGAGCGGGGATTTGCCGAGAGTCGGCAGAAGGCCCAGGCCATCATCATGGCCGGACAGGTATATTCCGGGGAAAAGCGCATGGACAAAGCGGGTATGGCGCTGGAGGAGGATGTCGCTCTGGAGGTGCGGGGCCAGACTCTGCGCTATGTCAGCCGGGGCGGGTTGAAGCTGGAGAAGGCCATGCAGCACTTCCCCATTGACCTGCATGGAAAGACAGCGGCGGACATTGGAGCTTCCACTGGTGGCTTTACCGACTGTATGCTGCAAAATGGAGCGGCTAAGGTATATGCTGTGGATGTGGGCTATGGTCAGCTGGCCTGGTCCCTGCGCAGCGACCCTCGGGTGGTGGTGCTGGAGCGCACCAATGCCCGCTACCTCACCCACGAGGTGATCCCAGATGTGCTGGACTTTGCCTCCATTGATGTGTCCTTCATCTCCCTGAAGTTGATTCTCCCTGCCCTGCGCCAGCTGATGAGCGACGAGGGCGAGGTGGTAGCCCTCATCAAGCCCCAGTTTGAGGCTGGACGGGAGAAGGTGGGGAAAAAGGGCGTGGTGCGAGACCCCACCGTCCACCTGGAGGTGCTGGAGCATTTCCTGGATCACGCCGCAGAGGCCGGATTTACCGTAAAAGGAATTGACTTCTCCCCCATTCGGGGACCAGAAGGAAACATTGAATATCTTGGATACATGCAGGCCCAGCCGGGTCAGCCGGAGTGGGGAGACCTGGAGGAGTTGGTGCGCCGCTCCCATGCCCAATTAGAAGGAGAACACGCATGAAGGTGCTACTTAGCCCCAACCCCTATCGAGACCGGGGCCTCAAAACAGCCATGACAGCCAAGCGCATCCTGGAGGACAACGGAGCGCAGGTGGTGATCTGCCTGCCCTTTGATCTGGAGGAGTCGGGACGGATGCACCTGCCCGCCCATCAGCCCTTTGGGGAGATGAAAGCGGAGTTGGAGGACACCGATGTGCTGGTGTGCTTCGGCGGGGATGGCACCATCCTCCACGCCGCCCGGGATGCCAATGCCCGGCAAATTCCGGTGTTGGGCATCAATCTGGGCAGTGTGGGCTTCATGGCAGAGCTGGAGCAGCATGAGCTGTCCATGCTCAGCCGGCTGACGGCGGGAAAGTATTCCATTGAAAAGCGGATGATGCTGGACATCACGGTGCGCCGGGATGGACGCCGGGTGTTTTCCGAGACTGCCCTCAACGATGCAGTGGTCACCAAGGGCACCTCGGTGGCCCGGGTGTTGGATTTGCAGGTGACGGGGGACCGGGCGGTGATCTCCGGGTTTTCCGGGGATGGGGTGGTGATCGCTACCCCCACCGGCTCCACAGCCTACTCTCTGGCGGCGGGGGGACCCATTGTGGAGCCCACGGCGGAGAACATGATTGTCACTCCCATCTGCGCCCACTCCCTCCACGCCAAGCCCTTCGTGCTGGGCAGCGAGCGGATGGTGGGGGTGCGTCTGGCTCCCGGCAGCCGGAAAAACGCCAGCCTGTCCGTGGATGGCGGGCGTGCCTTCAAAATTCAGCCGGGGGACTGGGTGGAATGTCGGAAGTCCCGCCAGGTGACTCGGCTGGTGAAGCTCACGGGGCGCACCTTCTATGAAGTCATCAATCAGAAATTGGGAAAGGCGTGAGAGGATGAAGTCCAAGCGACAGTCAGAAATTTTGCGCATCATTGCCTCGCAGGATATTGAGACTCAAGAGCAAATGCTGGAGAGCCTGCGGGAGTGTGGCATCCTGGCCACCCAGGCTACCATTTCCCGGGACATTAAGGAACTCAACCTGGTCAAGCAGCCCACGGGGAACGGATCGTATAAGTATGCGGTGGCCACCAATAAGCAGCAACACCACAACTTTGCCGGGCGGCTGCGCAACATTTTCAAAGAGGGGGTCACCTCTTTTGATGTGGCTCAAAACATCGTGGTGGTCAAGACCATGCCCGGTCTGGCCTCAGCGGCGGGAGCAGCTCTGGACGGGATGGACATTGACGGCTTTGTGGGGTCTTTGGCGGGGGATGACACCGTCATTATGATTATGAGAAACAACCACCTGGCCGAGGAATTTTGTCGAGAGATGGCATCCATGCTGGACTAACGCAAACTGCCTGGAGGGTGAGAGAACAGATGCTTTCCTTATTACACATTGAGGATATTGCGGTGATCTCCCAGGGGGAAATCGCCTTTGGCCCTGGTTTTAACGTGCTCACTGGCGAGACGGGAGCCGGTAAGTCCATAGTGGTAGATGCCATTGGGGCCATCATTGGCGGGCGTACCAGTCGGGATCTCATCCGCACAGGGGCCAAGTGTGCCCGGGTGACCGCGGTGTTTACGCAGCTGCCTGCCTTGACTTGGTTTGAACAGTATGGCATATCCCCCGACGAAAACGGGGAGCTGCTGGTGGAGCGGATCATCCAGCCGGACGGGAAGAACCTGTGCCGGGTCAATGGGCATCCGGTCCTGGTCACCCAACTGCGGGAATTGGGCAGCCAGCTTTTGAACATCCATGGCCAGCACGATGGCCAGCAGCTGCTGGATGAGGAGACCCACCTGGACAGCTTGGACAATTTTGGGCACTTGGTATCCCAGCGGCAGGACTATGCGGCGGCCTATGAACAAGTGCGGCAGGTGCGCCGCCAGCTGCAAGCGGTACAGATGGATGAGGGGGAAAAGGCCCGGCGGATGGACACCCTCCAACACCAAATTGGAGAGTTGGAGCGGGCTCAGCTGCGGGTGGGGGAGGAAGAGGAACTCACCGGACAGCGGGAGATCTTGCGCAACGCCGAGCGTATCACCCAGGCAGTGGATCAGGCCTGGCAGGCCCTCACCGGTGGAGATATGTCGGATGGGGCAGTGTCCCTGCTCACCAACGCCGAGGATGCTCTGACCCAGGGTGGACGGTACAGCGGGCAACTGGCGGAGTTAGCCCAAAAGGTGGCCCAAGTGCGTTATGCCGCGGATGATGTGGTGGAACTGGTGCGGGATGCCCGCAGCGGTTTGGATTTTTACCCCGGTCAGCTGGACGACGTGGAGGAGCGGCTGGACCAGCTCCACCGCCTCAAGCGCAAGTATGGGGCAGATGAGCAGGCCATGCTGGACTATCTGGACCAGTGCCAGAAAGAGCTGGACAACATCCAGTTTTCCGAGGAACGCCGGGAAAAGCTGGAGCGGGAGCTGGAAAAGACCATCCAAATTGCCCGGGAAAAGGCGGAGAAGCTGTCCAAAGCACGCAAAAAGGCAGCTAAGGTGCTGGCCAAGCGCATCCAGGGGGAACTGTCTGCCCTGGATATGCCCCGGGTGCAGTTTGAGGTGGAATTTGCCCCCATAGAGGGAGAGGACGGCCTGGGAGAGTGGGGCATGGATCGGGTGCGGTTCTTGATGTCCGCCAACCTGGGTGAGGATCTCAAGCCCATCCACCGCATCGCCTCCGGCGGTGAGTTGAGCCGCATCATGCTGGCGTTGAAAAACGTACTGGCCGAGACCGACTGTGTCACCACCATGGTCTTTGATGAGGTGGACACCGGCGTGTCTGGCCGGGCGGCCACCAAGGTGGCTCAGAAGCTCTACCAGGTGGCTCGGGGGCGGCAGGTGCTGTGCGTGACCCATCTGCCTCAGATTGCCGCGATGGGAGACGTGCACTTCTCGGTGGAGAAGGGAGAGCGGAATGGCCGCACCTACACCCACGTGGAAGAATTGGACCGCCAGCGGCGGCGGGAGGAACTGGCCCGGCTGAGCGGCGGAGCCTCCACCGCCATTTTGTTGGAAGGGGCGGAGGAACAGCTGCAAAAAGCGGAACAGTGGAAGCAAACACAAGAGACATTGGAGGAACCCCGTTCATGATACGAGCCATCTTTTTTGATGTAGACGGCACCATGGTGTCCTATCGAAACAAAATCATGTCCCAAAAGCTGCGTGACGACTTACTGGCCCTACAACGGGCAGGTGTGCTGATTTTTGTCTGCACTGGACGGGCCAGGCAGGATTTGGAGAGCACAAAGATGTTGCGGGATGTGGTATTTGACGGTTACATCACCCTCAATGGCCAGTGCTGTTACAATGCCCAGGGATTGTATCGGGACAACCCCTTACCTCTGGGGGACTTACAGGCTGCCATAGAGGTGCTGGATACCCATAAGGAGTTGGCTGCCCTGGTGCAGGAGAACGGGGTGAGCTACCTGACATGCCACAACCAGCGAGCGGATGAAGTGTTTGAGTTTTTACATACGAAGCCGTACCCCGTCATGTCTGCCCAGCGCATGCTGGAGCACAAGGTCTACCAGTTCATCCCCCTGGTCAACAAGGAGGAAGAGCAGTTGTTCGCCTCGGTGATGCCTGGATGTACCTACACACGTTGGCATCCCCTGGGCATTGATGTGATGCCAAAGGGAGAGGGAAAGGCCGACGGCATCCGGGCCACTCTGGCCCATTACGGGCTGAAGCCGGAGGAGACCATGGCCTTTGGCGACGGGGAGAACGACCTGACCATGCTGGCCCTGGTGGGCACCAGTGTCGCCATGGGCGGGGCAGAGCAGCGGGTGAAGCGGGATGCAGACTACGTCACCGCCACGGTGGAAGAGGAAGGCATTTCCCAGGCTTTGCGCCACTTTGGGCTCCTGCCCCAAGAAAGGATTTGACAAGCCAAGACTGCTGTGCTATCATCAAACCAATGCGTGGAAGAGGACAAGTAGTTCTCCACTTTTGCTGTACAGAGAGCTTCCGGTTGGTGCAAGGAAGAGAGCGGTGGGGAAGGAATACACCTTGGAGCAGCCCCCTGAAACGGCCTCCGGAGCGGGGAAAGTAGGGGTGGACGGGTGCGCCCGATATGGCGCGAGAAGTTTTTGCAAACTTCCTGAGGCCGACTTTCGTGAGAAAGCGGCAAACAGAGGTGGTACCGCGTGTTCTACGCCCTCTGTCCCATGGGGACAGGGGGTGTTTTTTTGTCAACGCAGAAGCCGGAACACAGCGGCGTGGTGCTGGTGTTTCTGGCAGCCATCTTGTATAGTCTGGGAGGACTGTGCATCAAGGTTATCCCATGGAGCAGCCTGTCCATCAACAGTGGGCGCAACCTCATCTCTCTGGTGGTTATTGGGATGTACCTGTGGCGCATGGGGCATCGGCCCCGGTTTAACCCCTGGATTGGGCTGGGAGCCGTGGCCATTTGCGGCACAAACACCCTCTTTACCTTGGCCAACAAGATGACCACGGCGGCCAATACCATTGTGCTTCAATTTACCGCTCCCATCTTTGTGCTGCTGCTCACCGCTCTGGTATGGCGGCGATTTCCCCGGCGGGGAGAACTGGTGGCCTGCGGCGTGGTGGTGCTGGGGGTGCTGTGCTTTTTTGTGGACAGTCTCCAGGCAGGCGGTATGGCAGGCAACGTGGTGGCACTGCTCTCCGGGTTCACCTATGCGGGGGTATTTCTCCTCCAGGATATGCCGGACTCAGACCCCATCTCCTCGGTGTTTTGGGGCAATGTGTGCAGTTCCATCATCGGACTGCCCTGGCTGGTGCAGGAAAGCGAGATTACACCAGTATCCCTGATAAGTCTGGTGGTGCTGGGTGTGTTTCAGGTGGGGCTGGCCTACATTCTCCTCACCCAGGGCTTGGCCCGTACCTCGGCCGTGACTGCCAGCCTGGTGTCAGGGATTGAGCCCATTCTGAACCCCATTTTGGTGGCCCTGTTTTACCACGAAACCATCGGCCCCGTGTCTCTGCTGGGTGCGGGGATCGTCATTGGCGGTGTGGTTGGGTATAATGTATGGAAAACCAAAGCTGATACAGCCCAGGCTGTGACGAAAAATTCATAATAAAGGAGTAAGATGGATGAAACTGTACGACGAACTGGTGGCCCGTGGCCTTATCGCCCAGGTCACCAATGAGGAAGAAATCCGAGAGATGATCGACAACGGCAAGGCCACCTTCTACATTGGCTTTGATCCCACCGCCGACTCTCTCCATGTGGGCCACTTTATGGCCCTGTGTCTCATGAAGCGTCTGCAAATGGCGGGCAACCGCCCCATTGCCCTCATTGGCGGTGGTACAGGCATGGTGGGGGACCCCTCCGGCCGCAGCGATATGCGCACCATGATGACCCCAGAGACCATCCAGCACAACTGTGAATGCTTCAAAAAGCAGATGGAGCGGTTTATTGAGTTTGGCGAGGGCAAGGCCCAGATGGTGAACAACGCCGACTGGCTGATGAACCTGAACTATGTGGAACTGCTGCGAGAAGTGGGGGCCTGCTTCTCGGTGAATAACATGCTCCGGGCTGAGTGCTACAAGCAGCGCATGGAGAAAGGCTTGAGCTTCCTGGAGTTCAACTACATGATTATGCAGTCCTATGACTTCTACTACCTGTTCCAGCACTACAACTGCAACATGCAGTTTGGCGGCAACGATCAGTGGTCCAACATGCTGGGCGGCACCGAGCTCATCCGCCGCAAGCTGGGCAAGGACGCCCATGCCATGACCATCACCCTGCTGCTCAACAGCGAGGGCAAGAAGATGGGTAAGACTGCCGCCGGTGCGGTATGGCTGGACCCCAACAAGACCAGCCCCTATGATTTCTACCAGTACTGGCGCAATGTGGAGGATGCCGACGTGCTCAAGTGCATCCGTATGCTCACCTTCCTGCCGATGGAGCAGATTGATGAGATGGACGGCTGGGAGGGCAGCCAGCTCAACCGGGCCAAGGAAATTCTGGCCTACGAGCTCACCGCGCTGGTTCACGGCAAGGAGGAGGCGGAGAAGGCTCAGGCCGCCGCCAAGGCCCTATTTGCCGGCGGTGGAGACCGCTCCAGCATGCCCACCACAGTGCTGGGCCAAGGAGATTTCTGTGAGGGCAAGATCGGTATTCTGGATCTGCTGGTCAAGTGTGGTCTGTGCCCCTCCAAGGGGGAGGCACGCCGCCTGGTGCAGCAGGGGGGTGTGTCGGTCAACGAGGAGAAGGTCACTGACATCAACGCACAGTTCTGCTGCCAGGACTGCGGGACCGACGGGGCCATCATCAAAAAGGGAAAGAAAGTGTTCCACTGCGTCAAGGTGGAGGCATAAAACACAACAGCGGGACGGAGCTGATGCTCCGTCCCGCTGTTGTGTTTTATTGGGTTCTCAATGCGTATATGCCTCAAAAAGTGCAGGGGACACATTTTTTTCGATGTCGTCGTAGACACCTTGGCACGCTTGGCGCATGTCCGCTCGCAGTTCATCGGAGAGGGGAATAATCTGTGTGCCGCTTTCCTCAATGACAGAAATACGCTGTGAAATTCGGGCATCGGATTGCTCACGGGCATATGTGGTGGCGATTTCGGCGGCTTTGGTTAAAATCTCCTGGTCCTCTTTGGCGAAGCTATGGAAAAAGTCATCGTTGACAATGAGGGAAATGAGATGAGGCAAGTGGTTGGTTTCCACGATATAATCCTGCTGTTCGTACAGCCGGTTGGAAACAATAACCTCATACGGATTCTCTTGAGCGTCAATGGTGTGCTGTTGTAGGCCAATGTACACCTCCCCGAAGCTCATGGGGGTGGGGGTGGCACCCAGGGACTTCCAGAAGTCCAGGTGATAGGGATTTTCCATGGTGCGGATTTTTTGCCCCTTGAAATCGTTCAAGGTGTAGACTGCCCGGTTGGTGCTCATAACACGGAAGCCTTGGTCGGCCATGCCCAACAGGTGGTAGCCGCCCTTGGTGTACACATCGCAGACCAGCTGATAAAAGTCAGGGTCGTCCAGCTTGTCTCGGCAGGCATCCAGAGATTCAAAGACACAAGGAAGATCGAACACAGCCAGGTCTGACATAAAAGTGACCTGCGGAGCGGTATTTTGCACAATGAAGGGAATATCCCCATCCGAGCAACTCTCCAAAAGTTCACGGTCTCCCCCCAATGTAGAGTTGGGGTACACCTTGATAAGAATGTTGCTATTGCTCAATTTTTGCACTTCTTCTGCAAAACGTTCTGCAAACAGCTGGGTTACCGTGTCCTCTGGGCTGGCAGTTGCCAGGACCCAGACCGGCTGCTTTGGTTCGGAATTGGTGCATCCAGCCAGGGACAGAGGGAAAACCATGGCTCCGGTTAGGAGCAGCAGAAGCAAGCTGCGCGTGAGCTTTTTGTATGTGATTTGGAAGAATTTCATACGGATGATCTCCTAGCGCATTAGATAAGTGCAAGGGAAAGGGCGGGGATATATGTGATGAGGAGGAGTGCAAGGAGGAAATAAACAATCATAGGCAGTGCCTTTTTGGCAATTGCCATGACCGGAAGGTCGGTGAGGGAGCTGGCCACGAAGAGGTTAACTCCAATGGGTGGGGTGACAAACCCGATGGCCAGATTGACCACCATAATGACACCGAAGTGTATGGGGTTTACCCCCAGTGTCTCTACCACGGGGAGGAGAATGGGCGTGAGAATCAAAATGGCGGGGGTGGTATCCATCACCATGCCGACCACCAGAAGGAACAGATTAATCACCAGCAAAATGAGAACTGTGCTGTGGAAGTTGCTGCTGATAAAATTGCTGACCGTCTGGGGCACCTCCATCAGGGTCAGTACCCTGGAAAATGCGGTGGAGGTTGCCAAAATAAAGAGAATGGGGGTGAAGGTCCGGATGGCCTCCTGCAAAATGCTCCAGAGGTCGCGAAGCCGGATGGTACGGTAGACCACCAAGCTGGTGAGCAGGGCATAGAACACGGAAATGACAGCAGCCTCTGTGGGGGAGGCCACGCCGGTGTAGATGCACCCCAGGATGATGACGGGGCTGAGAATGGCGAAAAAGCTTTCCTTCAAAACCCGGAACAGGCCCTTATCGTGTAATTGTTGTACAGCCGCCTGGATTTTCACCCGATCCTCTCCGTGCTTTTTACAGTAGAACACGGAGTAGAACATCAGCAGCAGTCCAATCATCAGCCCGGGGATGATGCCTGCCAAGAACAAGTCACTGACCGACGCCCCCGAGGCCATGCCATACATGATGAAGGGGATGCTGGGGGGGATGATGACACCCAGACCACCAGCTACGGCTACAATGGCAGTGGAAAAGGTGACATCATACCCCAGTGCGGTCAAAATGGGGATGGTCATGCTGCCCACCGCGGCCACCGTGGCCGGTGCGGAGCCGGAAATGGCGCCGTAGAACAGACAGGTGACAATGACTGCACAAGGCATGCCGGCGGTCCGGTTTCCCAGGAAATAGGTAAAGACATCAAATAGCTTTCGGGAAATGCCTCCCTTCGCCATAATGATGCCGGACAACACGAACATGGGAACGGCCAGCAAGGGGAAAGAGTCCAGACCGCTGAACATGGAGCGGATCAAATACTTGGCGCCGACGGTAAAGGATGGATCACAGATGACGGGGAGAACCGATGCGATGCCCAAGGAGATGGATACCGGGATTGCGATGATCAAACAGATCAGAAATACAATAAATACAAATGCGATCATTTATCCATCCTCCTTCTGGGTCGGTTCTTCCGTGGCGTGACGCTCGTCCATATCCGTGTTGGCCTCAATGAAAGATTCCGGGGTGTTGCGTTCCGGGTGAGCCGGATCAAAGACCGGCTTTCCCCGCGCCACCTGGAACTCAATGATCCAGCGTTGCAGAATGCGGAATGTGACCAGCAGGAAGGAGACAAAGGGGGCCGCCTGGACATAGTACATGGGGATGGAACAGGCAGGGGACACCTGTCCGCTGTATACAGCGGACATCATATACGCGAAGGAAGCCGGAAGCATGAAGAGAAAGAAAAGCAGCTCACAGGTGTGGTTGATGACTTTGATCAGGGCCTTTTTCCGACGGGAGAACATGGCCACAAACTGCTCAATCTTAATGGAGAGACACCGTTTGCTGCAATAACTGACACTGAGAAAGCCACACCATATGAAAATGTAGCGGGTCAGCTCCTCCGACCAGGACAGGGACATGTTCAGCACATAGCGGCAAAATACCTGTATTCCCATGATGAACGTCATGGCCACCAGCATCATCACCAGAAGAAATTCTTCCAGATTTGCGTCCAGCCAATGAATTGCTTTTCTCATATCTTTTCTTCCTAACTAAGTGTAGTTTCCCTTACAGTGCGCCGTGGAGCAGGGTGAGCACAGTGTTTAAGTCGCGCACGCCCATCTGTCCGGGAGCAGAGGCCTTCTTGGCGGCCCCAAAGGTCAGAGCGGAGCCAAACACCTCGCCGCACAGGCGGCTGATCACGCCGGTACCGCCCATGGACATGGTGATGATGGGACGGTCGGCATACAGCCGCACCATCTCCTCGGTGGCGGAGAGCAGGGTGAGCACATCCTCCTTGCTCTGGGGCATCACAGCGATCTTGGGTACATCAGCGCCCAGATCCTGCATTTTTCTCATGCGGCTTATAATGGTGTCCTTATCGGGGGTCTTGAAGAAGTCGTGGTTGGAGGCAACCACCTTCACCCCAGCGGCATGGACCCCTTCAATGATGGTCTTGACGATGTCGTCTCCAGTAAAGGCCTCTACGTCCACCAAGTCCACATAGCCGGACTGGGCGGCCTGGATGTTCAGCTGGGCATAGGCCTGGGGCTCGATGGCCCGCTCGCCGCCCTCCTTGGAGGTGCGGAAGGTAAACAGCAGGGGAGTGTCTCCCAGAATGTCCCGTAGCTGCTTGAGCACATCCAGAACCTGGGACAGATCAGAGACGCCCTCGAACCAGTCTACCCGCCACTCTACCACATCGACGGGGATGGAGTCAAAGGTTTTGGCCTCGGAAAGGATGTCTTCCTTGCTCACGCCCACAATGGGAACACAGATTTTGGGAATGCCAGCGCCCAGTTCAATATTTCTCACACGAAGTGTATTCATATCCAATCTCTACCTTTCTATACAAGGATAGTAATGTGTATAGCTTACCTGTTTTCGTTTCCGGATGCAAGGGCAACCATCTTGGAATAGCGGAGATTGACGAAAATGCCCAGCAGTACGCCAATCAGAGTGAGGACGATGTTCATGGTCATTACGCCGGAGGGGGACATGTTGGCGGCGGCGGTCAGGATGGTGTAGTTGCACAGGGAAGAGGCAATCATGACCAGAGCGGTAACGGTGCCCTTGATCTTGGGGAAGAGCATGTTGCACACGGCAGTGGCAATCTGGAGCAGTCCGCCGGCTCCGGCCCAACCGATGGCGAAAGCACCCACCAGGCACATGGTCTGGGTCTTGGACACCAGAACCAGCACCAGAGCCACCAGACAGATGATGGGGTAGACCATGATGAAGCGAACATCCTTGATCTTACGGGTCAGGATGGCGGTGACGATCAGGGCCAGCATGGTGCCCAGGGAGTAGTAGGTCTGCATGATGGAGGGGTCTGCCCAGCCCACAACCTCTTTGGCAAAGTTCTGAGCACAGTTGAGCCACAGCTGGAAGGTACCGGTGCAGGTAAAGCCAATGAGAATCATGGCAACGGACTCCATGGAGAAGCGGGTGGTCTTCAGGCTCTGGATGAGGCCCTCCTTCTTCTCCTTCTTGGCATCAGTATCGGGAAGGGGAGCAAAGAGAATGAGGACGGCCAAGACAAGAAAGCACACGCCGCAGACAATGAACAGGGGGTTGTAGGAGGTGAGCCCGGCAGCGGTGGTGGTCACAGCGACACCCAGAGCGAAGGGGAGCAGCATCTGGGAAATGGAGATGAAGAACTTGATGCCCATGGTGGCGACGCCAGGAGCGTCGTAGAATACCTCACCCACAGCGGGGTATATGCCAGTGTCCAGGAAGGAGTTGGCGATGCCACCCAGAATGGCGCAGACATAGGCGATCTGATAACCACCGTTGGGGCCTGCATTGAAGGCGAAGGCAAGGCCAATCAGATAGATGGCGTAAGAGGCGCCGCCGATGACACAGGAGATGCGGCGGCCCAGTTTGTCAGAAAGAGGTCCGGCAAAGGGCAGGGCGATGAGACGGCCAAGACCCAGTGCAGCGGAAATGGCGGTGATGGCCATAGCCTGTACACCCCAGCTGGCAGCCAGGGCCTCCTTGATGACAGCCTGGCCCAGTACGGAACACCCAACACCGTGGAGGAAGTAGTTCAGATACAGAATGAGGGCACTGGGTAAGTATTTTTTGTTCATGCGGATAATCTCTCCTTAGACTCGTTTCAAAGTATGTGTCCCATATTTTGTCACAAACATAAAAACACACCATGCAGTCGTTAAAAAAATAACGATAATCTACGGATAAAATTCTATCGGTTTCACGCTAAAAATTCCAATGCCAATCACGATAAAAAATGATGCAATTAAGCTATGGAAATGGTATAATCAGATGGCGTAAAAATTATGGATAACCAAAGCAGGGAATTACCTACTGAGGAGGAGAAGAATGACACTCAATCAATTATGTCACTTTCAAATGGTGGCTAAGTATGAAAACTACCGAAAAGCGGCGGAAGAACTGTACATTTCTCAGCCGTCACTCAGTCGTTCCATCGCCGCTCTGGAGGAGGAATTGCAGGTACCGCTCTTTGAAAAGAGCGGGCGAGGGGTGATTCTTACCAAGGGAGGAAAAATCTTTTTGGAATATGTGGAGCGCGTTCTCCATGACTGTGAAATGGCCAGGAGTAAAATGCAGGAGATGGCCAGTGGCGGTGGAAGAATTGACATCGGCTATGTCTTTCCCTTGGCCAGCCACTATATTCCCCACAGTGTCAGACAATTTCTTTTGCAAGAGGAGAATGAGAACGTCACCTTTAACTTCTATCAAAACCACACCAGTGCCATTCTCCAAAAGGTAAAGGCTGGGGAGCTGGACGTGGGATTTGGGGGATATATAGATAAAGAGGATATGGATTCTTTTCCCGTTCTGTCTGCGGAGATGGTACTCATCACACCCAAAGGCCACCCGCTGGAGGGAAAAGAGTATGTCTCTGTCTATGAGCTCAGCCGCTATCCTGTCATCGGGTACGATCCCCAGTCTTGGCTGGGCAATTACACCAAGCAGCTATATCGCAGACTGGCCTTTCAGCCCAGCTTCGCCGTGGAGTGCCCGGATGAACACTCCATCATGGCTATGGTCAGCGAGCAATTTGGCATTGCTCTGGTACCTCATATCCGGGAGATTGACGGTTCTCGGGTGAACATCCACAAGCTGCATGACATCTATCTGGAACACCGGGTGTATATGTTTTGGATGCGGGAGCGGTATCAGCTGCCCGTGGTCAAGCGGTTCATTGAATATATGAAAGCACAGGGGGAGTCCCAGGCGTTCTAAGAAAATCGATAGCAAAAACGTATCAAAGAAAGACAAAAAATATATTTTGATTTATGGATTGCGGAGACTATAATGAGACTGTCACAAACGGAAGAAACGCCCTATGCGAAAAACAATTTTAGGAGAATAGTCATGAAGACAAAATATTCTAAAATCTTCCAGCCGATTACGGTAAAAAGGATGACCATTCGCAACCGAATTGCCATGACGCCTATGGGAACCAACTACGGTGAGACCAGCGGTGAGATGAGCAATCGGCACATGAATTACTATTCTTTGCGCGCAAAGGGTGGTGTGGGCCTCATCATTCTGGAAAATGCTAATGTGGAATACCCTGTAGGCTCCAATGGCACCAGCCAGATCCGCATCGACCACGACAGCTTCATGCCCCGCTTCTATCAGCTGGTGGAGAACCTGCACAAAAACGGAGCCACGGTGGCCATCCAGATCAACCATGCCGGAGCCTCTGCGTCTTCGGCCAGAACGGGTGTGGAGACGGTGTCCTCCTCCGACATTCCCACCAAGGTGGGAGGCGAGAAGCCTCGTCCTATGACCCGTGAGGAGATTTTTCACACTGTGAAGAAGTACGGAGAGGCGGCCAAGCGTGCCCAGGACATTGGCTTTGACGCAGTGGAAATCCACTGTGGTCACTCCTATTTGATGAGCCAGTTTATTTCCCCCTATTACAACAAGAGAACTGATGAGTTCGGCGGTTCTGTGGAAAACCGTCTCCGCTTCCCCCGTATGGTGCTGGAAGAGGTGCGCCGTCAGGTGGGCCCCTGGTTTCCCATTATTGTGCGTATTTCTGCGGAGGAACGTGTTCCCGGCGGAAACACCCTGGAGGATACTTTGGAGTATCTGGAGTATCTGGATGAGTTTGTGGACATTTACGATGTGTCCTGCGGGTTGAATCCCTCGCTCCAGTATCAGATCGATTCCAACTTCCTGCCCGATGGATGGCGTTCGTACCAGGCCAAGGCAGTGAAGGAGAAATTCAAGAAGCCTGTCATCAACGCCGGCAACTACCGGGACCCCGCCGTGGTGGAGAAGGTACTGGAAAGCGGCGACGTGGACATCGTGGGTATGGGCCGTGGCCTCATCGCCGATCCCGAGTGGGTCAACAAGGTGAAGA
>CALXDO010000111.1 GCA_944387075.1 uncultured Oscillospiraceae bacterium | reverse complement strand
CAAAGAGGCCGTGCATGGTGTCATACTTCAGCATATAGGCCAGGTAATCAGCGGGACACAGATCGTTGATACCCACGATCTCGATCTCGGGATGATTGATGCTGGCGCGGAAAACCATTCGGCCGATGCGGCCAAAACCGTTAATACCTACTTTAATGCTCATTGGTATCACTCCTTATAAAATATGGATGATTGCGTTCGCGCAAGGCTATTATACATCACATTCCAGATAAATGGAAGGGGGTTGTCAAAAATTTTTCAAACTTTCTTTGTACTGCCTCAGGTGGAAATTCTTTGAGATGCAAAATCTGGAACCTGGAAAAATGGGGTGGAAAATGGGGAAAGAGGGGAAACCGGATGCCAGGGAGGGAAGGGGAGATATAAACAGGGATGAAAGGTAAAAACTAGAAGATTTATGCCAAATAAACCAAAAAACGAAAGGAATGGGTGAATTGGGTTGAAACGGATACCTATGTGTGGTATGGTAAGAGAGAAACGACACCCAACAGGTGTCGGAAAGAGAATGGAAAAGGAGACTTGGAACATGAAAGGTAAATGGATGGTATGGCCCCTGGCTTTGGGTATGGCTTTGGCCCTGACCGCCTGCGGCAACGGCGGGGACGACCTGAAGAAGGACCTGGTGGGCTCTTGGTCCGGTCAGGTGGATGTCATGGACCAGGTGGTGGAGGGGATGCGCACGTCCGCCCCTGAGATCGCCGACGAGCTGGAGATGGAGAACTTCTACATCCCCCTGGAGATCGAGTTCCGGGATGACGACACCTTCTCCATGACGGTGAACCAGGAGAAGATGGACCAGTCCATGGATGAACTGATCCAGAAGACCGTGGACGCCACTCTGGCCTACATGGAGCAGATGCTGAAGGATCAGGGCGTCACCGACATGACGGTGGACGAGGCCCTGGCCCAGTCCGGTATGGATCGGGACAGCCTGACCACCATGATGAAGGAGAGTTTGGGAACGCTCAGCACCACTGTGGCCGAGGAGATCCAGACCGAGGGACAGTATCGGGTGGATAAGGACAATATCTACACCACCGACTCGGTGGATCAGAAGCCCGGCGACAGCGGGGCCACCCCCTATACCCTGGATGGAAACAACCTGACCATGGACTTTAACGACGTGGAGTTGGGTGAGGTCACCTTCACCCGCGAGGGCTAAGCCCAGATCGGTTTATATTCAAACAACCCCGGGCGGGGGGAGCGGTTTGCTCCCCCCGCCCTTGGCGGTAAAAATGGGATAAAAGATCATCCAATGTACCAATAAAATGGTAAGGGGCGGGAGGATATGACAGAAAAACTCGGGAAATACTGGGGGCGCGCCCGGCCAACGGTGCAGGCGTTGGCCCATTGGAGCATCTTGGCTGTGCTCACGGGCCTGGTGTGCGGGGTGGCGGGAGCCGCCTTTTATCACGCCATTGGCCTGGTGACGGCGTGGCGGGTGGCACACCCCTGGCTGCTGTTGGGCATGCCGGCGGCGGGGCTGCTCATTGTGGGGCTGTACCAGGCGTGTGGGATGGAAAACGACAGCGGCACCAACCAGATCATCGCCAGCGTGCGCTCGGGGCAGCGTCCTCCCCTGCGCCTGGCTCCCCTGATCTTTGTGGGCTCGGTGCTCACCCACCTCACCGGGGGCAGCGCAGGCCGGGAAGGGGCCGCGCTGCAAATCGGCGGCAGCCTGGCCTGCCAGGTGGGGCATCGGCTCCACCTGGGGGAACGGGAGATGAATGTAGAGGTCATGTGCGGTATGAGCGGCCTGTTTGCCGCCCTGTTCTCCACCCCCCTCACCGCCTCGGTGTTTGCCATGGAGGTCATCAGCGTGGGCATTGTTCAGTACTCCGCCTTCTTCCCCTGTCTGCTCACCGCTCTGGTGTCCATGGGGGTTACCGTCCTGCTGGGGGTGGAGGGCGAACACTACACCTTGACTGCCATTCCCCAGCTGGAGGTCATTCCCCTGCTGCAAATCGGAGTGCTGGGGGTGCTGTGTGCCCTGCTGGCCATGGCATTTTGCGTGGTGGTGCATCAGACCGGGCACTGGTACGCCCGCTATCTGCCCAACCCCTACCTGCGGGCGGTGGTGGGCGGTGTGCTGGTGGTGGCCATCAGCCTGCTGGAGGGCAGCCGGGACTACAACGGCGCAGGCGGGGACATCATCGCCCTGGCTCTGGAGGGCACGGTGCATGTGCCCTGGGCCTTTGCCCTCAAGCTGCTGCTCACCGCCCTCACCCTGGGGGCAGGCTACCGGGGCGGCGAGATTGTGCCCACCTTCTTTGTGGGGGCCACCTTCGGCTGTGCCGTGGCGCCGCTGCTGGGGGTAGACCCGGGCTTTGGGGCGGCGGTGTGTATGATTGCCCTCTTCTGCGGGGTGGTGAACTGTCCCCTGGCCAGCATCTTTTTGGGGGTGGAGCTGTTTGGCAGTGAGGGCCTGCTCTTCTTTGCCCTGGCCTGCGCCCTGAGCTACCTGCTCAGCGGCAAGTTCTCCCTGTACAGCAGTCAGAAAATTGTCTATTCCAAGCTGGAACCCCGGTTTATCGACGAACATGCCCACTAAAAAATCCCTGGAAGCCGCCGCTTCCAGGGATTTTTTTATAAATGCTATTATGCTTTGCGCTTGTTGACCACCAGAATGGTCATACCGGCCATGGCCATGACCAGAACGCACACATACAGGGCCAAGGCGCTGTGGTCGCCGGTCTGGGGTACATTGCTGTTGCCGCCGGACACAGGGGCCACGTTGGCCAGCACATAGGTGCTGAAATGGGGCAGGTTGGCGGTGACGGTGTCGGGAATGTCCATGCTGGTGAGGCTGGGGCACCTAATAAAGGCACACGCCCCAATGGAGGTGACACCGTCCTCTACCTTCACAGTTGTGAACTCCAAGCTGAGCCAAGGGGCAACATTGCTCCAACGATCATAGTTGTACATAACCCCTTCCCCGGAGATGGTAAGGGGCTTGTATTGCCAAGTCATATTCAAATTCCAGGGGGAAACCCTAGCCTCCCCCCTGCTGGGCCTGCATCAGACATTCTTGTAACGCTGGGGAGGGTTCCAATTCCGGCTGGTCTGCAATCCTCCAAGCCAGAGGGGAGGTTTTTTCCTCCACCTGCTCCAGCAGTGTGGGGATTTCCAACAGGCATTGCCTGCAATACTGGGCACTTTCGCTCATGCCAGACTGTGTATACAGTTCCATGAATTGGTACAGCTTCTCCCCATAGTCCTCATATTCTGCCATGGTATAGGGGGAGAGAGAAATGGCCTTTTGTTTGTATTGGATCACGCTCTGCCCGTCCCCTTTGGCATAGGCCACGTTGGCCTTGGCATCGTAGGCCAGAGCCACATAGGAGTTGTGGCTCAAAATGGCATCGGCCAGCACCTCCAGGCCCTCCACCTCATCCTGCTGCACCAGATAGTACAGCTGGGATTGGGTATGTACCGGATAGAGCCACAAGGCGAGGTCGGGCCGCTGGGCATAATAGGAAGTGTCCACCACCGCCGCCACGACGCTGAGCGCGGCCCCCACCAAAACCACTGCCCCGCCCGCCACGGGATGGCGGCGGCGAAACAGCTTGCTGTCCGGGCGTTCCACCCCGGCGTGGGAGAGCAGCACCAGCAGGAGCACCAGGGACAAAAATTGCAGGTCGAAGTCAAACAGGCTGTGGAGCAGCAGTACGCCCAGGCACAGCCGACAAACCCCGTCACTGTGCCGCCACACCCACACCAGATACACCGCCAGAAGGACGGCGGGAATCCAACCCAGGTCTAAGACCAGCTGCAACAGTTCATTGTGCACATACTGCACCGAGTACACCCCGGTTTGAAAGCTGCCCTGGGCGAAGGAGTACCCGCCGTAGCCCAGCCCAAAGGGGTGGGAGAAGGAGGCCAGCAGGGCATCCTTGGCGTAAAGCAGACGGCCCAGGAAGGTGCTGCTCTCCAGGGGATTGACCAGAAAACGCTGCCACACCGACTGGCCCACGGTGAGAAAAAAGAGGGCCGAGACCACCAAAACCCCGGCCAGAGGCAACAGGAGACGTTTCACGCTGCCCCGCCCACGCAGGTGGAGCACCAGGAGCACTACTCCGGCCACCACCGCCAGGGCCAGGGTGGTGCGGCTGCCGCTGATGACCATGCCCACCAAGAGCACAGTCAGGTATACCAGGCGCAGTTTGACGGGAAACGTGGATTTCAGCAACAAAATACTCAGGCATAACAGGTAAATGGCAAAGGAATTGGGGTACTGGAACAGTCCGGCCAGTCGGGCATTGACCTGGAGCCAGGGCTGGAGGGCGGGGACAAACTGCAAAACTCCGGTCACCGCCACCATGGCCACGCCGCCCAGGGGGAGCAGGCCCAGAACCTGCTCCCGTTGGTCACGGGTGGTCTGCATCAGCAGCACATAGAACAACGGCACGGGGAGATACTTTACAAACCCCATCCAGGCCTGTCCGGGGTCCACAGCCCACAAAGCTGTGACCAGATAGGCCAGGGGGAGCAGGGCAAATACCATCATCCCCCCGTTCCAGCGCATCACCAGCTTGCCCTGGGTTTTCCCCAAGAGCGTCAGCATGCCGGCCAGCACCACCGTGGTCAGGGCCGAAGCCCATAAATAGAACCCACCAAAGCAAAAGGGCAGCACCAGCATGACAGCGGCCACGCATACCATGGGGGTGGCGGAAATGGGGATTTTGCGCAGAATTTGCCAGCCAGCGCAGAGCAGTGCCAGGCAAAGTACCACCAGAATCCCAAAGGGAATCCATTGGGCCGGAAGGGATTTGCTCAAAATTACAACGGGGTCAAAGTTTCCCATCGGTTCTCTCTCCTCTGTTCAATGGTGAATGGAACTCGCAAGTGGGTGGGGAAGAAAGCCCCCCAGCAGACCGGCTGCCGGGGGGCTGCGTCAAACCATTTGAATGAAAAATACCGTTAAGCCTTGCGCTTCTTTACAGCCAGAGCAGCCAGGGCTACCACTGCCACACCCAGAACTGCCACATACAGGGTCAGGGCGTTGGTGTCACCGGTCTGGGGCACATTGCTGTTGCCGCCGGAGACGGGGGCCACGTTGGCCAGTACATAGGTGCTGAAGTGGGGCAGGTTGGCGGTGACGGTCTTGGCGTCGGGGTTCACCGTGATGGGCACTTCCTCATACTTGCCCTTCTGGGAGACATAGAACAGCTTGAGGTTGCTGGTGGTCAGGTTCTCGGGAATGGAAAAGGTGACGGACAGGGCGCCGTTGGGCTGGACGGTGACGCCGTCCTTGGTGGCGGTGAACTCGAAGATGGCGGTGTTGTCCATCTGGGTCACCACGTCCGCCAGAGCCTTTTCCACGGTGTTGTAGATGGTGCCCTGGGTGACACGCTCCACGGTGACGGTGGTGCCGCTCTCAAACACCTTCCCGGCGTTACCCAACACGATGGTCACGCCGCCCACATTGGCCTGGGCCTTGTCGCCGCTGACGGTCACGTCCACCTTGTCCTGAGTGGTGGTCTCACCGCCGGTGGTGGGGGGAGTGGTCTCCTCGGGCTTCTGGGAGGGAGCGGGAGTGGGCTCAGGAGTGGGAGTAGGAGTAGGAGTAGGAGTAGGCTCGGGAGTGGGAGTAGGCTCAGGAGTAGGAGTGGGCTCGGGAGTGGGAGTGGGCTCCTCAGCACTGCAGTTGTAGTTGATGGTAGCGGAGGTCAGAGCCTCGTTGCCATCGGCCACTGCGATCTTAGCCCAATCATTTTCGCTGCCAGAGTAGTTGACGGTGGTTAGAGCAGTGCAGCCAGCGAAAACGTCTTTATCAATGGAAGTTACGGATGCAGGTATGGTAATTTCTTGCAAGCGGGTACAGTCCTGAAATGCGTTGTAGATAATGGAAGTCACTTTGTCAGGAATTTCAATCTTCTTTAGACTGGTACATTTAGCGAATGTATATTCACGAACAGTGGTCAGACTAGAAGATAACGTAACGTCGGTCAAATTGGAACAACCCTCAAAGATTTTTGCCTCCATTTCTGTGATGCTGTTAGGGAGCACAATTTTTTCCAGACTGCTACAATCTATGAAGGCATACCCACGAATATATGTGACACTGTCGGGAATGGTCACAGAGGTTAAGCTTGTGCATCCATCAAATGCGGCCCAGTCAATCTCGGTAACCCCGTCGCAGATTTCTACACTGGACAGGCTTGTGCAACCCATAAAGGCACCGTCCATTCCAGACACGCTACCAGGAATACGAATGCTAGTTAGACTTGTACATCCTCTGAAAATATAGCTTGGCAAGTAGGGTAAGTTGTCGGGAAGATCAACGCTTTTCAGACCAGTGGAGTATGCAAAGGCAGACCAACCAATATCTATGACAGTGTCAGGAATACTAATGCTGGTCAGGCTGTCGCATCCATAAAAGGCATACTCACCAATGGAGGTGAGTCCGTCTGGGAGTATGACGCTGGTCAAACGGTCACAACCATAGAAAGCATATCTTCCAATGGAGATGACATCGTCAGGGATGGTTATGATGGTCAGGCTGGTGCAGTTATAAAAGGCAAAGGCCCCAATGGAGGTGACACCATCGGGGATGGTGATGCTGGTGAGGCTGTCGCATCCATAAAAGGCACACTCACCAATGGAGGTGACACTGCCAGGGATGGTTATGCTGGTCAGGCTGGCGCAGTCATAAAAGGCCCAGCTTCCAATGGAGGTGACACCGTCCTCCACCTTCACAGTTGTGAACTCGACGCTGAGCCAAGGGGCAGCTTTGCTCGAACTATCATAGTTGTACATCTCACCTTCTCCGGAAATGGTGAGAGCCTTGGTGGCCTCATCGTACTTCCAGGTCAAATTTTCGCCACAGGTGCCACTGGTGGCAACGTCCTCTGCTGTGACAGAGGGGGTGTCAGTGCTTGTGTCCGTGCTCTGGCTGTCCTGGGCCAGAGCCATGGCGGGGAACATTCCAGCCACCAGGCAGCCGCACAACACCAGACTTAAAATCTTGCGTTTCAATTCTTTCACTCCATTTCTCTTATTTTTGGCACGACGTGAGAGGGCTATCAGGGACGAGGCAATGTGTTTTGCAATCGAATGGTGGAAACCGCCCCATTAGGAGGCCTGCTCGCAGTTGCTCCCGTTTTCGGCCTTTTCCGCCTTGGTGGCCCGCACTCCGGCGGACAACAGCTCGCGAATCATGTGAGATTGGGTGTAGTTGTAGAAAAACTCCTGTTTCATGCGATTCAGGGGTTCTTCCATCTCAGGGGTGACCACAAATGAGAGTCTCTTGAATTGGGTAGCCATGCAAAGACACCTCCTTCCTCCCGGGCCGTCTGAACGTCTGAACCTATCCAAATTATAGTTCATAGGTTCTGAACCTGTCAAGGGGGTTCTGGAAAAGTCCGGCTTGACAGAACCTATGAACCTGCGCATAATATGAACTATAAGGAGGTGGTATGGGTGCCCACGCAGAAGCCACGCTACACCGTGATTGTAGATGAGGAACTGTTAAAGGAAATTGACGACTTCCGGTTTGAAAACCGCTATCCCAGCCGTTCCGCTGCCACGTTGGAACTGATTCGGCTTGGCATCGAACAGCTGAAAAAGGAAAAGGCCTCTGGTGAGAAGGAAGAGGCTACCGAGCAGTGAAAACGGAACCTTTTGTTCCGTCTATATAACGATGATACCGGCAAGGCCAACGCTCCCCCATCTGCACAGCAGATGGGGGAGTTTCCACACAACAGCAAAACACCCCCTGGAAGAATGCCTTCCAGAGGGTGTTGCTCACTTCTATATTAGAGGATCAGCGCTTCAATAACACGTCTTGGATTTGGAACCGGGGTCTGCCCTTGGTCTCCAGATAGATTTTACCAATATACTCCCCCACAACGCCAATGGAGAGCAAAATCAATCCGCCGATGGCCCACACCGAGCAAATGACGCTGGCCCAACCCACGACCGTCATGTCCAGAGCCCACCGGGCAATGAAGGAGATGAGCAGAACAATGCTGACGGCAAAAATCAAAAAGCCCAACAGGGTGATCCACTTCAGCGGCTTGGTGGACAAGCTTGTAATGCCCTCCATGGCAAAGGCCAGCATCTTCCCCAGGGGGTACTTACTCTCCCCGGCAAACCGCTCGCCCCGCTCATACTCCACCGTGGCGGTGGTGTAGCCCAACATGGGGACAATGCCCCGGAGGAAGAGGTTGACCTCTTTGAACTCCGCCAGACCGTCCAGGGCCCGTTTGGACATGAGCCGGTAGTCGGCGTGGTTGAATACGGTCTCGGCCCCCCAAAGATTCATGACCCGATAGAAGCCTTCCGCAGTCACCCGCTTAAAGAAGGTGTCCTTCTTTCTGGAGGAGCGCACACCGTAGACAATGTCACAGCCGTTGGAATACTTCTCCACCATGGCGTCCACGGCATCCACGTCGTCTTGGAGGTCGGCATCCATGGAGATGACCATGTCTGCATACTCTTTGGCGGTCATCAGACCCGCCAGCAGCGCGTTCTGATGCCCGCGGTTCCGGGTGAGATTGACCCCGGCGAAGATGGGGTTCTCCGCGTGGAGCCGGGCAATGATCTCCCAGGTTTTGTCCTTGGAACCGTCGTTGACAAACATGACCCGGCTCTGCTTGGAGATCTTTCCCGCCTCCATCAGACGGTTCAGCTTTGCTTCCAGCTGTTTGGAGGTTTCCGGCAAGACTTGCTCCTCATTATAGCATGGAACGACTATATACAGGGTATTGCTCATTTTTATACTCCTTTTTCCACCAACTTAGGGTGCATCTGATTTCTGGAAAAGACGGACCATCCATCCACAGCAGAAAGGATTAGCATGGGAAGAAATACCACCAGATAGCGGGGATTACACTCCCAGAAGCTTAGAAAAAGCAGAACTCCGAAAATGGCGAGATGAGGTACAAACAGCGTGCGTTTTCCCTTGAAATGCCGCCAGGCAGATATGGTAACTCCAATCAACATGAGAATCCACCACCATGCGGCGTACAGGGCGTACAGGGGATAAAATCGACCATCCGGGGTCAAAAACTGGTGGAGCAGATTGGGCTGGATGGGCTTTCGATTGATATAATCGTCCCCCGCGCAGGTGTGGTATGCCCAAGTGCGTCTCCATTTGGTGTACAACACATGAGACAGGGTGCCGCGGATGCCGCGCTCTTGCAGCCGCTGCTTAATCTCAGCGATATTCGCTGATTTTCGCTCTTCCAAGGTGGGAAAACTGGCGGTAAAGTTCACGTCGCTCTGATTAAAGCCGCCGCTCTTGTTCAGTGCCATCATGACCCAATGGGTCGTGGGAAAGCTGTACACATCATACTGCTGCGCCGTAATGCCCATGAACGTGTGCAGACCCGTTGCAAGCACCAGGTGTCCGGATACAAATATGACACACGCCAAGAGCAGTGAGAGACACCGTTTCATCACCTGCTTGGGGAAGGCTGTTACCGTGTGCAGCACGTAGTCAACCATGGTGGCCACGGTAACGATTCCGATGGTGGCTTTTAAGTGGAATCCCACTACGCTGACGCATGCATAAAGCACCAGATAGAGCCATCGTTTTCTGGTCGAATCCCTGGTAAAACGCAGGTAGCTATAGAGAATCAGCATCGCCACCGGCAGCCCCAGAGTATCGGTATATGCAAAGGTGCTGTACAAATAGAGCGGAGAACAGCTCAGGCAGAGAAGGCCGGCGGCCAGAGCCTTGCGCCTGCCCAAGTAAATTTTTGCGATTCGGTAGGTCAATTGTATGGCAGCTTGAATGCACAGGCAGTTGAGGGGAAAGGTAGCCGCCTTGCAAAACCCCATGGACGCAGAGGGGACGAGCTTGAGCAGGAGCTTATCATAGAGGCAGTGCAGAAGCAAAACCAACTGGTTGTTCTCATAGCGGGCATAGTATGGCAGGTTGGAAATTTCGCCGTCCCGGGCCCAATGATACGCTGAGTCTATCACTTGCCCATAGTCCCAGGAGTTGTTCACCCGCAAAAGCCAGGCCATGGCCAGCATCAACAGCAGCGAAAGAGCCTGCAAGCCCAGAAAACCCACGTCTCCACAGTGGTCGCAAAACCGTCCCCACGCGGTGGGAAGGGTTTTCTTGCTGCGTACAAGCGCATATAGGGTCAGCAGCACAAGACCCAGCGAAACCGGGGCAACCCAGCGGTGATCCTGGTAGTGGTCTGTGGCGGCAAGAAGGGTAATATAGACAAAACAACCCAGTTCGATGAAGAAAAAGAGGGTCACAAGACGGCCAATCCACCCTGTGTTCCTGCGCTTGTGGGGGTTTCCCGCCGTTGGGTTTGCGTGTCGGACATCCCCGTCCACATATTCGTGATCCAAATGGCACACCTCTTTCGTAGATCGGCGGTCCGGAGCAGAGCGGCAAAAAGATCGACTGGGCACCCCGTATGGGCTGCCCAATCAAATCCTCTTACCATTCCATGCTGCAATGTGCCCCGAACATTATTTCTGATATTCAAATTCCAGGTTGTACAGGCACACCAGATCGCCGTCCTGCACGCCCTGGTCCTCCATCTGCTGGAACACACCGGCCTCCCGCAGACGCTTGTCGAACCAGTTGCGGCTCTCATAGTCGGAGAAGTTGACGTTGGCCATGAGCTGGCGCAGCCAAGGCCCGTCCACCAGCCAGGTGCCGTCGTCGTCCCGGGAAATTTCCAGGGGGGCGGAGGTGTCCACCTCGGGGGGACGCTCCACATAGGTGGGCTCGAACACCAGGATGGGGGGCAGATGGGCCAGCTCCTCGGCGGCGGCGTACATCAGCTCTTTGGTGCCCTGGTGGGTGGCGGCGGACATCTCGAAGAGACGGCAGCCCTTGGCCTCCACATGGGCCCGCAGCCGCTCCAGCAGTTCCGGGTCCTCCATCACGTCCACCTTGTTGGCGGCCACCAGCATTTTGCGGGAGGCCAACTCCGGAGACCACTGGGCCAACTCGGCACAGATGGTGTCGAAGTCCTCCACCGGGTCCCGGCCCTCGCTGCCCGAGACATCCACCACATGGATGAGCAGGCGGCAGCGGTCAATGTGGCGCAAAAAGTCATGGCCCAGGCCCGCGCCCTCGGCGGCACCCTCGATGATGCCGGGGATGTCCGCCAGCACAAAGGAGCGGCCCTCCTCCATGGGCACCACGCCCAGGTTGGGGAACAGGGTGGTAAAGTGGTAGTTGGCGATTTTGGGCTGGGCCCGGGTGACCACGGAGAGCAGCGTGGATTTGCCCACGTTGGGGAAGCCCACCAGCCCCACGTCGGCCAGCAGCTTCAACTCCAGAATCACGTCCCGCTCCTGCCCGGGCAGGCCCACCTTGGCAAAGCGGGGCACCTGACGGGTGGGGGTGGCAAAGTGCTGGTTACCCCAGCCGCCTTTGCCACCACGGGCCAGCACAAAGGGCTTGTCATCGGACATGTCGCAGATGATTTCCTTGGTCTCGGCGTCCCGCACCACCGTGCCCCGAGGCACCTTGATGACCAGGTCCGCCCCGTCCTTGCCGGTGCAGCGTTTGCCGCCGCCGTTCATGCCGGTTTCCGCCACATACTTGCGCTTGTAGCGGAAGTCCATGAGGGTGGACATGTGGGGGTCCACGGTGAGCACCACGTTGCCGCCCCGTCCCCCGTCTCCGCCGTCCGGGCCGCCGGCGGCCACATATTTCTCCCGGTGGAAGGACACGGCACCGCCGCCCCCTGCCCCGGCCCGCACCAGAATCCGGGCGGTGTCGATGAATTGATTGGCCATGGTTGGCACCTCCATTCAGTGTGTTGGTTTGCTGGGGCTTCAAAAGCCCTCGGCAGAGTTTTCCCGCCTGATGGCGGGAAAAGAAATTCAAATCATGTCTTTTCCCAGGACATGCGCATGGGAAAAGACACTGCTCAGCCCGCCAGTGTGGAATTGGGTCGTCCTTTGACCCAATTCTGCATGCAGCGGGCTGCAATCCCCCACAAAATGCTCGCATTTTGTGGGATTACAAAAACGTCCCGGACAAACCATATGTCCGGGACGCTTTGACAGCATTACTGAGCGATTTCGTACACGGAGACCTTCTTGCGGTCCTTGCCCATGCGCTCGAACTTCACCTTGCCGTCCACCAGGGCGAACAGGGTGTCGTCGGAGCCCTTGCCCACGTTGGTGCCGGGGTGGATGTGGCTGCCGCGCTGACGAACCAGAATGTTGCCGGCCAGAACGAACTGACCATCGGCACGCTTCACGCCCAGGCGCTTGGACTCGGAGT
>CALXDO010000110.1 GCA_944387075.1 uncultured Oscillospiraceae bacterium | reverse complement strand
TGTGGAAGCTGGAGACTCCCGGTGTCAACACCTGCCCCAAGTGCGGTGCTGTCCGCCTGCCTCACCGCGTCTGCAAGAACTGCATGACCTACAATGGTCGTGAGGTTACTGTCAGCGAGTGATCGCCTGTGATGAAAAAGAGGCTGTTGCAAAGTCCGCTTTGCGACAGCCTCTTTTACTCTGTTGTCCGGAGTGCGGCGATCGAAGGGTGTAAGCGCCCCTTTCTGTCAAGAATTGCTTTTCATGTTCTGTGAAATTTGATATACTGACCTTTAAGTGTAAGGAGGGATTTTCATGGCAAGACCTTTGGTGGCCATTGTGGGCCGCCCCAACGTGGGTAAGTCCATGCTGTTTAATAAACTGACGGGAAAGCGTCTGTCCATTGTGGAGGACACCCCAGGTGTCACCCGTGACCGTCTCTACGCACAGGCCGAGTGGCTGGGCCGCACCTTTGATCTGGTGGACACCGGCGGCATTGAGCCGGGCACCGACAACGAAATTCTGGCCTTTATGCGGCTCCAGGCAGAGATTGCCATTGAGGCTGCAACCGTGATTATCTTCGTCTGTGACATCCGCACCGGTATGACCGCTGCCGACCAGGAGGTGGCGGGGATGCTCCAGCGATCCAAAAAGCCGGTGGTTCTGGCGGTGAATAAGGTGGACTCCACAGGAGTCACCAACCCGGACATCTACGAGTTCTACAACCTGGGCCTGGGCGACCCCTATCCCCTGTCCGCCGTGCATGGCCACGGCACCGGCGATCTGCTGGACGCCTGCCTGGCCTACTTCCCCCCCGAGGAGGAGGAAGAAGAGGAGGACGATGTGGTGAAGGTGGCCATCATCGGCAAGCCCAACGTGGGCAAGTCCTCTCTGGTCAACCGGATTCTGGGCCAGGAGCGGGTGATTGTCTCCAATGTGGCGGGCACCACCCGGGATGCCGTGGACAGCTATTTTGAAAACGAGACCGGCAAGTACCTCATCATTGATACCGCAGGTATGCGCAAAAAGTCCAAAGTGGACGACCGCATTGAGAAATTCTCTGTGCTCCGGGCCACCATGGCCATTGAGCGCAGCGATGTGTGTCTCATCATGATTGACGCCCAGGAGGGAGTCACCGAGCAGGATACCAAGGTGGCGGGTCTGGCCCACGAGGCGGGCAAGGCCTGCATCATCGTGGTCAACAAGTGGGATGCCATCGAAAAGGATGACAAGACCATGAAGCGCATGGAGGAAGAGGTGCGCCGGGACCTGTCCTATATGACCTATGCCCCCATCCATTTCATTTCCGCCAAAACTGGACAGCGTGTGGATAAGCTGTTCCAGCTCATTCAGAACGTGGTCAACCAGGCGGCCATGCGCATTCCAACCGGTGTGCTCAACTCGGTGCTGGCCGATGCCCAGACCCGTGTGCAGCCTCCCACGGACAAAGGACGCCGCCTGAAAATCTATTATATGACTCAGATCGGGGTCAAGCCTCCCCACTTTGTCATCTTCTGCAACGATGCAAAGCTGTTCCATTTTTCCTACCAGCGGTATCTGGAAAACCAAATTCGCGCCACCTTCGGTCTGGTGGGCACTCCGGTGCGCATCACCATCCGCCAGAAGGGCGACAAGGAGGAGTAACCCATGCTGAACCATGTGATGGAAATTGCCCATGTATCTGTGGGCTGGCTGGCCTTGGCTGCGGGGGGCATTGCGGTCTTGGCTTACTTCCTGGGCTGCTTCAATGGAGCTGTGGTGGTCTCCCGCTACATCCTGCGGGACGACGTGCGCAGTCATGGCAGCGGCAACGCGGGATTGACCAACTTCTACCGCACCTTTGGTGGCCCGTTGACCCTGGTGGTTATTCTCTCCGATGCCGTCAAGGCGGTGGTGGCGGTTTTGTTCGCCATGTGGATTGCCGGGGCCATCTCCCCGGAACTGGTTACCTTGGGCAAATATTGGGCTGGTCTGTTTTGCCTGCTGGGGCATATGTTCCCCATTACCTTCCAGTTCCGGGGCGGCAAGGGCATTTTGTCCGGCGGTACCATCGCGCTGATGATCGACTGGCGAGTGGCCTTGGTGGTGTGGGGCGGATTTCTGATTCTGGCCTTTCTCACCCGCTATGTGTCTCTGGGCTCCTGCTGGGCCGGGTTGTCATTTCCCTTTGTCACCGGGTTTGTCTATCAGGATACGCTCATCACCGTTCTGGCCATCATCATCGGCGGGCTGATTTTGTTCAAGCATCGGAGCAATATGGTACGGCTGATCAAGGGCACTGAGTCCAAGTTTACCCGGCACAAAAAAGAGGAAACTTCCACACCGGAAGAGCCAGTTGTGGAAGAGCATCAGCACCCGGCGGAGCCCTCTGCCCAGGCAGAGGTGGATGAGCCGGAGCAGGAGGGAAAGGCTTCCACACAGGAGGAGACTTCTGTGGAAGAGGAAGAACCGGAAGAAGAGAAAGAGCTTCAGGAGGGTGAGGCATGAACATCACGGTGGTGGGCAGCGGCGGCTGGGGCACGGCCCTGGCTCTGGTGCTGCTGGAAAATGGACACCGGGTGTCCATGTGGTGCCGCCGGGCGGATAAGTGCCGTCAGATGCAGGAGACACGGGAAAACCCAGTGCTCCCCGGGGTGGAACTGCCCCAGGCTCTGGAACTGACCTGTGACTTGTCTGTCCTCACGGACAGTCAGGTGGTGGTGCTGGCCACCCCCTCCTTTGCCGTGCGCAGCACCTCCCGACAGATTGCTCCCTATCTCCAGGACGGCACGGTGCTGGTGAGTGTGGCCAAGGGGATTGAAAAGGACAGCTGCCTGCTCCTCCATGAGGTGATCCATGAGGAGATTCCCCGTTGTCCTGTGGTGGTGCTGTCCGGTCCCTCCCACGCCGAGGAGGTGGCCCGCGGGGTGCCCACCGGCGTGGTGGTGGCCTCCGAGTCCAAAGAGGCGGCTATGCTGGCTCAGGATTTGTTCATGAACCAACGGATGCGGCTGTACACCTCCCCAGACATTCTGGGGGTGGAGATTGGAGCGGCTTTGAAAAATGTGGTGGCCCTGTGCACCGGCTGCTGTATGGGCATGGGCTATGGGGATAACACCAAGGCCCTCATTATGACCCGGGCCCTCACCGAAATGGCCCGGCTGGGCGTGGCCATGGGAGCCCACAAGGAGACCTTTGCCGGCCTGTCCGGCCTGGGCGACCTCATTGTCACCTGTACCTCGGTGCACTCCCGCAACTGTCGGGCGGGCATCGCCATTGGCAAGGGCATGTCGGTGGAGGAGGCCGTGGGCGGCAAGGACGGCACGGTGGTGGAAGGATACTACGCCGCCGCCTCGGCCCGCCAACTGGCCCATAAGATGGGGGTGGAAATGCCCATCGCTGAGGGAGCCTATCAGGTGCTCTATGAGGGAAAAGACCCCCATGTGATCCTGGCCCAGCTCATGGTGCGGGAGCGTCGCTCTGAGTTGGAGTTGGAGGAAATCTGGCTGTAACCTAAAAAGTTCATAGAAACGCAATGCAGAGCGCAGAGAGATGTGACCATCTCTCTGCGCTCATTTTTTATGTTATGTGGCGGATTTTTTGTAACGTTTTATTTTGTGGGGACTCTCATAGATAGAAACCGGGCTCATGTAAAACGGCGAGAAAGAAAGGGAGGGGAAATGTATGCTTGTTCGTACCATGCGGTCACAAATCGTTTTTCTGTTGCGGAAAAAGGAGGCGGTGTTCACCTTTTGGGCGTTAATGCTGCTAGTCCTATTCAATTTTTTGGAAAATTGCCAGATGTTCCAGGGCAGTGACATCTTAGAACTGGCCCACACCACCAAGATGGGGCTGTTGAGTCTGAATCGGGCCAGTTACAGTGCAGACCTGGCGCTCTTATTTCAACAGATATACCCTCTATTGGCGGTGTGCCCGGCGGGCTTTGTGCTGGCCAAGGAGCGGGGGACCCAGGAGCATGTGCTTATGATCACTCGGATGGGCAGCGGAACGTACTATTTCAGCAAACTTCTCTCCGCGTTCGTGGTGACGGCGGTGGTGTTTGCCGTTCCTTTCCTGGTGGAGATCCCCCTCCACATCATTGCGTTTACCACCAAGCCCACCTGGGATTTGAGCCATTGGGGGGCGTATGATACGGCATATATTGCAGAGGTGCGCAATTACCTGTTTTCTGGGTTGTACATCCGTTCGCCCTACGGGTATGCCGTGGTAAAGGTGCTGCTTTTCGGCCTGTTTTCCGGGCTTATGGGAGCCTTCAGCGTGGCGGTGTCTGCGCTGTACAAGGTAAAGTTTCGCATTACCGTACTTCTCCCTGTGTTTCTACTCCTCAATCTCAGTGTTTACGCGCCCATGATTTTGCGGAATATGGAGGGCTCAGTGGCTTGGCATATCTTTGTGATGCTCCATGAGGACATGGATAAAAATGTTCCGATATTTCTGACGGGGTTGGTGTTGATCGTGGTGGCCAGTGTGGGAGGGACCTTCTGGGCAGCTAGGAGGGATCAGCTATGAAGTTGCGGAGATATGGTTGGTATGTGGTCATCGGTGTGGTGTGTGGCGTGCTGTTGAGCCTCTCCAAAGTCAACCCTTACGGGGGGAAAACTACACTGCAAGATTTGGTGCTCCAGCTCTCCGGCTCCCGAGGGGATTTCGTTATGGGGCTCTATTACGGGGCCATGGTGGACTTTGGGTTTCTGCTGCTCCCCTTTTTTCTCTATCAGTTCTATGGGGGCATCCAGTTGTATCGGCAGTTCTGTGTGGCCAGCGTGTACGTCTTCTCTCGCACCACCAACCGAGTGAAGTGGTACTTTTCTGAGTTGTGGGGGCTGTGCAAAGGGCTCCTGGTTCTCCAGGTGTTTCTACAAGGCACGACCCTCTGGGTGGCCGCCCTGCGCTGGGACGTGGTGTGGACGGGGGAGGGGTGGCTCTTGCTGGGAATCCATGTGCTGCTGTTCACGTTGTGGACGTTGAGCATGGCCTTGGGAGTGAACCTGTTGGCCCTCGTTTGGAGGAGTAGCGCCGGGTTTTTGGTGGTGTTTGCCATTCAGGCGGGGATGTTGGCAGCTTTGTGCATGGGGCAAGGAGTCGAGCCACCCTCTGCCTTTTTGGACCGGCTGCTGTTTCTGGACCCCTTTTCCAGGCTGGTGCTGGGGTGGCAGAGCGGGGGGGTATTCGGCCTGGAGAGCGTTCTGCCCGCTGCATACGGGCATGTGCTCACCCTGTCCGGCTCTCTGTTGCTGGTGACGCTGATGATGGTGGCCGTGGTGGTCTTGGGTCTGGTGGTCATTCAGAAAAAGGATATTTTGGTGTCCAATCTTGAGACAGGAGGGGTATAGTATGATTTTGACAGCGGAACACATTTCCAAGACCATTCGAGGCAGGGAGATTCTCTGTGATGTGAGTTTGGAGCTGCACAGTGGCAAGGTGTACGGCTTTGTGGGGCGCAACGGCTCGGGTAAGACCATGCTGTTTCGGGCTCTGTCTGGCCTCATGAGCCTCACCTCTGGAACGGTTCGGTGGGGAGATCAAGTGCTGAAACGGGACTTTGCGGTACTCCCGAACCTGGGGATTGTGTTGGAGCATGTGGGGCTGTACCCAAATCTGACCGGGCTGGAAAATCTGCACTACTTGGCAGGGATCCAAAGGAAATGCACCCAGGAGGACTTGCGGGCGGTGCTTATCCAGGTGGGGCTGGACCCCGACGACAAGCGCACCTACGGGAAATATTCTCTGGGCATGAAACAGCGGCTGGCCATTGCCCAGGCCATCATGGAACAGCCCGACGTGCTCATGCTGGACGAGCCCACCAACGCTCTGGACAGCGAGGCGGTGGAACAGGTGCGGGACATCATCACCCAGGAGAAGGAGCGGGGGGCTCTGGTGCTCTTGGCCAGCCACAACTATGAGGATATACGCCTGCTCTCCGATGAGGTGTATCGTTTGGAGTGCGGGAGATTGGTGGAGGGGGGAGTACAATGAAAGCGAAATGGCTGCTGTTTCCCTTGGCGGTGCTGACGGTGGCTGCTGCTGTGTATGGAGGCTACATCCGAACCACTCTCACCGATTGCACTGTGGGAGAACATTGGGCGGACGACTTCGTTGTGGCGGAGATGCCGGAACTTGGCCTGAACATCGTAGAGAGGATGAGAGAGTACTTGCCTTCAGCCCCCTATATCCTGAGGGTGGAGGTGCTGGGAGGGCTGGAGATGTCCGCCGGGGAAGGCCAGCAGAAGGTGAAGGTCTGCCACGTCTACCAAGGCCGGGGGGTGGAGGTTGGGGAGGAGTTCTACCTCTATCACAGTGCGTGGTGGGCCAGTTTCCACCGCGAAAAATCCCTGGGGCGGGGCTATGTGAACATCCTGCAAGTGGGACGGGAGTACCTGGTGTTTTTGACTGGGGAGATCGATACCCTGAATTCCCCTCTTCCCGTCTACCGCTGTATGGAGGGGGTTGCGCTCTCCGAGGACAGTTGGGTGGACTTCATGGCACCGGTATTCTGCTATGACCACATAGACAATATGGCAGTCCCTGTTACGGGCCAGTGGGGCAGCGGGGTGCTCTATGCCCAGGTACGTGACAATGAGTTCTTTGGAGCCACCGACAAGCTCATCGAAGCCTGGGAGCAGATGAAAGAGGAATTTCTCCAGATGTATCCCCGTTGACAAACTTCACACAGCAAAGGCAAAAGCCCTGTACCGTGCAGTACAGGGCTTTGTCTCATGGGTGTATGGAATTACACAGCACGGGTGACCTTGCCGGAACGGAGGCAGCGGGTGCACACATAGACGTGCTTGGGGGTGCCGTCCACCACAGCCTTGACGCGCTTGACGTTGGGCTTCCAGGG
>CALXDO010000109.1 GCA_944387075.1 uncultured Oscillospiraceae bacterium | reverse complement strand
TGATAATCACCTCATTCTCGCTCGTTTTATAAAGAACGTTTTTTTCTTTATACTTTTTTTTTCCTCCTATGGCAATGGGGAGGGAAGTGTGATATACTCAGGGAAATGACAAAGGAGGCTTCGTGGTATGGAACTGAAAGAAAAGACTCTCACCAGCAAGCTGGTGTATGACGGGGGACTGTTAAAGGTCCACTATGACACGGTGGAGCTGGTCAACGGGCGCACCTCCTGGCGCGAGGTAATCCGCCACCCCGGTGCGGTGGTGATGGTGCCCCTGGACGACGAGGACAACATCTACCTGGTGCGCCAGTATCGCTACCCCTACGCCAAGGTGCTGCTGGAGGTGCCGGCGGGCAAGCTGGAGTATGGGGAGGACCCCTTTGAGGCGGCCAAGCGGGAACTGAGTGAGGAGATCGGTGCCGAGGCAAAAGAGTGGATTCCCATGGGGGAGATGCTGCCCACCCCCGGCTTCTGCGACGAACTCCAGCATGTGTACCTGGCCCGGGGACTCACTTTTGGGGAGATGCACCCCGACGAGGACGAATTTTTGGAGCGGGTGAAGATGCCCCTGTCCCAGGCGGTGGAGATGGCCATTGACGGCACCCTGGAGGACAGCAAGACGGTGGCCTCCATCCTCCGGGCGGCGGGTCGGCTCAAGAAGTAAGGGGTTCCTCGGAGGCCAACTCCCTGGCGCGCTGCTCCTGTACCGACTGGAACTGAAGAAGAGCGGCGATGAACACAAGAATGGCTGCCACCAGGCTTCTCTGTGCCCAACGCACTTCCAGCGGGTCCTTGGGGTCTGCCTGGGACAACTCTTGGAGGGACTGGGTCAGGAAAAAGCCAGAGCTGCCCAGGGTGAGGACAGACTCCCCCAAACGCAGCGGGAATAGCCCGGACTCCTGCCCAGCTTCCTCCCGATATAGAGCTTGCAGGGCCAGAAGGGCGGCCGCCAGCACAGCCACCAGAAAAGAAAAATTGGAGTCTGCACCCCGATCCGGGCAGTTGGGCTGGTCCATGCATTTCCCCCCTTTTTGCCATGCTATGCCCCAAAGGATGAAAAAGTTCACATGAAAAATCCCTCTTTCTCATAGGATGTAAATGCCATGAGGAAGGGGGATTTGCTTTTGAATGCCATGTGGTCGGGAACTCTGGTTCTCACCGCCACGGGGTTGTTTGCGCAACTGGTGGGATTTTTTTATCGGCTGATGCTCTCCCGCCTCATTGGGGCGGAGACCATGGGACTCTATCAGCTGGTAATGCCGGTGTATTCCATGTTCATGTCCATAACCGCTGTGGGCCTGACGGTGGCGGTGTCCACCCGCTCCGCCCACTGCCATGCCATAGGGGATGATGCGGGGATTGGCCGGGTGCTGGGGGCAGGGCTGCGCAGCTTTTTTCTCCTGGCCATCCCTCTGGGCGTGGTGGTGGTGTGGGCCTCCGATCCCATTTCCGTGTACCTGCTGGGAGACGCCAGAACCCGGCTGGGCGTTGTACTGCTGGTGCCGTGCATGCTGCTGACCGGGGTGGAAAACCTGCACAAGCACTGCTTTTATGGCAAGGGGCGGGTGCGCATTCCCGCCACCGTGGAGACCATGGAGCAGCTCATCCGCACGGGGGCGGTGTTGGGGCTGTTGGTGCTGCTGCTGCCCCAGAATCAGGAGCGCACTGTGGGGATTGTGGTGTTAGGCATGGTGCTGTGTGAGGTGTTCTCCGCAGTGACCTTGGTGGTGCTCTTTCGCCGCAACCAGAGAGACCATTGGAAGGAGTCGGGAAGAACAGGAAAAAAGGAAAAGAGCCTGTGGTCCATTGCCATTCCGGTGGGCCTCACCTCGGTGTTGGGCACCCTTTTGGGGTCTGCCAATGCAGTGCTCATTCCCGCCAAACTGGTGGAGGGGGGCATGGAGGCGGGGGAGGCCATGTCCGCCTTTGGGGTGCTGTGCGGGATGACCATGCCGCTGCTCAGTTTGCCCACAGGATTTATTGGGGCCTTGTGCCTGACCATGGTGCCGGCCCTCTCCCAGCGCACGGCCCACGGGGATGTGGGGGCTTCGGCGGGACTGCTCAACCGCATCATGTCGGTGACCATGCTGCTGTTGTCCCCCGCCATGGCCATGCTGGTGGTGATGGGGCCCACCCTGGCTCAGATGCTGTTCCAGCAGCCCCAGGCGGGGCAGTATATGCTGCTCTTGGCGGTGGGGACCCTGCTGACCTGTGTGCAGTCGGTGCTGGGGGGTGCTCTCAACGGCCTGGGTCTCCAGGGAAAAGGGGCACGAAACGCCATTGCCAGCGATGTGGTGCAGCTGGGCTTTACCTATGGCACGGTGGCCGTGTGGGGGCTTCGGGGTTTTGTGGTGGGCTTCGTCCTCTCGTCCCTGGTGGGGATGGGGTTGAACCTGGCCTCTGTTCTTGGAGCCACAGGGCTGCATCTGCGGCTGTTTGCATGGTTTGTCCGGCCATTGTTAGCGGCGGTGTTCATGGGGGTATGGTGTAAGCTGCTGTTTGGCGTGTTGGTGGGAGCGGGCATTTGGGTGTGGACGGCCTGTGGCGTGTGCCTGGTGGTGGGCGGCGTGCTGTATGTGGCGGTGCTGTTGGCCCAGGGGCTGTCTGTGTTTGGCTGGCTGTGGGGAAGGAGGAAACGAGGGTGACGGTGTCCATTTTGATCTCGACGGGGGGCGGGGATGCCACCCGGTATTTGCAGGCGGTGGAGCAGGCAGGAGGCCAAGGCCGTGCGGCATATCTTCCCCAGCCGGATGTGCGCTATGATGGCCTCATTTTGGCAGGGGGCGGGGATATGCACCCGAGCTATTGGCGCAGCTTCCACCATGGTTCCCGCAACGTGGACCAGGCCAGGGACCGGGCAGAACTGGCGTTGCTGGATGCCTTTGCCGCCGCCCATCGCCCCGTGCTGGGGATTTGCAGGGGCCACCAGGTGGTCAATGTGTGGGCAGGGGGAACCCTTATCCAGGACTTGAAGCCCACGCTGGCCCCCTTCCACCAGCAGCTCCAGGGGGACTGCTGGCACCCGGTGCGCCTGAAGAAAAGTTCGCGCATGGGGGCATGGTATGGGGATATGTGTACCGTCAACTCCAATCATCACCAGGGGGTGGGGAAGGTGGGGCGTGGCCTGGTGGTCACCGCCTGGTCTGAGGGGGGCGTGGTGGAGGCCATGGAGCACCGCAGCCTTCCCCTGTGGACGGTACAGTTTCACCCCGAGCGGATGGGAGAGTCAGGACAGATCATCTTTTCCCAATTTATCCAGTTGTGCAGACGCTTGAGAGGAGATGGGGAGCTGTGATATACTAAGAGACAGATTTCGACCAATTCGGAGGTAACCCCATGCAACCCTTGGAACAACTGCCCATCCCACTGTTGGAATGGTATCGGGACAATGCCCGCACCCTGCCCTGGCGAGAGGAGCCCACCCCCTACCATGTGTGGGTGTCGGAGATCATGCTGCAGCAGACCCGTGTGGCGGCGGTGCTGGACTACTATACCCGCTTTATGGCGGAGCTGCCGGATGTAGCGGCTTTGGCGGCGGTGCCGGAGCAGCGGCTGATGAAGCTGTGGCAGGGGCTGGGGTACTACAGCCGAGCCAGAAACCTCCAAGCCGCTGCCCGCCAGATCATGGAGGAGCATGGAGGCGTGTTTCCCACCCAGTACGACCAAGTTCGGGCCTTGAAGGGGGTGGGGGACTATACCGCCGGGGCCATTTGCTCCATTGCCCTGGGCCAGCCGGTGCCGGCTGTGGATGGCAACGTGCTGCGGGTGGTCACCCGCATCAACGGCGACGAGCGGGACATTCTGGCCCAGTCCACCAAACGGGCCATTGCCGATCAACTCCGGCCCATCATCCCCCTTCACGCCCCGGGCATCTTTACCCAGGCCATGATGGAGCTGGGGGCCACGGTGTGCCTGCCCAACGGGGCTCCGCAATGCCATCGCTGCCCGGCGCGGGACTTTTGCGTGGCCAAGGCGCAGGACAGCTGGGGGCGGATTCCGGTAAAATCCCCCAAACGCCCCCGGCGGGTGGAGGAGCGAACGGTGTGGCTGCTCTTTCATCAGGGCCGGGTGGCCCTGCGTCAGCGGCCCGCCAAGGGGCTTCTGGCGGGGCTGTGGGAGTTCCCCAACGCCCTGCACGGCCAGCAGCCCCAGGAGTGGGAAGGGGACATGCCCGCCGGGACATTTTCCGGTGTGGCTCGGCACATCTTTTCCCATGTGGAGTGGCACCTCACCGCCCGTCGGGTACACCTGGCATCGGAGCAGCTGCCCCAGGGCTGGGTGTGGTGCACCTGGCGGGAACTCAAAGACATTTACGCCGTACCCAGCGCCTTTGACGGGGTCTTGGACGGGGTGAAGGAGGAGATCGGCCCATGATTTGCAACCTGTGTCCCAGACAGTGCGGGGCAGAGCGCACCCCGGACAAGGGGGAAGGCTGGTGCCGTCTGCCCAGTGTGGCCAAGGTGGCTCGGGCGGAGCTGCACCACTGGGAGGAGCCGTGTATTTCCGGCACCCAGGGGGCGGGGACAGTGTTCTTCTCCGGCTGCACCCTGGGGTGTGTGTTCTGCCAAAACGGCCCCATCAGCCACGAGAACCAGGGAAAGGCCGTGACGGAGGACGAGCTGTACGCCCTGTTGGAAAAGCTGGAGCAAGAGGGGGCCAACAACCTTGAATTGGTTACCCCCACCCAGTATGTCCATGTGCTGCAAAAGGTGCTCTCCCGCCCGATTCCAGGTAATCTGCCGGTGGTGTGGAACAGCGGCGGCTACGAGCGGGTGGAGGTGCTCCGCAGCTTGGAGGGCAAGGTGGACGTGTACCTGCCCGACCTGAAATATGTGTCCGGGGAGTTGGCGGGGCGGTACTCCGCCGCCCCAGACTACCCTCAAGTGGCCCAGGCGGCCATTTTGGAGATGTTCCGCCAAACCGGCCCTGTACAGCTGGAGGATGGTCTTTTGAAAAAAGGTGTGGTCATCCGCCACCTGCTTCTCCCTGGGCGGCTTGCAGAGGCCAAGCGGGTGATGGACTGGGTGGCTCAGCAGTTTGCCCCCGGGGAAGTGCTCTTCTCCCTCATGGCCCAGTATACTCCGTGTGGAGACCTGGAGCAGTACCCGGAATTGCAGCGTACCATTCGCCCCTCGGAGCTGCGCGCCGCCCGAACCTACATGGACGCCCTGGGTCTTCAGGGCTATGTGCAGGAGTTGGAGGCGGTGGGGGAGAAATTCATCCCGGATTGGAATATGAAGTGATGGATATTCAGTATGGCGCACCCCAAGGTTCACTCATAGCAATGGGGCATCCAAAGACACTCGAATTCAGATTAAGATAGCAAGAATGATATACTAATAGTTATATTAAAATAGAAAACTACAGATTGTTTTGGAAAACTAAGGGTACATCCATGGAACGACAACAGAAATGATGGAAAGGAATTGGCATTTACATCCCACAGACTGTGACGGATTGGTTGAAGGTGATGACTCTTCAAAATTTTGAGTAAGGTTACCTCAAGCCATTCTGAGCCAGAAATGCCAAAAGATATATACAATAAGTTTTATAAATACATATAATTACAATTTGTTTTGTAAGGCAGGGATGTGCCCGAAGAAGGGCAACAACAGCCATGCAAAGCAAACGGATGACAGTAGGTGGATGGAAGTGAGAGCGGGGGTAAAGCAGTGGAGAAAAGCCAGACACAGGGAGTATGGACGCTAGAGAGTATAATACGCTGCCTTTGGCAAATTGGAGGACATAGTCGGGAAGGCCAAACCAAGCGGGCTTCTTGAGTGCGACATGCGCCAAAGGCCCCGTGCAAAGGGGACAGGCTAACCATAGAGCGGACTGGGGGAGTGATGCTCACCACAGAGCCTTTGTGGTGATAACGAAAAGGAATAATTTTGATGATAAATACGATTTGTGTTTACGAATAAGGTGATTCCATTGGATTCTCCCCATAGAGATGGGGAGAAGTTGGAAAAATGAGAACCTGCCACGATCAAAACACCCCCCAGACTTCCACAGTCTGGGGGGTGTTTGTGCATCTTCAGAGATGATTTTAGAACTCAGCGTTGCCCACGGTACGGGGATGCAGCTCCACGTCCCGGATGTTGCTGATGCCGGTCAGGTACATCACCATGCGCTCGAAGCCCAGGCCGAAACCGGCGTGGCGGCAGGAGCCGTAACGGCGCAAGTCCAGATACCACCAGTAGTCCTTGGGGTCCAGGCCCAACTCAGCCATGCGCTTCTCCAGCACGTCCAGACGCTCCTCACGCTGGGAGCCGCCGATGATCTCGCCGATGCCGGGCACCAGGCAGTCGGCAGCGGCCACGGTCTTGCCGTCGTCGTTGAGGCGCATATAGAAGGCCTTGATGTCCTTGGGGTAGTCGGT
>CALXDO010000108.1 GCA_944387075.1 uncultured Oscillospiraceae bacterium | reverse complement strand
GGGGCATGATGTTGCCCACATAGTCGGGGGGCGCAATGATGGACACGTTGACGTAGGGCTCCCGGGCCTCGGCGATGGTGCCGGGGTTGGGGTAGTTGTGGGGGTTGTCCACCCGCACCACGGTGCCGTCGGTCTTGGTCACCTCGTAGATGACAGAGGGCAGGGTGGTGATGAGGTCCAGGTCGAATTCCCGCTCCAGACGCTCCTGGATGATCTCCATGTGGAGCATCCCCAAAAAGCCGCAGCGGAAGCCGAAGCCCAGGGCGATGGAGGACTCCGGTTCAAAGGACAAAGAGGCGTCGTTGAGCTGTAATTTCTCCAGGGCATCCCGGAGATCGGGGTACTTGGAGCCGTCCTCGGTGTACACGCCGCAGTACACCATGGGCTGCACCGGGCGGTAGCCGGGCAGGGCCTCGGCGGTGGGGTTGGCGGCCTCGGTGATGGTGTCGCCCACCCGGGTGTCCTGGACGTTTTTGATGGAGGCGGTGAAGTAGCCCACTTCGCCGGCGGACAGTTCTTTGGCCGCTTCCATGCCCAGGGGGCGCAGGTAGCCGCACTCCAGCACCGTGTGCTCCACCCCGGAGGCCATGAGCTTGACCTTCATCCCTGGGCGCATGGTGCCCTCCATGATGCGGAAATAGACAATGACGCCCAGATAGGGGTCATACTGGCTGTCGAAGATGAGGGCCTTCAAAGGGGCGTTGGGATCGCCGGTGGGGGCGGGGACATGTTGGACGATGTCCTCCAGCACGGCGCGGATGTTCAGCCCCATTTTGGCGGAAATCTCCGGGGCGTCCATGGCGGGCAGGCCGATGATGTCCTCGATTTCCTGCTTCACCCGCTGGGGGTCGGCGGCGGGCAGGTCGATTTTGTTGAGCACCGGGCGAATTTCCAGGTCGTGATCCAACGCCAGGTAGGTGTTGGCCAGGGTCTGGGCCTCCACGCCCTGGGCGGCGTCCACCACCAGCACCGCCCCCTCGCAGGCGGCCAGGGAGCGGGACACCTCATAGTTGAAGTCCACATGGCCCGGGGTGTCAATGAGGTTGAGGCAGTAGGTCTCCCCGTCGTCGGCGGTGTAGTCCATGCGCACGGCACGGGCTTTGATGGTAATGCCCCGCTCCCGCTCCAGGTCCATGTTGTCCAGCAGCTGGGACTCCATCTGGCGCTGCTCCACCGCGCCGCAAATCTCAATCATGCGGTCGGAGAGGGTGGATTTGCCGTGGTCAATGTGGGCGATGATGGAAAAATTGCGAATGTGGTCTTGCTTGGTCATGGTTGTATCGACTCCTCCCTGGGATCACGCCGCCTGGGGACGGCAGATGGTATGGTTACTTTACCCGGTCTCTGTGGCTCTTCATAGCCCCGTTGAGCCGTTCCCCGCAGGCATGGATGATTTGCAGCAAGGACTGATAGGTGCCTGGATAGGCCTCCATCATTTGGTCGTGGGACATGTCCGGGAATGCTTGGCGGCTCTTGCTCTGGGACAATGCCTCCAGATAGTCCGCCTCGTTGAGGATCAGGTCCACCCGGGGGAGTCCTGCCATAAACTGCTCCTTGGGCACGGAGAAAAAGCTGTCGGCATTCTCCATCCCTGCCCGGCGCAGGTGGCGGAAGAGAATGTACACGGTGGTGGAGAGATAGTTGGTGGCGGCTCGAATGGCCTGCTTGTTGTCCAGCTTGCCCAGCAGGTCGAAGAGGACCCCCACCGAATTGACCACCAGTTTTTTGGACAAGGTGGCCATCACCGAGCCTTTGAGGATGTTATCCCGCTGGGCGGAGGCGTCAAACAGCGTGTCCACATCCAGGATGGTGGTGCCGTCCCGGCTCAGGGTGCGGCCCAGCAAAAAATCGGCGGACACATTGTAAAAATCACAGGCTTTGACCACAAAGGCCAGCCCCGGCTCCCGCACCCCGTTTTCATAGTGGGAGAGCAGAGCCTGGGAAATGCCCAGGGCTCCCGCGGCCTGCCGCTGGGAAATTCCTTTTTCCTGGCGTAACAAGGACAAAGAACGTGCAAAATCAGCATGGATCATGTTATACCCTCTCTTTTGGTTATCCAATCACATTATGTATAGTATACCGAAACGATTACAATATGTAAATAATGGGTTCCCACGGAAGGTAAAAAATTGCGGAGAGTATTTTTGTGATTTTCCACCATATGGACCTGTGGACAGAATGGATTTCCTAAAACTGGTTCGCCAGAACTAATTGAGAATTTTTTAACAAAGTTTTTGCCCCAATGGGGGGAAATTTCCCCTGGATGATTTACATTTCTTTTTCCAAACCCTTGAAATCTGGTGGGGATGGTGCTACATTATTAGGCGACATAACTCGTGTTACTTTTTTGATTATGGAGGGAATCCAACTCATGTTTGGTAAACTGATTGAAAAGTTGAAAGCAGACCCCAAGACCATCGTGTTCACCGAGGGCACCGACGCCCGCATTCTGGAGGCCTCTGCCCGCCTGCTGTCCAGCACGTTCCTCAAGCCCATTTTGATTGGCAACGAGGACGAGGTGCGCACCGCTGCGGAAAAGACCGGTTTTAATATCAACGGCGCCAAGATCATGGACCCCGCCACCTACGACAAGATGGAGGAGATGGTGGCAGCTATGGTGGAGCTGCGCCGTGGCAAGATGACCCCCGAGCAGTGCCGCGCTCTGCTGCTCCAGGGCAACTACTTTGGCACCATGCTGGTGAAGATGGGCGTGGCCGACTGCCTGCTGGGCGGTGCTACCTATTCCACCGCCGATACCGTGCGGCCGGCTTTGCAGCTGATTAAGACCAAGCCCGGCAACAAGATTGTCTCCTCTTGCTTTATCATGGTGCGGGCTGCCGCCACCGGATCCAACGAGGTGCTTGCCATGGGCGACTGCGCCATCAACATCGAGCCCAGCGAGGACGATCTGGTGGAGATCGCCCGGGAGTGCGCCAACTGTGCCCGGGTGTTCGGCATTGATCCCAAGGTGGCCCTGCTCAGCTACTCCACCAAGGGCTCCGGCAAGGGCCCTGACGTGGACAAGATGCGCAACGCCTACGAGAAGCTCAAGGCCACCAACCCCGACTTTGCCGTGGATGGCGAGCTGCAGTTTGACGCCGCGGTGTCCCCCGCCGTGGGCAACCTGAAGTGCCCCGATTCTCCCGTGGCCGGCTACGCCAATACCTTCA
The DNA here is from genome assembly GCA_944387075.1 of uncultured Oscillospiraceae bacterium. Lineage (GTDB taxonomy): Bacteria > Bacillota > Clostridia > Oscillospirales > Oscillospiraceae > Enterenecus. Next base: position 1,511 of record CALXDO010000108.1, on the reverse strand, counting down.
TCTTCCCCGACATCAACGCCGGCAACATTGGCTACAAGATGGTGCAGCGCCTTGGGAATTTTGATGCCTATGGCCCCATTCTGCTGGGCCTGAACGCCCCCATCAACGACCTGTCCCGTGGCTGCAACGCCATGGAGGTCTATTCCATGGCCATCATCACCGCTGCTCTGGCCTAACCAGGATACATAAAAAATTCCCTCGATGCGTAGGCATCGAGGGAATTTTTTATCTGGGTGAGTGAAACGTGAAGAGGTGAGGTGTGCCGCAGGCGGCACGATTTTTTGCCTTACAGCCCCGCTAAATCCGCTACCAACTGCTCCACCTGCGCATCGGTGGTGCACCAGCTGGTGCAAAAGCGCACGGCGGTGTGGCTCTCGTCCACCTTCTCCCAGACCGACCAGACGTGGCGATCTGCCAGCTGCTCCAGGTGGGCGTCCGGGGGGACGGGGAAGAGCTGGTTGGTGGGGGAATCGTAGCGCATGGGGTAGCCTTTGGCCTGGAAGGCCGCGGACAGCTTGCGGGCCTGCTCCACCCCGTTTTGCCCCAGGCGGAAGTACAGCCCATCCTCCAGCAGGGTCTCAAACTGCACCCCCAGCAGCCGCCCTTTGGCCAGCATGCCGCCCCGCTGCTTGATGAAGTAGCGGAAGTCTTGGGCCAGGGCGGGGTTGGAGATCACCACAGCTTCACCAAACAGGGCGCCCACCTTGGTGCCGCCCAGGTAGAACACATCGCACAGCTGATAGAGTAGGGGGAGCGTCACACTGGTCTCAGCGGCCAGACCGTAGGCCAGCCGCGCCCCGTCCACAAACAGGGTCAGCCCGTAGGCCCGGCACACTTGGGAGATGGCGGTCAGCTCGTCGGCGGTGTACACCGTTCCCTGCTCGGTGGGGTGGGACAGGTATACCATGCCCGGCTGTACCACATGCTCGCGGGTGGGGTCTGCCAGGTGGGCTTCCATAGCCTGCTGGACCTGTTGGGCGGTGATTTTCCCGTCGGCGGAGGGGAGCGGGAGCACTTTGTGGCCGGTGGACTCAATGGCCCCGGTTTCATGGCAGTTGATGTGCCCGGTTTGGGCGCACAACACCCCCTGGTGGGGACGCAGAGCGGCGGCGATGACGGTGGTGTTGGTCTGGGTGCCGCCCACCAAAAACTCCACCGCAGCTTGGGGGGCGTGACACAGCTCCCGAATCAGCCCCCGGGCCCGGTCACAGTGCCCGTCTACCCCATACCCGGGGGTCTGCTCCATATTGGTGCGGGTCAGAGCCTCCAAAAGCCGGGGGTGACACCCCTCGGCATAGTCACATTCCCATCGAATCATGTTTGAACTCTCCTTTCCAGATGAAAAGAAAAGCCGCCTGGTTTCCCAGACGGCTTTTTTGCGTGGTTCAGCGATCAGACGCCACTTGCTCAGGCCAGCTTGTTGAGCTTCACAGTCATGGCGCTCTTCTTGTGAGCGGCATTGTTCTTGTGCAGCAGACCCTTGGCAGCAGCCTGATCCACGGCCTTAACGG
>CALXDO010000107.1 GCA_944387075.1 uncultured Oscillospiraceae bacterium | reverse complement strand
GCCCCTGTCCAACGGCGCTTTTGTGCCCACCCAGATGAGCGAGGACCGGGTGCTGCGGAAAAACGCCTTTGAGGCCTTCTACGGGGTGTATGGCAGCGTGCGCAACACCGCCGCCGCTGCCCTGAACGCCGAGGCCAAGCAGCGTCAGTTCTACGCCAACGCCCGCAAGTATCCCTCCGCCCTGGCCGCTGCGGTGGCTGGCACTCGGGTACCCGAGAGCGTGTATCACAATCTGATTTCCACCGTGAATGCCAACCTGGACAAGATGCACCGCTACATCCGCCTGCGCAAGGAGCTGCTGGGTGTGGACGAGCTGCACATGTACGACATCTATGCCCCCATGGTGTCCGGCGGGGAGAGGGTCATCCCCTATGCGCAGGCCAAGGACACCGTGTTTGATGCCCTGGCTCCCATGGGAGAGAAGTACCGAGCCATCATCCGGGAGGGCTTTGACAACCGCTGGATCGACGTGCGGGAGAACGTGGGCAAGCGCTCCGGCGCCTACTCCGCCGGGGCTCTGTGCCACCCCTATGTGCTCTTAAACCACAAGGACAACCTGGAGAGCATGTTCACCCTGGCCCACGAGATGGGCCACGCCGCCCACTCCTATCTGTCCAACCGCACTCAGGAGCCGGTGTACCGGGACTATGTGATCTTCGTGGCTGAGGTGGCCTCCACCTGCAACGAGGCCCTGCTCATGGAGTACCTCCTCCAGCGCACCACCGACAAGAAGGAGCGGGCCGCCCTCATCAACCACTTCCTGGAGCAGTTCAAGGGCACCCTGTACCGCCAGACCATGTTTGCCGAGTTTGAGCTGCGCATGGGTGAGCTGTGCGCCCAGGGCGAGCCTCTTACCGCTGAGCTGCTCTCGAAAGAGTACAAGGCCCTCAATGAGAAGTACTACGGCCCCGACATGGTCTCCGATGATGAAATCGCTCTGGAGTGGGCCCGTATCCCCCACTTCTACTACAACTACTACGTCTACCAGTATGCCACCGGCTACTCCGCCGCCATTGCCCTGTCCCGCCGCATCCTCAAGGGAGAGGAGGGCGCTGTGGAGGACTATCTGGGCTTTCTGTCCGGCGGCTGCTCCAAGGACCCCATCGACCTGCTGAAAGGGGCCGGTGTGGACATGTCCTCCCCCGCCCCCATCCAGGATGCTCTGGATCTGTTCGGCACCTTGCTGGACGAGATGGAGAAGCTGATGGAGGAGTAATTCCACAAAAAAGATCAGGCCAGACACGGCAAACCGCCGTGTCTGGCCTTTTTTCGTGCGCCCGGCATGGGCAATCACTTGGTGGTGAAGGTCCACGACAGACTTGGCGGTAGAAACTGTTCGCCAAAGGCAAGGCTACACCTACGCAGTGGAAGTGGACTTGTCCAAGTATTTCGACACGCTGAACCACGAGTTGCGGAAGGCACTGCTGCAGAACCAGATCCGTGACAAACGGGTGACGGGGCAAGAAGTGCCTGAAAGCCGGTGTCATGGAGAATGGAGTCACAACCAGAACGAGAGAAGGCTCTCCACAGGGAGACCGTCTTTCGCTGCGTTTGGCGAACATCTACCTGAGTGAGTTTGACCAGGAAATGACCAGATGTGGCGTGAAGGTGGTTCGCTATGCGGATGACATTGTAGTGGTAATCAAACGCAAGCGAGCAGCGGAGCACATGCTGGAATCCTGCCGAAAGTTCCTAGAAGGGAAACGGAAACTGACGTGATTCTGTTATTGGTGCATATTGACGAAAAAATGTTGGAAGATTTGGGTGAATTATGGAGTGAAAAAAGACGTTTGGCGATGTTAAAATAGCTACAAAATCCAAGGAATGCCAGGACTTGCCGGAGAAATTTGGAGAAAGAAGAAGCCGCAGCAGCGATGCAGGGATTGCTGTTGCGGGAAAATAAAGGATGAGCCTCTCATGAAAAAAGCGACCAGGTACAAACTGTTCGCGGTTTTGATCAGCGTTTGTATGCTGATCGGTCAGCTGCCCGTGACCGCCTTGGCCATTGGCAGTTGGACGACCATTGAGTATCAAAAGACCAGCGCCCCAACGGTGGAAGATGGAGTCTATACCATCGTCTCCACCACTGGGCCCTCCCAAACCGACACCACGCTTCGTATCCTGCACCTTTCCCAAAACACCACCAACCTGGATAAGTGCAAGGTATCCCAGGCCGGGGAGACCCTGACCCCCAACGACTGCACGGTTTCCGGTCACACCGGTACTGGTGCCCACGCTTGGACCGTCACCGCCGTGGATGGTGGATACACCATCCAGACCAAGACTTCTGGCGGAACCTACCTGAATATTTCTGCCAACTCTGCAGCAGCGGGGGTAGAGGCACAGGTGCTCCAAATTACTTGCACCGATGATGGGCTGTATCACGTCAGTCGGGAAATTGATGGAGTGGAATACTACCTCTCCTTTGCCACAGGCAGCTGGAGCAGCAGCACCAAAGCCTATGATATCTACCTCTATCAGGAGACAGAAGTAACCCCCGAAATTGCCACGGGGGCACCTGCATCCGGTACTACCGTCGATCAGCCCTTTGCTGCTGGTACCGGCGGGAGCAACTATTTCCGAATTCCTTCTTTAATCACCTTGGGAAATGGTGATTTGCTGGCAGCCATTGATGCCCGTTGGAACCATGTGGGAGACGCTTGTGCTCTGGACACCATTATTTCCATTTCCAAGGACAATGGTGAGACCTGGACTTACAGCTTCCCCAACTACTTCAATGACAGCACCGATGCCTACGCCGCCTATGCCACTGCCTTTATCGACCCCGTGATGACCCAGGGCAAGGACGGCACCATCTACTTGATGGTGGACGCATTCCCCGGTGGCGTGGCCCTGAACACCGCTCCTATGGCTCCTGCTGCTGCCACTGGCTATATGTCCATCGGCGGTGAGGATCGGTTGGTGCTCTACATAGATGCCACCACTGCCGGACAGACCGACACCAACTACACCCATTATGTGGGGGATTTGGTGGACGGATTTGCCCCCGTGGTATCTGTCACCACTGGTGAGACTGCATACTATGTGGATGACTACTACAACCTCTATGACGCTGACCAGGAGCCGCTGTACTGCCAGCAGCTGGGCAGCTCTAAGATTGTGCAGCAGAATGTTTTCTACTACAATGCAGATCTCCACGTGCGCAATGCATGCTATCTGTGGCTGATCACTTCCACGGATGGCGGCCAGACCTGGTCTGCCCCCACCATTCTCAATGATCAGGTGCGCACCGGCAACGACGTGTTCTACGGCGTTGGCCCCGGCACTGGTCTGTGCCTGGAGGATGGCACCATTGTGCTGCCCTGCTACACCTTCAGCAACCAAATTGCCAGCTTCATCTACTCCACGGATAACGGCCAGACCTGGACACGATCTCAGGATGCTACTACATCCAGCCACTGGTCCAGTGAGAGTTGTCTGGTGCAGATCGACAGCACTACCATCCGCCATTTTTATCGTGATGGATATTCTACCCTCTACTACACCGACCATACCTTCAACGATGGTCAGTGGATGGCCGGCACACCTGTGAACACCGGCGTCACTAAGACCTATAACAACCAGTTGTCCGCCATTCGCTACTCCCAGTACGTGGACGGCAAGCCTGCTATTCTGGTTTCCACCGCCACAGGTGCCAATGGTAGCCGTACCAGCGGCAAAATCTACACCTTCTTGCTCAATGAAGACAAGACCATGGACTTGGCCTATACATACAGTGTAAACACCGGCAGTTACAGCTATTCCAGCCTGACCGAACAGGCAGATGGCTCCATTGGCCTGCTGTACGAGAATGGCAGCGGCAGTGCTCTGTATGTCAACCTACCCATGGACGAGGTGGCAGTTGGCGCAGTGGTGGGCAATGAGCGTACCCTAAGCATCCCGCTGTATGGCAGCTACACCCAGACGGTCACCGGCGGCTTTGCAGGCTATGAGAGCGTGGATTCTAACATCGTGGACATCGCGGTGGAGGATCTGGGTGACAACACCTACCAGGTGACCTTTACCGGCCTCCAGGAGGGCACGGTGGAGTTTGAGGAAACCGTGTCCGGCTTCCACTATACCGTTACCGTGGCTATTCCTGAGGGAGCTCTGACTGAGGTCTCGGCTCAGGCCGGGGAGACACGGACCATTCTTCTGCCGGATGATGCTGCCGGCGAAATCACCCATGCACCCGATGCTGATATCGCCACCGTTGAGGTGGTCGCGGATACTCTTACCACCAGCTACACCGGCGCACAGGGCAACGTGGGCACCGATGCCAACTACACCGGCGACCTGGTGGCGCTGAGCGATGCCCTGTATACCGCCCAAGCCAACGGAGATGGCACCTTTGTCCTCTCCGCTGAGACCGCAGACGGCGCCACCGTCTATCTGTGCCCCCGTCTGGGTGCGGCTGGTTATCCCAACCACACCTCTCCGGATGGGATTACCTTCATCGTCAACGACGACGGCACGTTCCACTTGAGAGCCAGCACCTATGGCGGCTATCTCTACTTCTGGCGAGACGGAAAGAACTACTTTGACCAGCAGAGCGGCATGGCTGATGCCACCAAGTTCCTGGTGTATCGCTATCAGGAAGGAACCGACGCAGACAGCGATATTTCCGGCTATGTGCAGGTCACCAGCACCGACGAGATCACCGACGGCGGCAAGTATCTGATTGTGGCCCAGTACAATGGCAGCTATTTCGCCCTCAGGCCCTCTGCCAGTACCAGCAGCAAGTATGACCACGTGGTCAAGGTGAACCCGGAGGCTGGGGATGTGACCACCACGTACAGCCAGACGGTTCGCTATCTGGAGATCACCCCCGTGGCTGCCGGAACCACTGATGTGGTGGTGGATGGGATTGTTTACCGGATTACTGTGGAAGGCACCGTGGTGGAGCCGGGACCGGCCGACAAGACCGAGTTGAACCAGCTGATTGCCGTCGCTGAGGAGATGGTGGCCAACGAGGACAAATATGTCGCCGAACACTGGAATCAGCTGATGGAGGCCCTGATCGAGGCCAAGACTGTGTCTGAGGACGAAGAGGCTATGGATGACACCATTCAGCCTGTGACCCAGTTGCTGCGAAATGCCATCTTGGCCCAGCGCTTCAAGGCCAACAAGGAGAGTCTGGAAGACCTGATTGCAAAGGCTGAGACCATGGACCTGACCGGCTGTTCTGAAGAGAGCATCGCTATCTTCCAGGGTGCTCTGGCTGCTGCAAAGTCCGTTCTGGCGGATGACACCCTCAGCGAGGACGACCAAGATGTGGTGGATGCCGCTTATGACGATCTGTTTGCCGCTAAGGAAGGTCTAACCGCCGACGGTTCTAGGGATTTCCAGCAGCCGGACGGCACCGACAAGCCCGAGGATGAGCCTCCCGCTCAGACCGGCGACAACAGCCAGCTGACCCTGTATGTGTTGGTTTTTGCCATTGCCGCTGCCGGTATGATGGCAGTGATAGTACGTAAGCGCAAGGTATAATTCCCACAACCAACTTCTACAAAACGAAATTTCCAAGAGAGGACAAGACGGGCCTGTCGCAAAATCGAATTTTCCAAAAATTGCACTTACGAAAAGTTATCCCGGTTTGCCGCTTGGACAAACCGGGATAACTTTTTTAGCTTCTATATTTTGAGATTCGGGCTGAGAACTGCATTTTGCAACAGGCTCCTACTCAATTATTGCGCCAGGGTCACCGCCCGGCGGCCCATGGCGTCAAATACAGCCCAAAATTGAGTTTTTTCCACCCACTGCCACCCCTCCAAAGGGTTGGCGATGAGGTAGCCCTGTTCCCCCTGTGCCAGCACCACCACGCAGTGGAGGTTGCAGTAGGGGGTGTAGAAGCCGCCGCCGGCCAGCTGCCACCCACCTTCGCACCAGGTAGGGGCCGTGTAGTCCAGGGTGACCCACGCCACCAGGGGGATGCCGTCCTCCAAATAGCCCTCCAGCTGCCTGCGAGTCAGACCGGAAACCGCCTCCAAGGTCTGACGGCTGCCCTGTTGGGCCAGATAGAGGTTGCCTGCCTCCACAATGGGGCCTTCCATGCAGTACCACCCTGCGGTTTCGGTGGAGGCATCTCCCACATAGACCTGTTCCGGGTCACCGCCCACTTCCTGCCCCATCTCGTCATAGGTAAAGTCTTGCCGGGGCAGATACTCCCAGTAAAGCTCTTCCTTATCCACCGGGTATCCGGCCCAGCCCAGCAGCATGGCCAGGCTGGTGACCTCGCAGCCGTTGGGCAGCTGAGGTTCTTGCAGCTGGAGCTGTACCCGTTTGCTATGGGAGAGCAGCGTCACATTGCCCTGAGGCTCGATCACACGCTCCGGGGGCAGACTGCACCGGTGGAGCAGAAACCCCAGGGAGAGCAAAAACAACAGGGCGGTGGTTCCAATACAGATCACAGGTGTCAGATTGGTGTGCCTGGTTCTTTTTCGTCTCATAAAAGGACCCCCCTTTGGGTGGAATGGCTTGTTGGTATCCATTTTCCATCCAAAGGGGGCAACATGTCCCGCATGAAGGTGTATCCAAGATGCAACAAATCAGAACCCGTATCCAGCGTTGTCGTTTACCACAATGCCGCTGTACTGCTCCAGCACCATGTCATAGTACACCCCCACAGACCGCCAGCAGTCCTGGGCAGAGTTGACAATGGTCATCACCAGCACCACCTGCCGCTGGGTGGTCACCAGCTGTACATGGTAGTCCATCTGCTGGGCAGCGGAAGAAATGGCACCCAACTGCTTTTGGGTGCTGGCTCCCGGCTCTACGGAGACCATATCCCGCACTGTGCTGATGGGGCCCAGAACAGAGGCCATCGTGCTTTGAGCGTGCCATTCATAGTTGGAGAGTTGCATCTCCCCATAGTCCGCGGACGCATTCCGCTCATATGCTGCCACTTCCAGATGGCTCCACACCTGCATCAGCAGTTGCTCCAGCTTGGTGTCCTGGCCGGTGGCAAACATCCGGCATACATCCTGCTGCACCGTGTCAACGGCTGCGTCTTTTTGGGCCCGGGTGGGAAGTTCCCCGGTGGAGCGGGCCACCCAGGTCATGCCGAAGTCCTGGTAGTCCTGGCCAAACGCCACATCCAGCAGGGCGGATTGCCCGTTCTGCGCAGTCACTGGGCAGTCCTTCCAGTATCCGCAGTTGTTTCGCAGCTGCCCCTTGTCCACGGAATTTTCCATGCCGGAAAATCCAAAAATCTGGGGGATTTGGGTCAAATTGAACAGATACCACTCCAGACTTTCCTGCTCAGCGGTCTCAATCATGTTGCTGTCCGTGTGTTCTTTGTCGTAGGTGTTCCAGGGGTAGAACATCACCTCGTCCACGCTTTGCCCCAGAATGGAGGGGATGGAAGGGGTGTCCACCTCCACGGTCTCGCCCGCTTGAGGGGCCACCACCAGCCGGGCGGCCAGCCCCACGGCGGTACCTCCTGCCAGGAGGATGAGGGCGGCACAAACTCCAAACAGCCAGGGGCGGTTTTTTGCTTTATTCATGGGTGTCCACCTCCTGGTTCAGGGGAAAGGTGAGGGTCACTTCGGTGCCCTCCTCCAGCTGGCTCCAAAACTCCATGGTGCCATGGTGTGCGGCGACAATGGCCTGACACAGGGCCAGCCCCAGTCCCGCGCCTCCGGCCTTGCGGCTGCGGCTTTTATCCACCATGTAGAAGGGCTGGCAGATTTTCTCCAGTTCCTCTGGGGGAATGCCCTGGCCCCAGTCCCGCACATGGATGACCACGTCGGAGCCAGACGGCTGGGCCGTGAGGGACAACTTTCCCCCCGTGGGGCTGGCCTTGCGGGCGTTGTCCAGCAGATTGTACAGCAGGGACTTAAACAGCTCCACATCCATGGACAGGGAGATGGGGGGACAGTCACAGGCCAGGTCCAGGCCGTTTTGCTCCAGCAGCGGCTCCAAGCTCACCGCCACCTCCTGCACCACCTGATGAAGGGGGGTGGGCACATAGGTGAGGTTGACGCTGCCCACCGTCAGCAGTTCCATAAGCTTGGCGGACAGGGAGCGCAGCCGTCGGGCCTCATCCAGGATGATGCAGGAGTACTCCACCCGCTGCTCCTCGGGCACCTCCCGGGGCAGATAGAGCAAGTCGGCGTAGCCCATGATGCTGGTCAGAGGGGTTTTCATCTCGTGGGCCAGATTGGCCACAAACACCCGCCGCTCCTCTGCCACCTGTTCCAGCTGCTCCACCCGCTCCTGAACCCCCTGGGCCAGGGCGTTCATGTCCTGGGCCAGGTCGGCCAGCTCGTCGGTGCCGCGGATGTCCAGCCGCTCGGCGTAGCTGCCCCCGGCGATGCGCCGGGCACTTTCCCGCAGCGCGCCCAGGGGGCGCAGCAGCCGCCGCACCAGCAGCAACAGTCCCCCGGCGGCCACCAGACTGATGATCAGACTCAGGGCCACCGCCTGCACAGCCTGTTGGTTCAACTGGCGTTGCAGATCGCCCACGGCGTAGGCGGCCACCAGCCGGTACTGCCCCGCCTCCAGGGACAGGGGCATGGCGCATATCAGATACCACTCCCCCGGCTCGTCCCCCGCCTGGAGCTGGCATTGGGTCAGGGTCTCGCTGGTGCCCACAGGCAGGGTCACGCCGGTGGGCAGCTGGCTCCACAGGGCCTTTTCCTCCTGATCCAACAGCATCAGACCCGCCAGATAGTCGTCGGTGGCCTGTTGCTCCAGCAGTTGTGTGGCAATCTGTCGGGTCTGATCTTCCTGTAACAGCACCACCCCTTGGCGTAGACGCTGGCTGATGACCCCAGCCTGGAGAATCCCGGCCAGATACTGGTGCTGGGTCATGGCCCGCTGCTGCTCCCGCTGCCACAAGGCGTCCCGGGTGGAGCGCAGCAGCAGCACCGAGATGAGGGCGGTGATCCCTACCATCAGAGCCAGGGTGGAGAGGAAGATTTTCTGCCACAGCTTCATCCCTGCTTCTCCAGACGGTAGCCGATGCGGGGCAGGGTCACCAAATGCTGAGCCAGGTTCAGCTTTTGGCGCAGCCGCTGGACGTGGATGTCCACCGTGCGGCTCTCCCCTTGAAACTCATAGCCCCACACCATGGACAATAGCCGCTCCCGGCTCAGGGCCAGGTCCTGGTGCTGGAGAAACACCCGCAGCAGTTCAAACTCCTTGGGGGCCAGGGGCACCACCTGCCCGTGCAGGGTGACGGTGTGGCTGTCCAGATTTTGAGTGATGGGGCCATAGGTGAGTACCTGGCACCCGCCGCCCCGGCGGCGCAGCACCACCTCCACCCGGGCCAGCAGCTCCAGGGCCTCAAAGGGCTTGGCGATGTAGTCCTCCGCCCCCAGGCGAAGGCCCCGCACTTTGTCCCCCACCTGCTGCATGGCGGAGAGGAAAATCACCGGCACTCCCACCCCGCGCAGGCGTTCCATCACCTGGAATCCATCCATACCAGGGAGCATAATGTCCAGCAGCACCAGGTCAAACGCTCCCGGCTGTACCTGCTCCACCGCCTGCGCCCCATCGGCGCAGATCTGGCAGGTGTATCCCGCCATCTCCAGGGTGGCGGCAATCATCCGAGAAATGTTTTCCTCGTCTTCCACAATCAAAATATGTGCCATAGCGGTTCTCCTCTCCGTCATCTCTCCCGTTTTGTTTCATCTTATCACACCCCTGCGTGCATGTCAGCAACGAGTTGTATCCAAGTTGTAACGGGCACGTTCTGTTTGTCAAAAACAGAAAAATGCTTCAGGGCCAGGCTTACGCCTGGCCCTGAAGCGGGGAAAGAAGAGAAAGAAGAGAAAAAAGGGAGGAAGCTTAGTTATGGAACCGCTTGCGGATCACCACTGCGGCGGCCAGCAGCGTCATGGTGCCGGCCAGGGCTGCCACATACACCAGCAGCTGGCTGGAATCCCCGGTGCTGGGGACGGTGGAGCCGCCCGAAGCGGGGGCCACATTCACCAGCACATAGGTGCTGAAGTGCTGGAGGTTGACGGTGACGGTACGGGCGTCCTTGTTTACCGTAATGGCCACCTCTTCCTTGGCTCCGTTCTCTGCCACATAGTACATCTTCAGGTTGTCAGCAGAGAGGTGGCTGGGAATCTGAATGGTCACCTGGATGGGGGCGCTGGGCTGCACAGCCTGACCGTCGCACACAGCAGTGAACTCCAGAATGGCAGCCTGGTCCATGTTGGTGACCACACCCTTGAGGGCCTGTTCTGCCCGCTGGTAGATGGCACCGTTCTGGATGCCCTCCACCTTCACCACAGTGCCCGCTGTAAAGACCTGGTCGGCATTGCCCACGGTGATCTGGGTCTGGGACTGGTTGTCTACCACAACACCCTGCTCCGGCGCGGGCGAGGGAGTGACCTCGGGATCGGGCGTGGGCGTAGGAGTGACCTCGGGATCAGGTGTGGGCGTAGGAGTGACCTCGGGATCGGGGGTGGGAGTGACCTCGGGGTCGGGATCGGTCTGATTTTCCGTCCACTTGGCAAACAGAGTCAGATCGGACTCCACAGCGGTGGAGAAGTTGTAGGCCTTGGTGCAATCCTTGTCGGTAAACCAGCCGGCGAAGGTGAAGCCGTCCCGGATGGGAGGCTCAGGCTGCGCCACGGTCTGACCGGAGACCACCACCACAGACTCCACGGGGCTGCCGCCCAGAGTGTCAAAGCTCACCTGATACTTGACGGTGGGCTCCACGCCGTTGGCGTGGAAGGTCACATGATCCACCTTACCCTGGAAGGCGTTGGTGGTGGAGCCGATGCGGGCCACGGGGATGTCAAAGGCAGAATAGGTGATGCCGGTCTTGCCTCTGAAGTTGGTGGTGGCGTTTTCATCGGGGAGGAAGGAACCCACAGCCTCCACCTTCTGGCCGTCCACCAGCAGGTAGGTCTTGTTGCCCTCGTTGGTGATGGTCAGGTCCACCCATTTGTCGCAGGGCAGGTTGTAGTCAAACACATACTCGTACAGCTCACGGGCGAAGCCCACCTTCCAGGTGCCGTCGTTGTTGGCGATGGCCTTGACGGTGTGCTCGCCGTAGGCCGCGTCCGCCTCCAGGAGGATTTGCTCCCCTTTGTTGGCAGAACTGTCCTTGTACACCCGCATGGTCACGGTGTTCTTGGGGCCCATGACGTCCAAACCGGTGGAGGCGTAAGCACTGCCGCCGTTGAGGGTCAGAACGCCGTCGGTGAGGGTGGCGCCGTTGAGGGTCAGGGTACGGTCGTTGCCAGAGAGATCCTGAGTGCTGGCGAAGGAGTACTGGGCGTACTCCTGGGTGCCCTCAGCCAGGTCGATGGTGTGGTAGGGATTGGTGTTGGGAGCGGTGCCCAGGGTGGCAACCACAGCCTTCAAGTCGTTGTAGCTGCGGTCGATGCCGTCACCGCCGGTACCCCACATCTTTACGCCCAGATAGGGCAGGGCATCCATGAAGCGGGTGAACAGGTCGGTCTCGTCGATGCCAGCGGCACGGGTGTCAATGTTGTCGTTCCAGATGGCGTAGCAGGCACCCAGCATCTGGGAGGAACCGGAGGGAATCCAGGTGCCGCCCATGTTCTCAGGCTCCCAGGAGTTGTACAGGGACTGGGTGTCCAGATAGTCGCCGTATCCGCCCCGGTTTCCGTTGCCGTTGGGCACCATGTACAGATAGCCGTCGATGGTGTTGATGAGCTCAAAGCCCAGGTTGAACATCTGCTGCGGATTGGCCCAGCTGGTGTTCCAAATGTTCATCTGCGCGCCCTGCACGTCGGCTGCGGTGAAGGGGGAGCCCTCGCCGCCGCTCATGGAGGACAAGCTGCCCCAGACCCGGACCTGACGGCCCTTCTCGTTCTGGATGTAGTCGATCATCTGCTTGAGGAACTCACGATAGGCGGGGTGGCTGTCGTAGAATTCATCGGCACCAATGTGCACGATGGTGTTCTCGTCAAACAAGTCCTCATCAATGTACTCATCGTAGATCTCCTTGATGATGTCGATGCCTGCCTGCTTGCTGATGTCCACATGGTCCACCCAGGGGTGGGCGGTGTCGATCTGGTGGAGCACCAGGTCGGGTTGCTTCAGGGAGTACATGATGTAGTTGGTGATGGACAGAGCGTGGGCGGGCACGTCCAGTTCGGGGATGATGTCCACACCCAGAGCGCGGGAGTAGTTCATGAAGTCCTTGAACTCAGCCTTGGTGTAGGAGTAGTCCTTGGAGGTCAGGCCGTCCTGGGAGTACTCCAGACGGTAGCCCTGGTAGGCCTGACGGATTCCATCTTCATCCTCTCCGGCCTTGTAGTAGTCTTCCATAAAGATCAGGTTGTCGCTGAGATGCACATGGAAGCTGTTCATCTTGTACCAGGCCATGGTCTTGGAGATCTCCTTGAGGGTCTCCATGGAGGTGGGCTTCCGGCCCACGTCCAGCATGAAGCCGCGGTTTTCAAACTCGGGGTAGTCGCAGGCGGTGCCCTGGGCAATGGTCAGATTGCCGGAGAGCTTCAGAGCCTGGAGCACGGAGCGGGTGCCCCAATAGGCACCGGTGGCGTCGTTGGCCTGGATGACCACCTGGTCGGTGACCACCATGTTGTAGGTCTCTTTGTCGAAGCCGCCCTGGTCATGATACACCAGCGCGATGTCGCCGGCCTGGGCGGTGCCGGAGACGATGGGCAGAGTCAGACCGAACAGATCCTGAATGTCGGCCTGGAGTTCCTTGGCCACAGCGTTGTAGGCCTCCTCGGCTACAATGCGGCTGTTGGCGGTGAGGGTGTACATTTGTCCCTTCTGCTGGGCGGTGGAGTACCACTGGGCCAGCTCAGGCACTACGGAGGGCTTGAGGTTGCCCTCATTGGCGGTGTGCTTCCCGGGGATGGTCAGCTGCACGGTGGAAGAGCCGCGTGCGGTGGTGTCGGCCTTTTCCCACACGGTGACGGAAATCTCCACCTTGGTGTCCACCAGGGGGGTGTAGACGGTGCCGGTGGCATCCACCACCTGCTCGTAGTTGCAGCCCCAGGAGGCCTGGTACTTCTCGGGCACCTCGCCGGTCATAACCACCTTGCCATCCACCAGCTGAATGCTCTGAGCCAGCGTGGCAGCGGCGGTGGCGGGGGTGACGACTTCCTCAGATACTTCCTGGTAGACCTCAAACTCATACATAGATACGTTGTTCCAGTCAGCACTGTACTTCTCCACCCATACCCGCACATACTGGGCCTGGACGGTTTCGTCGAAGTTCACGGTCTGGATGGGAGCGGTGGCCACAGGCAGCTTGCCCTCAAAGCTCTTCTGGGTGGTCCACTTCTGGCCGTCCACAGAGGTCTGGACATACCACTTGTCGGCGTGGTTGTTCTCCCAGTACAGCACCACGCTGCGCACGTTGCGCAGGGTGCCGAAGTTGTAGGTGATGGTGGGGTTTTCCACGTTTTGATCGGTGGCCCAACGGGAGGTCTTGGAGGTGCGGTCACCGTCCCGGGCCTTGTCGGCGGTGAACTGGGTGCCGCTCTCCACGTTGGAGGCGGTGGCGACGACGCCATCCACCCGGGCCAGGTTGGTGCCGGTGGGCAGGGTCATCTCGCCGCCTTGGGAGCCGCTGTCCTCAGGCATGTGACCGTACACCTCAAACTCGTACACGGACACGTTGCACCAGTTGCCGCCAGCCACAGTACTCTCGTATCCGGTGACGCGCAGACGTACATACTGGGCCTCCACAGACTGGGACAGGGAGTAGGTCATTTCGGTGGTAGCGGGTTTCTCGCTGGTCTTAGTGACCTGGGCATCCCACTTCTGACCGTCTACGGAGGTCTCAATGACGTAGTCGGTGACGTTGGCCACTTCCCAGAATACCTTGAAGCTGGTAATGGTGCGCTTGGCACCCAAATCGTACTTCAACCAGCGTTCGGGGATGCTGCTGTCCGCGTCGGTGGCCCAGCGAGATTCCTTGGACGTGGTATCGCCGTCCTTGGCCTTATCCGCGGTAAAGCTGGTGTTTGCCTCGTAGTTGGAGGCGGTAGCGGTAACGCCGCTGAGGCGGGCCAGATTCACATCTTCCTCCTCGCTGGCCTTGGGCTGACCTGCGGCGGATGCCATCAGGTTACCGGTGAGCATGACTGCTGCCAACACAGCTGCCAGCCATCGGTTTCGAGTTTTTTGCATGTGTAACACCTCTTTCTTTTGTCGTTGCAGGGGGGGATTGTTTCATCCTGTCCCAGGCGCCCACCCGGGGACAGAACAACAAAAGACCATATGTACACTGCCCCATACAGGACGGTAGACCATTCCTACCCGGTGGATGCAGCGACACATGTGGTTATGCCTGATGGAACAGGAACATCCCGCGGCCCCCTTTTTTTCCTAAAACGTACAGAAAAAGAGGGAGAACTTGTGCCTAGATTCTCCTCATGAAACCATACTAACAGAACGGTTGTGGTCCTGTCCAGCTGTATTCCACCCAAAAAAATGCAAAAGAATTTGTGCAAAACACACAAATGAAGTGGAGTTTTTCTCATACGATATAAAATTTCATACAGTTTCCGCGAAATACAACAAAAATTTTATGAAAAAACCCATCGAGAGGCAGCGGTGCTGCCATCTTCCTGTACAGCGGCAGGGGTCTGGCCCTGGTCCGGCTTGTCCTGGGGGTGGACGGTTTGTGCCCGAGAGGCCAGGCCGTGGGGCATCAGAGTGACGGTTTCCCCATATTCGCCCATGCTCCCTGCTGGGAGCGGTGGAAGATTCAAAAGGGATGTCGGAGCCTCTCGGATTTGGTCAGGGGGTCAAAGCGTGGGGCCTTGCCGGAGAAACGGGAGCCCCCTGGCAAGTTTTTGTGGTGGAATTTGATGGTATATATATTTATTCCCCTGGAAAAGCGCGGTTGTTATGTATATGTTGCACAAACAAAGGGCCGATTTATGCCGTTTCTTACGAAAATCAGGGGAGGCACCAAGTGGATATATCCACGCACCCCAAGGGTGTGTTATGATGAGACAGTTCCGGAGGGAGGCGGGGATGTTCAGTCCACCATGAGGTGCCTTCCCCCTATGACAGAAACGAGAAAGGATTGAACGACGGTGAAAAAAACTCTCAGCCTGCTGTTGGCCGGGGCTCTGACCCTGTCCTTAGCAGTGCCTGCGGCCAACCGGGCCCAGGCGGAACAACCGAAGGTGGACACTGGCTACGGCACCACCTACTATCTGGACTCCAACATCGGCAAGACCGACGGGGACGGCTTGACCCAGGACAACGCTTTTGACAGCCTGGAGGACGTCAATTCCATGACCTTCCAACCCGGCGACCACATCCTCATCAAGGCCGGCTCCTACTTTACCGGCACCCTGTGGCCCAAAGGCTCCGGCTGTGAGGGATACCCCATTGTGATTGACATGTATGGGGAGGGGGACAAGCCGGTCATCGACGGCAATGGGGCCTGCTTTATGCCCCAGATCAAGGACTGGCAGGGTCCCTTTGTGGGAGAGAGCGGGGACCAGATCGGTGCCGCCGTATACCTCTACAACCAGGAATACATTGAAATTAATAATCTGGAAGTGAAAAACCAGGGAGACGACGTCAACCGGGACCGCAGCGGCATCCGGGTAGAGGGCTATGACTACGGCGTCATTCACCACATCTACATCCGGGACTGTTATGTCCACGATGTCCGGGGTTACAACGGCCAGGATGACATCTACCCTGTCGTGCCCACCAATCCTGACGGCAGTCCCCTGGATGGCTATGTGGGGGGCGACCAGTCCAACCCCAACACATCCAACACCTTTTGGGGCACCCGTACCACCCACCGCACCGGCGGCATCAACTTTGTCACCTATACGGCCCGGCTCCCTGAGGCACCCAACCAGTTCAATGTGCGGGTGCAGGAGCTGGACACCTCCAAGAAGATCACCACCTTTGATGATATTTTGATCGAGAACAACCGGGTGGAGAATTGCCAGGCCAACGGCATCACCACCACCAACGTCAAGGGCACCTTGGACGACGTGGACTTCCGCCACACCAACGTGGTCATTCGGGGCAATTACATCCACAACGTCACCCGCTCCGGCATCATCCCCATCTATACCGACAAGGTACTGGTGGAGTACAACACCGTGGATACCTTCCAGAGCACCACAGAAGGATACGGCTGCGGCATCTGGTGCGACCGGGCCAACGGCATGGTGTTCCAATACAATGAGGTGTGCAACGGCGTCAACGGCATGGACGGCATGGCCTTCAATCTGGATGACATGACCCGAGACGGCCTCATTCAGTACAACTACACCCATGACAACTATGGTGGTGGCTACATGCTCCATGTGCGTCAGAAGTCCTACAATCGCAACAACACCATCCGCTTCAATCTTTCTGTCAACGACAGCGGCGTGTTCACCGCCCACAACGCCCAGATTGTGGCAGTGGGCGAGACGGACATTACCAAGCTGGAGAGTGCAAAGGTGTACAACAACACCTTTATCTCCAACAAATCCTGCCATGCGGTGTACCAGGGAGACCAGGTGGACTACACCAACAACATCTGGTATTTCACCAACGCCGCTGTGGCCAGCAAAAATGATTGCTTCTACCCCGGGGCCAACTCCACCTTTGACAACAACGTATACATTGGCTGTGTGGCTCCTAAGGATGAAAACAAGCGCACCGATGATCCGCAGTTTGTGGGCGGTGCCAACCTGTTTAACCTGGATATGGCCCACGCCTTTGCCGCCGCCTCCCTCAAGAGCACCTCTCCCTACGTCGACGCCGGTGTGACGGTGGACGACAACGGCGGACAGGACATTCTGGGCGGCAGCCTGGACACCCTCAATCTGGGCGCCTTTGCCGGAGCCGGGCATGACACCGCCCCCACCGCCCAGACCTACACCCCAGATCAGGTGACCAGATTCCTCTCCGATGGCACCAAACAGACCCAGGTCATCCAGGAGAACGCCTCCGAAGCTGATACCAAGTGGGTCGATACCACCTTCAAGGATCAAGGGGTCGTTTATACCAAGAAGGCAGACAGTTATCTGGAGTTTTCCATGGTGGGAACCGGGGGGACCTTCACCATCAAGCGAGGCCCTGGTGCGGGCAACGTGAAGATTGCAGCCTATCGGGATGGGCAGGAAGTGAAGGCCGCCACCGTCAACACCTATCACGCCTCCGCGGATACCATCACCGTGGACGATCTAGCCCAGCTGTCTGAGACCAACCAGAGCTACACCATCCGCTTCTACAATGTGGAGAACGGAAAAGCCGCCAACTTTATGTCCTTCACCACCACTGTGGCCCAGGAGACTGGGGCTGGCTGCGCCAGTGACGGCATCGCCGGCGTGGTGGTGGAGCAGCCCATGGCCCAGGTCATCCCCTATGGACAGACTGCCGTGTCCCTGGAGCTGGCCTCCCATGTGTTCTTCCGCACCTGTGACGCGGATGCCCAGCAGCCCCAGGCCCAAGTGACCTACACCGTGGTGGACGAGGCCAAAGCGGCCAACAGTGCCACCGTGAAGGATCATACCGTCACCTTCACAGCCCCCGGTACCTACACCATCACCGCCCAGGCCACCTACAACGGCCAGAGTGTCACCGATACTGTGTCTGTTGTGGTCACCCAGGGCGGGGAGCCCCAGGTAAATGTACCTGCGGTGAACACCCGTGCCCTTGCAGGGCTCATCTCCGCCTGCGAAGGGCTGGATCTGACTTGTTACGCCCCCCTGCGCCAGGACATCTTTACCCAGATGCTGGGTGAGGCCAAGGCCCTTCTGGAGGGAGAGGGCTACACCCAGGAGCAGGTGGATGAGATGGTTTGGCTGCTCACCACCGCCAAAAACAGCCTTTCTCTCACCCGTGTGGATGCCGAGAGCAGCCTGGTGGTGAAAAACGGCAATTGGGTGGAACTGTCCGATGCCACCCTGGACGGGGGCAAGGCCATCAAGTCCGGTAAGGCCGACGAGACCATGCAGTTGGACTTCTTCGGCAATGAAATTCATGTCTATGGTCGCCGTGCAGAGGGTGTGGCCATCATGACCTTCACCGTCACCCGCCTCAGCGATCATGAAGTGGTGACCACCCAGACTGTGGATGGGTACAGCGAGACCAAGCAGGATCAGCAGGAGCTGTTCTCCTGGACCGGGGAGGACAACGGCCGGTATTGCCTGACCATCACCAACACCGGGAACAAGCACGAAGGCGCCACCAACCGGGACACCAACGTCATCATGGACTACTTCACCCTGGGCTGTGACGAGAGCCAGGTGGCCGATGTGACCAACCTGGGCCAGACTCTGGACAAAGCGGCCAAGCTGGATGGCAGTGCGTATCCCCAGGAAGCTTGGCAGGCGGTAAAAACGGCTGAGCAGGCCGCCCGGCGGGTGTATGTGGATGCCACTGCGACCCAGAAGGCGGTGGACGACGCCACGGCTGCCTTGGAGCAGGCCATAAAAGAACTGGTGGATACGCCGGAGCCTACGCCCGCGCCCACTGAGACACCGGAGCCTACTCCTGCACCCACCGAGACGCCGGAGCCCACTCCCGCACCCACCGAGACGCCGGAGCCCACGCCCGCACCCACCCAGACACCCGAGCCCACTCCCGTGCCCTCTACCCCTGTGGAGACCGACGGAGATGTGACTTTGGACAACAGCACCGGCAGCCAGATCACCATGGGCAACGCCGACCAGGTCTTTGCCCCCAACACCGTGATTACGGTGGACAACGTCAAGGACGGCGAGGGCTATACCCGTGTGGAGAAGGCCCTGAGCGGTGTGGTCTCGGACATGAGCCACGCGTATATCATGGAAATCACCGCCCTGTTGGACGGCAAGCCGGTCCAGCCCAAGGGGGCCGTACAGGTGACCTTTGCCATCCCTGAGGGCCTCTCAGCCGACCACTTGAAGCTGTACTATGTGGACGAAAACGGCGAGAAGGCAGAGGTGCCCATCACGGTGAACAAGACCGCCAACACCGTGACCGCCAACCTCACCCACTTCAGCACCTATGTCCTGGCCAATGTAATTGTGGACCAGAACACCAGTGGCGTTCCCGCCACCGGCGACGCCAGCCAGTTGGCCCTGTTCACCGGCGTGATGCTGGTCAGCACAGCCTGCATTGGGCTGATGGTGGGCCGCAAGCGCAGAAGCTAAGCCAACCAGGTTCCCCTGGAAGAACAGATAACAAAAGTCTCCGAGGCCGGTAACACCGGACTCGGAGACTTTGTCTTATGCAGGCAGCGGGGCGCCCCAAAGGAGGGAAAATTTGATCGCCACAGCCCAGTAGCTAGGCTGTTTCCGTTGCCGCGGATTCTTTTTATGTAGGTTAAGACAGCTTTTGTTTGAGCTGATAGAGCAGGTTCAGCGCCTCGATGGGGGTGAGGGTGTCCACGGCGGTACGGCGCAGAGTGTCCAGCACCTCGCTGCCCGCCAAATCCCCCAGGGTCATCTGCTCCTGGGATGCAGGGGCTGCGGCTCCCACCGGGGCCACGCCGCCCTGGCTCTCCAGCTGGGAGAGAATTTCCCGGGCCCGGGAAATGACGGGGGCGGGCACCCCGGCCAGCTTGGCCACTTCGATGCCGTAGCTCTGGTCCGCCCCGCCGGGAATGATTTTCCGCAAAAAGACGATGTCGTCCTTGCGCTTTTTCACGGCGATGTGGAAGTTATGTACCCCGTCCAGCTCCTGCTCCACCGCCGTCAACTCGTGGTAGTGGGTGGCAAAGAGGGTCTTGGCCCCCAGCTTTTTGGCACTGGCGCAGTATTCCAGCACCGCTCGGGCGATGGACATGCCGTCATAGGTGGAGGTGCCCCGGCCAATTTCGTCCAAAATCAGCAGGCTGTGCCGGGTGGCGTTTTGCAGCAGCTGGGCCACCTCGCTCATTTCCACCATGAAGGTGGACTGACCGGCGGCCAAGTCATCCGAGGCCCCAATGCGGGTGAAGACCCGGTCCACCACCCCGATGTGGGCGGACTGGGCGGGGACAAATGCCCCTATCTGCGCCATGAGGACGATGAGGGCCACCTGGCGCATATAGGTGGATTTGCCCGCCATATTGGGCCCGGTGATGATGGACAGACGGTGGTCATTCTCATCCATCTGGGTGTCGTTGGGCACAAAAAGACGGTCCTTCAAGGTGTGCTCCACCACCGGGTGGCGGCCCTCCCGGATGTCCAGCACCCCGCTTTCGTCCACCACCGGGCGGCAGTAATTGCGCTCCACCGCCACTGTGGCAAAGGAGAGGAGGACATCCAGCTGGGCCACGCTCCCCGCCGCCTGCTGCACCTGGCGCACCTGGGCCGATACTTTGTCCCGCAGCTGACAAAACAGCTGGTATTCCAGGGCGGTGATGCGGGTCTGGGCAGAGAGAATTTCGTGCTCCAAGTCCTTGAGCTCCTGGGTGATGAACCGCTCGCAGTTGACCAGAGTCTGCTTGCGGATGTAGTCCTCAGGCACCAGATCATAGTTGGACTTGGACACCTCGATGTAGTAGCCAAACACCTTGTTATAGCGCACTTTCAGGCTCTTGATGCCGGTGCGCTCCTTTTCTCGGCCCTCCAGGGCCAGCACCATACCCGCCCCGTTGGTGAGAATGTCCCGCAGGTGGTCCACCTGCTCATCATACCCGGGGCGGATGAAGTCCCCCTCCCGGATGGTGAAGGGGAGGCGGTGGTCGTCGTCCTCGTCCCGAATGGCGGCGTCAATGTCCTGCTGCAACCCTTCCAGGCCCAACATTCCGTCTTTGAGCCCGGCCATAGCCCGGCCGGTGAGGGCCTCCAGCTGGGCGGCCAGGGCGGGAAGCAGGGCCAGGCCCTGGGCCAGGGACTTCATATCCCGGGCGTTGGCAGAGCCGTAGCCCACCTTGCCGATGAGCCGCTCCAAGTCGGGGATTTGGCGCAGGGTGTGGCCCAGCTCCTCCCGGGCCACCAGGTTGTCCACCAGAGCGGCCACCCCGTCCTGACGGCGGGAGATGGCCAGAGGAGAGCGCAGGGGCCGCTCCAGCCAGGCCCGGATCATCCGGTGGCCCATGGGGGTGCGGGTGCGGTCCAACACCCACAGCAGAGAGCCCTTCTTGTCCTTGCTGCGCATGGTCTCGGTGAGCTCCAGGTTGCGCCGGGCGGTCAGGTCCAGTTCCATATACAGCCGCTGCTCCGGCTGCTCCACCACCAGGGGGCCTAAGTGGGTCAAATCGGTCTTTTGGGTCTGAGTGAGATACCTCGCCAAGGCCCCGGCGGCCTGATAACACTGGGGGCTTTGGGGGGGCAGGTCTGCCCCCGCCTGCCACAGCCCACAGGCCACCAGGGCCTCCACAGCCTGGGCGGGTTCAAACCACTCCTCCGGGGCTGTTTGGCACAGGCAGTCCAGCCGTTGGCGCAAAAACTCCACCAATTCGCCGTGCTGGGCGGCCTGGGTGGAGAGAATGGCCTCGCTGGGCGGACAGGCGGAGAGCTGATTGCACAGGTGGGGCAGCCAGTCCGTGCCCTCCAAGGGGGTGGTGTGGAACTGCCCCGTGGACACGTCGCACACCGCCACCCCCGCCCGGTCACCCTCCACATAGACGCAGCAGATGTAGTTGTTGTTGTTCTCGTCCAGCATCACGTCGTCCATGGCGGTGCCGGGGGTGACAATGCGCACAATGTCCCGCTCCACCAGTCCCTTGGCGGTGGCGGGGTCCTCCATCTGCTCACAGATGGCCACCTTGTACCCCCGCTTGATGAGCCGGGCAATGTAGTTCTGGGCCGAGTGGTAGGGCACCCCACACATGGGGGTGCGCTCCTCCTCCGGCTTGTTCCGGTCCCGGGTGGTGAGGGTGAGCCCCAGCTCTTGGGCGCCAATCTTGGCGTCGTCGTGGAACATCTCGTAAAAGTCCCCCAACCGGAAGAAAAGTAGGCAATCGGGATTGTCCTGCTTAATTTTGATATATTGTTTCATCATGGGGGTGAGTTCCGCCATGGGTGCACAACCTTTCTGTTTGTTCTCGCTGGGCAAGCTGCGGTGCAATGGGGTTGACGCTGCGCCGGGGAGCTCTTTTATTGCTCAAACTGCGTGATTACATACACATAGCGGATGTTGGCCACATCCGCCTCGGGAACGAGCACGCCGGTACGGCTGATGCCGTCGGCCTCGGTCTGGATGCTCTCCAGCCGTCCCACCAGCAGTCCGCCGGGGTACTGATCGCCCAGCCCCGAGGTGGTCACCTGGTCGCCGGTGACCAGCTGGGCCTCCTGGGGAATGTAGGTCAGCTTCAGTTTACCCTCCTCCATGAGGGCAAAATCTCCCTGGGCCATGCAGCTGTCATCGGTGCGGGACACCCGGACCCCCAGTTCCAGACCGGGGTTGATCACCGTGGAGATCAGGCTCCAGTTGCTGCCCACCTCGCTGACCACCCCCACCAGATTGCCATACTGGTCGATGACGCAGTCCCCCACGGCGATTTCCTGATTGGTGCCGGAGTTGACGGTGATCTGACGGCCCCAGTTGGTGGTGGAACGCTGGGTGACGGTGGCGGAGGCGTAGGTCCAGTCCGGGTGCTCCTGGGCCACCCCCAGCAGCTCTTGCAGCCGCTCATTTTCCCGCAGGGCGTCCTGGCTCTCCCGCACCTGCTTCTCCAACTCCGCGGACTTTTCTTTTAGAGCCTCATACTCTACCAACAAAGCGTCGTACCCGGTGATGCGGTCATACTGGTCCTGAAACCAGCCGGAAATGCCGGAGGTGACCGATCCCACCGGGCCGGAAAGGGCCTGCATGACGTTGGTAATGGGGTTAATCCCGGAAATGGCTGAGATAATGACCAGCAAAGCTGCAAACAGCACCGCCGCCACCACCAGCAATCCTCCATTGTTGCGGAAAAATCCCTTCATAGTTCCTCCTGTTTAGTGGTCAGCCATCTGGAACAGGTCCAGGCCAAAGCCGGCCAGAATCCGGCTGAGGCGGAAAATGGGCAGGCCAACCACGTTGAAATAGTCTCCTTCAATGCCGGACACCAGCATGGCGCCCAGTCCCTGAATGCCATAGGCTCCGGCCTTGTCCATGGGTTCGCCGGTGGCGATGTAATGGGAAATCTCCTCCGGCTCCAATTCCCGGAAGGTGACGGTGGTGCACTCGTGCTGGGTCACCACCTGATCTCCCTGGATGACGGTGAGGCCGGTGTATACATAATGGCGGTTTCCGCTCAGGGCGGAGAGCATGGCAAAGGCCTCCCGCTGGTCCGCAGGCTTGCCCAGCACAGCCCCCTCCAACGCCACCACCGTGTCGGCGGCGATGATGAGATCATCCTGGTCGGCATGGCGGGCCCCCGCCAGGGCCTTGCGCCGGGACAGCTCCTCCACCACCTGGGCGGGGGGCAGATGCTCCTCCACCGTCTCGTCCACCTCGGGAGAGGTGACCTTAAAGCCCCGCAGCCCCATCTGGCTCAGCAGTTCTTTGCGCCGAGGGGACTGGGATGCCAAAATAATGTCCATGTTGAATGGTTCCTCCTTATTCTACGTCACGGTAATACAATCCGCGCGTGTACGGGGTGGGCGCAGCGTTCCCCATGCCCTGGTATCGCGCCACCATGTCCGCCACAGTCTGGGCGTCCTCGGTGGTAAACAGCAGGTTCAAAGCGGACACCCCGGCCCGCAGGTAGTCCTCCGCTTTGTCCGCCAAAAAGAGGGTGTCGGAGTTGAAAATCTCGTTGCGGCAGCCCCAGGCCTTGCGCACCGGGAAGCCCACCCCACGCCGGTCGGTGAGGGTGTTGCCGTGGCCGCAGCAGCACTGCCCCGCCCCCGCCTTCATGGCGCAGTTTTCCGTAATCATCAGGGGGAGCCGCCCGTAGGCCAGCAATTCTATGGGCAAGGTCTTGGACAAATCCCGAATTTGGGCCAGCTTTAACTCAAAGGAAGCGGTGAGAGAGGCAAGGCCCAAGGCCCTATAGGCTTCCACCGCGTGGCTGTTGAACACTTGCAGGCCGTAGTCCCCGTGGAGGGTGAAGCCCAGGTTTTGCGCCACATCCAAAAGGCCCAGATTGCCCACCAGGGCGTGGGAAATGCCCTGCTCCCGGCACTGGGTCAACTGTGCCTTCAGGGTGTCCAGCTCCCCGTCCCAGCAGATGCGGGGGAGCACCACCGCCACCGGAATGTGGTGGGCCTGGATGTCTGCCACTATCTGGGGGTGGGCCGCTGCCTCGTCCACGGGCAGGGCCATGCGCGCCGGTTTGGCTTTTAGCAGAGCGGGAGAGCACTGGCTGGCCGCGTGAAGGGTGACGTGGATGGCAGGGGTTGCTGTGGGGTTTGCCGCCTTGGGCAGCGGCGCATAGGGGAAGTGCCGCCGGGGCGGCAGGGCGGTGCGCAGGGCGGAAAGCTGCTCCACCGCTTCCCGGCGCAGGGCGTTGAGGGCGGAGCGGGGCAGGGACAGGCCATCCCCCACATTTGCCCGTGCTTGGGTGACCCGGTAAGGGGTACCGCCGGTTTTGGACAGCTGGGCCGCCACGTCCGACCCCTCCAGGGGACGGGTGCGGGCGGGCTCCGGGGTGTCTCCGGTGACCGTGACGGTGTGGCCGTCCCCGTCGGTGAGGGTGAGGGCGGCAGGCTCACCGGCCTGGATGTTGGCGTGGAGGGTGACGGCAACCCGCTGAGGGGGCTTGTCATACCCCGCCCGGGCGGCGGCAAACAGCTCACGGGGTTCCGGCTGCTGCTCCCGAATGCCAAACATATCCGCGCCCTTGCGGTCCACAAAGTACCCGTCGGTGAAGCCCTGGCGGGAGAAAGCGGCGGTGAGCTGGGCCACCTCGTCGGCGGTGGGCTCCCGCCCCTCCCGCAGGGCGTCGGCGTAGATTTTCGTCACCACCCATACATATTCTGGACGTTTCATCCGCCCTTCAATCTTGGCACAGGCCACCCCCATGTCCTGCAATTCCCGCAGGTGTCCGGCCAGGGACATATCCTTGAGGGAGAGGGGATAGCGGTCGGCCTTCCCCTTCCAGCCGTAGCTCAGGCGGCAGGGCTGGGCGCACAGGCCCCGGTTTCCGCTGCGTCCCCCCAGCACCGAGGAGAAGAAGCACTGCCCCGAGTAGCACATGCACAGTGCCCCGTGGACGAAGGTCTCAATCTCAATGGGGGACTGGGCGCAGATGTAGGAAATCTCTTTGCGGGACAGCTCCCGGGACAGCACCGCCCGGGTCAGTCCTAAGTCGGCGCACTTCTTCACCCCGTCCAGGTTGTGAATGGTCATCTGGGTGGAGGCGTGGAGGTGCACGTCAGGGGCCACCTTCCGCACCACGGAGAGCAGGCCCATGTCCTGCACCAAAATGGCGTCCACCCCCAGCTTGGAGGCCTCAGAGGCCACCTGGGCGGCCTGGTGAACCTCCCGGTCGGAGGCCAGGGTGTTGAGGGTGAGATAGACCTTTGCCCCGTAGAGGTGGCACAGGGTGATGGCCTCTTCCAGCTCGGCGGCGTCGAAGTTGCGGGCGTTGCGCCGGGCGTTGAAGGGGCCGTAGCCCAGATACACCGCATCGGCCCCGGCATATACCGCCGCTCGAACCGCCTCCGGGCTTCCGGCGGGGGATAAAATCTCCATAATATTCCTCCGTATCAGGGATGTCCCTTACTTTCGGTTGTTCTTGTCCGGATGGGGATGGGTGACGTCGTGAAGCTCCATCTTCAGCAGAGCGTTCTCCTCCAACAGGTCTTTGATCTGCTGGCGCAGGTTCTCCCCGGACTCCTTGTCCTTCAGGTATTGGTCAGCGATGTTCAGGCAGGTGAGCAGGGCGCAGTCCACCTGGGTCATGTCGCTGTTTCCCTCCAGGGTCTGGCGGAGATGATCGTTGACAAAGTCCGCCACTTGCTGGACGTATTCTTCCCCTTCCTGGGCCAAAAGCACATAGCTGCGCCCGGCCAGGGTGACAGTTACACGGTTTTGCATGGAAGTTCCTCCTTGTATCCAGAGTTTTTCAAAACAGTATCATAGGAACTGATATTTTTACAGCATAGCATTATATCATATCCCAGAGGAAAAAGGAATGAGAAAACCATCAGCACCCAGGTTTTTCTCCATTCCGGGGCCTGTGCAAAATAGGTCCGCCCCACAAAACGAGAGGCTGCCCCCTTTGGAGGGTGGCCTCTCGTTTTGTGGGGGCGCAAAGAGATAGGAGTCTCTTCCAGTTTTTCATAACATTTACAAGGTAAAAGAAGCCAAATGAGCAAGTTTTTCGCAACAATTCACAAATAATCTAAAATAAAACTGGATAGGTCAACGTACCTTTTTGGAACATTCGATTGTCTATTGAAACAATCATATTCCTATGGTATAGTCCATGACCACACAGGTTCCACAAACGGACAATTCGATTTTAAGGAGGGTCACGATGAAGAACACACTCAGAAAATTGGCCGGTTGTACCTTGGCACTCACCGGTGTCCTGGGCGTCGTGGGCGCAGGATGGTACATCAGTACTCCGGCACAGGCATCCAGTGCAGCCTTTGATGTGGCGTTGAGTTCGTTGACGCCCACGGCCACCAACTGCCAGACATTCCGTAAAAATCAGGACGACACGGGGAAACAACTGGCTTTGCTCAAGGATGGCAAGGAGGCCGACTGCAAGACCGCGCTGCTCACAGTCCCATCCGACAACTCCTATGCCAGCGTCTATTTTGTGGACGTGCAGGAGAACGGCTACCAACACTTTCAGGCGGACGTAGGTCTCCACTCTTCGGTCCGGGACAAGGTGGGCGAGGTGGAATTCAAGGTCTTTGCCGACGGAAAGCAGGTGTACACCAGCGGCACCATCACCACCACCACCCCTGCCAAGCATGTGGATGTGAATTTGGCGGATGTGGAGGTGCTGCAGCTGGTGGTGGATGCCAAGGGCTCCAACGCCAACGACCTGGCCGTGTGGGGCGATGCCCAGTTCACCAAAGCCGGAAACACTCCCTATCTGGCGGTGGACGACTTGGAGTTTAACCGCAGCTGGCAGGTGACAAAGGAGAACATTTTGGAGTATGTGGTGGCCAAGGATGCCAGCGGCCACGACCTCTCCGACCAGGTGACCTACCAGACCGACTACAAGGGCCAGGAGAAGGGGGACTTCCATGTCACCTACACCGTGGCAGATCAGGACGGCAATAGCCGCTCCCGCACTGTCAACCTGGCCGTCACCGGGGAGGACTACACCAAGGAACTGTCTCCGGAGCGGCTGCGCCAGCCCTGGGCCAGCTACCTCTATCATGGCCGAGGAACCCTGGACAGCCAGGGCAAAAAGGCCTGGGACCAGATTCTGGCCGAATTGCTCAACTTTGACGCAAAAAAGTGGAAGCTCGTCAACCACTGGGGCGAAGAGGTGTATGAGGTGGACGTGGACCTGCAAGCCAACCACATCTTTTCCACCCGGGACCAGCTCACCGCCTTGGGCACCATGTTCATGGACGATGAGCCCCGCACCTTTATCCTCAAGGACTGGGGCTGTGAAGTCACCACCAAGGATGGATTGGCCTCCCATGTGAAACTCTGGGTCAGCAAGCAGGCCCTGAGACAGGATGAGTGGCTCAAGCGCATCGAGGGCAACGCCCAGAAGATGCTGGCCCACTACAAGCCGGATATGACCGAGGCAGGCCCTGTCCGCGGTGTCCAATGCGTACAAAGGCTGGCTGCGGTATGACGGGATGGGGCAGCTGCTCACCGACTCGCTGGGCAACGGCGTGGCGGTGTGCGACGGCAACGCCCGGGGGTACATCTACCTGTCCCAGCGTCTGGGCACCAAAAGTGTGTGGGGACGCAGCAATTCCCACGCCTGGTCCTTCACCAAGCTGGCCGACGTGGCGGCGTGGTACAAGACCGACCTGTTGTCTGGAGAGTTCCTGGCCCCGGGGAAGAACGGCGAGGGCAACCTGAGCGTGGGGGGCAACTTCAAGGCCCGTCACTACCGGTGGTTTGAATTTGGCAAGGAGCAGTACGACCGGTGGCTGCTGCACTACCCCTCTGTGTGGGTGGAGGTCAGCGCCCCAGAGGCGGTGCTGGCCACCAATACGGCCTACCAGTTGTCCGACTATGTCTCCAGCTTCGGCAGCATCTTCCACCGGGATCTGACCAAGGACAGCATCCGCATCACCGTGGACAAAGTGAATGAGAAGGGGGAGGTGCTCCAAGCCAATGTGAACAACTTCCCCGTCTCCGGCAACTCCAAGGATCTGGCTGCTGGGTACTACCGGGTCACCTACACCATAGCCGACCAGGGCAAGACCAACTCCGCCCACCTCACCCTCCGGGTCACCGGACAGGCAGCCGAGCCCAAGGGCTTCCAGGACAAGTCCTCTTCCAGCGGCGGCAGCATGGGCGTGGAGAACCGCCTGGGGCTGTGGAATGGCAGCGGGGAGAAGTGGTATCAAAACGGCATCTACATCAACAACGGCGGCTCCATCACCTACAACGTGGAGGGCCAGAACTACAAGTATTTGACCTTTGACTTCGGCATCAAGAAGTCTGTGCGGGACAATGTGGACTGGGGCGTAAATGGTAAGGTGGCCGTCCGTGTGGAGGTCACCACCCCCCGTGGAGTGGAGCTCCTCTATCAGGGCTCTGACCTGGGCTGGAAAACCAAGTACGAGAGTGTGTTTGTGAAATTGCCCGCCGATGCCCGCTCAGTCACCATCCAATCCCTGGACAAGGGCCATGGCAACGGCCACGCCGGCATTGGCGGCCTGACCTTCTTCCGGGACGCCGGGGACGTGTAACCCCGTCCGGGGCGAAAACTTCCATGGACCATATAAGAGGGCCTGCTGCAAAATAGGCCCATAACGCCAAACGAGAGGCTGACCCTGTTGGGAGTCGGCCTCTCGTTTGCCTGCATGTCCCGCCCCGCTCGGTGTAAAATAGTTGTAGGAAAATAAAAGCACAAGGAACAACCCAAATGTGGTTTAATGAAAGTGTCAGCCAACATTAACCAAGAAAGGGTTGTTCCTTGTGAAGTCTATGATAAACCAAACCATCGAAAAGCTCAAGAACAAACTGGAGAAATTCTTTGAAAATGAGATCGTAAACATAGACCATGCCGAGGAGCATCTAGGCCAGGAGATCAGCGCAACGGTTCTGGAGCTGCTGTCTGGCTATTATGAACAGGTTGATCGGGAACTGTTGGAAGACAAGGCCGGGCGCAGGGCCGCTGGCCTGAGCGTGGAGCGGCGCAACGAGAAACGGCGGGTGCTGACACAGCTTGGGCAACTGGAGTACCAACGAACCTATTATCGCATGAAGGATGGGACCTATTGTCACCCCGTGGATGAACTGGTGGGAATTGCGCCCAATCAAAAAGTGAGCGGTGGCGTCAGTCTGGCGCTTGTGGAAGCATCCAGAACCATGTCCTATGCCAAGAGCAGCAAGATTGTGACAGGTGGACAGGTTTCACGGCAGACAGTACTGCATAAAATTCGAGAAAGTGTCCCCAGACATGATGAAATCAAAAGTAGACGAGCGGTGCCTGTGCTGCACGTCGATGCGGATGAAGACCATGTGCATCTGCAAAATAGAAGAACGGTACGACTTGGAACACACCATAATCTACCTGCATGGGGACGGTGCCACATGGATCAAACAGGGGCTTGAATGGCTTCCAAACAGCTTCTTTGTCCTGGATAGATACCATAAAAACAAGGCCTTAAAACAGCTGGTCAGCGGGATTGATCGCACTTCTGGTAGCCAATATGAATACTTAGCGCGGCAGGCGTTGAGCACCGGAAATCGTGAACAACTTCACATGGTTCACAATCGGCTTCTGGAGCGGTGGCCACATAGAGAAAAGAGCATTGAAGAAGCCTTTGGGTACCTGGACAGCAACTTTGATGCGATTACAATCTTTCATTCAGACCCGGAGGCAGCCAATGGTGGAGCCACAGAACCCCATGTCAGCCACATATTATCCTTATCCGCCCGTCTCAGTAGTCGCCCCATGGGTTGGAGCAAAAAGACATTGGAGCGTTTTGTTCCGATTTTGGCAGCAGGGGCAGCTGTTGCTTCTGGAGCTCATGCTCTAGCAAGCTATATGATCAACAGCACAGAGAAGCCCTGCACAAAGCGAAAAGTAGTTCCCTTCTCTCTGGGTTTACCACACCCAGACCTCGCCGTGAGGCTCCCGGGCCGGGCGGGGAAGGTCACGCCACTGTTCCACGCACTGCGTCCCTTTGGGCAATTCCTATTTGTCAAAAATTTTCCCTACAACTTCTTGACACCGTCTTTTTCTCCTCTGCCATTGTGGCGGTGGGGCTTTTGCGGTAAGGTAAAAAGAGAGCGCGCCCAAAGGGGGGGAAAAGAGGATGGGAGGAGAAGAATATCTGGAGCAGCTGTACCGGGGCATGTATGCCCAGCTGCTGCGCTATACCCAGTTTGCCCTGGAGGGGGACGAAGGGCTGGCGGAGGAGGCGGTGCAGGAGGCCTTCGCCATCGCCTGGAGCAAGGTGGACGTCCTCATGGACAGCCCCAACCCAAAGGGCTGGATGATGGAGACCTTGAAGCACGTCATCCAGGCTACCCGGAGAAGCCGGGAGAAGGCCCGGTGGGCGGCCCAAGCGGCCCAGGCTGCCACCGAACCCGGAGATGTGGCCCGGACCGACCCAGAGGACCTGGACGTCATCTATGGGGACCTGGTGGGAGAGACGGCGTATGAACTGATGAAAGAGTACGCCTTGGAGCACCAGACCGTGGCGCAATTGGCCCGGGCCAGAGGGCTTTCCCTGGAGGCCTGCAAAAAGCAGGTGCAGCGGGCCAGAAAGAAGCTGAAAAAATATTTTGCAAAACAGCAGGAATAGGTGTCCCCGAATCAAGGGAAACCGACATATACCAAGTGAAAGGAGGAGCCAGGTATGCGCAAGTCCCGGGAAGAGCTGGCCCGGATGGGCAGCGAGGAACTCAAAGAAATTCTGCGCCT
This sequence comes from uncultured Oscillospiraceae bacterium, assembly GCA_944387075.1. Taxonomy (GTDB): domain Bacteria; phylum Bacillota; class Clostridia; order Oscillospirales; family Oscillospiraceae; genus Enterenecus. The sequence goes on along the minus strand of CALXDO010000107.1, from coordinate 4,402 downwards.
GGATTCCCAAGGGGTGGAGGAGTACTCCACCGAAGATATTTTGTACATGCTGGACCTGATTGTCCAGCGAGAGAAGGAGGCGGGGGAGAACCATGTGGATGTAGAAGCGGCCTGGTGCCGATTCCAGCGGGAGTATCTCCACCGAGAAGAGAAGACCCAAGCACCCGTACACACCCCGCAGGTGCGGCGTTGGCGGCTGCCCCGCAGTCTGGGGGCCACCGCTGCGGCCTTGGCCCTGGTGTTTGTGGGGCTGTTTACGGCCCATGCTGCTGGATGGGATATTTTTGGCGGATTGGCCAAATGGAACGACGAGATCTTTACCTTTGAAAGCCTAGACACGGAGACGCCTATGGAAGGGGAGTCGGTGGAGAGTACCACTGTTTCCGGGGAGCCAAGTCAGCAGCCGGAGTTGCTTACGCCGGAAGTTCTGGAGTATGACACCTTGCAGGAGGCTCTGGATGCCTGCGGCATCACGGAGGTGAAAGCTCCCACTTGGCTGCCGGAAGGTAGCCAATTCCAGACGGCGGAGCGGATTTGCAACTCAGATGGTACGCTTTACGAGCTGTATGCAAAATATGAGTGCCAGGGAGAATTACTGGTGATCAACATTTTACCTTCGAACCAATCCTCGGCTTATGTTGAAAAAGTAGAGGGGAACGCGGATATCGTAGATATACATGGACAAATGATATATGTCATCGAGAATATAAACAATTTCACTATGGCTTGGGAAACGAGTGGCTATGAGTGCTATCTAAGTGGTTCCAACCAACAGATTTTGGAGCAAATGGCAGCGTCTATGTTAAATTAACGACCTGGAGTGAAGAAAAATGAAGAAAAGATGTGTCGTACTGTTGTTAATGGTGTTGTGTTTGGTCTCTGCTGTAGGAGTGCAAGGATATGCTGTACAACCACGGGCTAGTGAGCAAATCATAAGTTATGATGCGACGTTATCACGAAACGGGAGCGGGCGGGTGCATGTTGGCTTTATGATTCAGTGTACTGCTAAGATGGATGTCCTGGGGACTACTAGCATCGTGGTACAGCGGTTTAACGGTACCGACTGGGTGTCCGAGTATACATTTAACATCAGAGAGTATCCGGGAATGCAAACACAGCATCAGGATCATTATTCTGGGATAGTGGCATATTCACCTAGCAATCCAGGAAGTAAGTATCGAGCCATGGTATTTTTCTACGCCAGAAATTCCGCTGGATCGGATACGGCGGTGAAGACAACAAATAGTGTTATTGTGTAGGATTAACGAGAGCGACTTTGATATAAGTGGTATATGGTTTGTGTTTGTAAAGTATGAGAATGGAGTTGAATCCCATGTGGTATATTTGTGGAGTTGTAAGAAAAGTATGGTTTCTATAGGGAAAGGAGAGTTATTATGACAAAAAAAGTTGTGAGTATCTTATTGTGCTTAGCTATAATAATGTCTATGACAGTTCCAGCTATGGCAACAAATGCGACTATCTCAGACCAAACTATGCGGGTAAATGTAACTGAGGATGTGTATTTGGACATTGTGGTTTCGCCAAATCAGGAGAGAAAAGTGAATTCGGACAGTGGGGATGAATTTATTATTCGCCAATATAAAAATGATAACTTAACACAGGTAGTTTCTGGAGAAGTTGGTACTGGGAAAGTTTTTGTTGTAAACTATGAAAATTCCAAGATTAAAAATGAGAAAGTCTTACTTACAGCAAATAGAGTGACAGTGAAATCTTCTATAGCCGAGCAGCCAGTGGAGATGCTAGCTTCGTCTACTAACTATGGAAATGTTATTGGCTACATTGTGTACAACAAGGCTTATGGTAGCCAAAAAGAAGAGGAGTTGGCTGTCTATAGCCTAAATGGAACAACGCAAAAAGGGAAATATGTCATTAATGGGGCGATGGGTGAGACAGTTTCGGAGTTTTTAGCCATTGGGTTTGATATACTTGGAGTAATAATTCCAGTTGAAGGAATTGCTCTAAAAATTTTGACCGCAATAGCTATTAGACATGTGGGTGGAGGTATAGGTGACGTAATAACCAGTTCTTTTACTGAGGAAGTTGATGTTGAAGCCACGCCATATACTCTAAGGGGATATCATGCTGCATCAAATTATTACTCGTTAGGATACGAAGGCACTGAGTATCATGTAACGTCGAGTAACCACAATGGCGAGTGGTATTATGAAGGATATACTCCTCATACTTGGAAGGACGGAGATATTCTGGCGAATATTTTGTGGATTTCCATATTTGGAGGCGTGTATCCATATGTAAAAGAATATAGATAAGTGAAGCAAGATCTCAGAGGAGAATTTCTCTGAGATCTTGCTTCGGGAAGGCCTGAATAGGTCCACTGTTTAAAGTTCTTTCATAGAAACAACTTCTTTAGCAGAAGACAGAAGTGAATTGAGTTGAGTATTAAGGAGAAAGTATGAAAAATATAAAAGGGATATCACTAAAAAAGGTGAGAATTATTTTTTATTGTTTGTGTTTGCTCGGAACATTAATTATACTGCTTGGAGCTTATATTTCACAATTAGTCTTAGTCGTATTGGGGGGGGGTGGAGTTATTTGGAGCAGTCATTTTTTTGCTGTTTTTTTACAGATGTCCATGCTGTGGAGACTTCCTAGGTGGTGGAATAGTCGGCGAGTACTGTCCTCATTGTGGCTATCCGTTGGAATTCTAGCCGTAATAGTGAAGAAATAGACATAGTGTAATACTCTAAGTGGTATATGGATAAGGGCGACATTGCACAGGGAAAAGCAAACTTGTTACCCGTTCCCAATTCGTAATTTCATGACACGCCGTTGCAGCCCAAGCGCAGCGACCCAGGATGGGGGAGCTGCGCTTGGGTTTCTTTGCATGTCCCGCCCCGGCAGAGCATAGCATTTCTCTGGGAATTGTGGTATACTCAGAGGAAACCAAACCAACGAGGAGGAAACCCATGAAAGCAGTGGTGACCAGAGTAAAAAACGCCCGGGTGGAAATTGACGGGGCGGTGAACGGAGCCATTGACCAGGGGCTGCTGGTGCTGTTGGGGGTTGGACCCGACGACACCCCGGCCACGGCGGATAAAATGGCAGATAAAGTGTGCGGCCTGCGGATTTTTGAGGACGAGGCCGGGAAAATGAATCGAAATTTGGAGACGGTGGGGGGATCTCTGCTGGTGGTCAGCCAGTTCACCCTTTACGCCGACACCTCCTCCCGCCGCCCCGGCTTCTCGGGGGCGGCCAAGCCGGACGTGGCCATCCCTCTCTATGAGCGGTTCATGGAGCAGTGCCGGGCGCGGGGCTTTACCGTGGAGCACGGGGAGTTTGGGGCGGACATGCAGGTGTTCTCCCAAAATGACGGCCCGGTCACCATCTTGTTGGAGCTGTGAGGAGGGAAGGTTATGCCCACCATTCGACAACTAGACCCCCATGTGGCCGACCTCATCGCCGCCGGTGAGGTGGTGGAGCGGCCCGCCTCGGTGGTGAAAGAGCTGATGGAAAACGCCATTGACGCCGGGGCCAATGCGGTCACCGTGGAGATTGCCCACGGGGGCATGTCCCTCATCCGGGTCACCGACGACGGCTGCGGCATTGCCCCCGACCAGTGCCAGACCGCCTTTCTCCGCCACGCCACCTCCAAAATCTCCTCGGAGTATGACCTGGAGGCCATTGGCACCCTGGGCTTCCGGGGGGAGGCTCTGGCTGCCATTGCGGCGGTGTCCCGGGTGGAACTGCTCACCAACCAGGGCCAGGGGCTGGGCACTGCCCTGACCCTGGAGGGGGGACAGCTGGTGGAGCAGGAGGAGGCGGGATGCCCCAAGGGCACCACCATGCTGGTGCGGGATTTGTTCTATAACACCCCCGCCCGGCTGAAATTCATGAAGCGGGACTCGGCAGAGGGGGCGGCGGTGTTTGCCGTGGTGCAGCGGCTGGCCCTGTCCCACCCGGAGCTGTCGGTGAAATTCATCCGGGACGGCAAGCAGGAACTGCTCACCCCGGGAGATGGGCAGCTGAAAAGCGCCATTTACGCCGTGCTGGGCCGGGATTTGGCCCTGGGCTTTTTGCCGGTGAAGGGGTCCGGGGAGCACATGGAGATCTCCGGCTTTGTCTCCCTGCCCACCTGTTGCCGGGGCAGCCGCAGCTATCAGCACTTTTTCGTCAACGGACGGTACATCAAAAGCCGGGTGATGATGGCGGCCTTGGAGGAGGCCTACCGCAACCAGAAGATGGTGGGCAAGTTCCCGGGCTGTGTGCTCCACCTCACCGTGCGGCCCAACACCGTGGACGTGAACGTCCACCCCACAAAGACAGAGGTGAAGTTCCAAAACGAGCAGCAGGTGTTTTCCACCGTGTACCACGGGGTGCTGGCTGCTTTGAACGGGGACCAGAGCCGCCCCCAGGCGGTGGT
>CALXDO010000106.1 GCA_944387075.1 uncultured Oscillospiraceae bacterium | reverse complement strand
CATCGGTTACCTGCTCCAGGTCACCGAGAACGCCTAAGGAGGTGCCCAACATGAATCTGCATACTCTCTCTCCCGCCGCTGGTTCCACTCAGGTGGGCAAGCGCAAGGGCCGCGGCCCCGGTTCCGGCAACGGCGAGACTGCCGGCCGTGGACACAAGGGTCAGTGGGCTCGTTCCGGCGGCGGTGTCCGTCCCGGTTTTGAAGGCGGCCAGATGCCTCTGGTGCGTCGTCTGCCCAAGCGCGGCTTTAACAACATTTTTGCCAAGCGTCTGGAGACCATCAATGTCTCCGCTCTGAATAAGTTCGAGGATGGCGCCACTGTCAACGTCTGTGACCTGCTGGAGCAGGGCATCCTCTCCAAGTGTGAGTACGGCGTTAAGGTGCTGGGCAACGGCGAGATTACCAAGAAGCTCACCGTGCGTGCTTCCGCTTTCTCCGCCTCCGCAAAAGAGAAGATTGAAAAGGCAGGCGGTACGGCGGAGGTGATCTGACATGATTCAGACCATCCGTAGTGCCTGGAAGGTTCAAGAACTGCGCAACAAGCTGCTGTTTACCATCTTTGCCCTGCTGATTTTCCGGGTCGGCTCCGCCATCCCGCTTCCCTTCATTGACACTGAGATGCTGAGTACTTGGATGAATCAGCAGTCCTCCAGCATTTTCAGCCTGCTCAACGTCATGAGCGGCGACGCCTTCGCACAGGCCACCGTCTTTGCCCTGTCCATTCAGCCCTACATCAACAGCTCCATCATTGTGCAGCTGTTGACCATCGCCATCCCCGCTCTGGAGAAGATGGCCAAGGAAGATGGCGAGGAGGGCAAGAAGAAGATTGCCGCGATCACCCGTTATGCCACTGTGGCCATTGCACTGCTCCAGTCCTTTGGCTACTACACCCTCATCAAGAGCTACGGCCTGATCACTCAGGATGCCAACGCCATTTGGGTTGCCCTCGTGATCATCTTTGCCTTTACGGCCGGTTCCGCGTTCCTGATGTGGCTGGGCGAGCAGATCACTGAGTTCGGTGTGGGCAACGGTATTTCCATCATCCTCTTCGGAGGCATCGTGGCCCGCGGCCCCAGAATGGTGTATGACATCATTGCCGGCGTGCAGGTGTGGGCCTCCGGCTCCGCCAGCACCAGCACCACCACCTCTCTGCACCCTGCGTTCATTCCCCTGATTGTCGTGGGTATTCTGCTGCTGGTGGTGTTCGTGGTGTTCATCACCAACTCCGAGCGCCGCGTTCCCGTGCAGTATGCCAAGCGGGTGGTGGGCCGCAAGATGTACGGCGGTCAGTCCAGCCATATTCCCATCAAGGTGAATATGTCCGGCGTTATGCCCATCATCTTTGCCCAGGCCATTGCCTCCATCCCCGCCACCATCGGCATGTTTGTGCCCTCTGCTCAGGTGGAGGGCTCCGGTTGGAACACCTTCCTGAAGGTGTTTGACTCCAACGGCCTCATTTACTGCGTGGTGTACTTCCTGCTGATCGTCCTGTTCAGCTACTTCTACAACACCATCCAGTTCAACCCTGTGGAGATTGCCAACAACCTGAAGAAGAATGGCGGCTTTGTCCCCGGCTTCCGTCCCGGCAAGCCCACCGCTGACTTCTTGGCGAAGGTCATTGGCCGTCTGACCATGTTTGGCGCTGTTTATCTGGGTGTGGTGGCTCTGCTGCCCGCCATCACCGGCAACATCATGCAGGCCTTTGGCAGCACCGCCGGCCGCGGTCTGGCCATCGGCGGTACTTCCATCATCATCGTGGTGGGCGTTGCCCTGGAGACGGTGAAGGCTCTGGAGGCTCAGCTGATGATGCGCCACTACAAGGGCTTCCTTGAGTAATTGGAGAAGGTGAAGAAGATGAAGCTGATTATGCTGGGCGCCCCCGGCGCCGGTAAGGGAACTCAGGCCGCCATTTTGAGCGAGAAGCTGGGCATCCCCACCATTTCCACTGGTAACATCCTGCGGGCTGCCGTGAAAAACGGCACCCCCGTGGGATTGCAGGCCAAGAGCTACATGGACGCTGGAAAACTGGTCCCCGACCAGGTGATCATCGACATTGTAGCCGAGCGTTTGGCCCAAGAGGACTGCGCCAAGGGCTATATTCTGGACGGCGTGCCCCGCACCATCGCCCAGGCTGAGGCCCTGGAGAAGGCCGGCGTAGTGTTCGACCACGTCCTCTCCATTGAGATCTCCGACGAGGAGATCAAGACCCGTATGAGCGGCCGTCGCTTCTGCGCCTCCTGCGGCGCCACCTACCACGTTGTCAACGCCCCTTCCAAGGTGGAGGGCGTGTGCGACAAGTGCGGCGGCGTGCTGGAGCTGCGGGACGACGACAAGGCTGAGACCGTCCAGCGTCGCCTGGAGGTCTACCACGCCGAGACCGAGCCTCTCAAGGCCTTCTATGCTGAGCGGAATCTGCTCTGCTCCGTGGACAATCAGTCCACCATTGAGGCCACCACGGAGGTCATCGAGAAGGCTCTGGGGATCTAAACCATGGAGCTGATTACGCTCAAGTCGTCCAGAGAGCTGGACGCAATGCGCAAGGCGGGCCGCATCGCCGCCCAGGCCAGGGAACTGGCCGGGCGCATGGTGGCCCCCGGCGTTTCGACCTTAGACATTGATACCGCGGTACGCAAGTTCATCGAGAGCCAGGGAGCGAAGCCTTCCTTCCTGGGTTACGGCGGATTTTCCGGTTCCGCCTGCATCTCGGTCAACCAGGTGGTCATCCACGGCATCCCATCCAAGAAGGTGGTGCTCCATGAGGGTGACATCGTCAGCGTAGACGTGGGTGCCTGCATCGATGGTTTCCACGGCGACTGTGCCGCCACCTATCCCTGCGGGGCGATTTCCGACGAGGCCAAGCGGCTCATCGAGGTCACCCAGCAGAGCTTTTGGGAAGGCATGAAGCACGCCAAGGCCGGTCAGCGAGTGTCCGACATCTCCCATGCGGTACAAAAGTATGTGGAGAGCCACGGGTATTCTGTGGTACGGGACTTTGTTGGCCACGGTGTGGGCGCGAAACTCCACGAGGCCCCCGAGGTGCCCAATTACGGCCCCGCCGGTCACGGCCCCCGGCTCCAACCCGGCATGACCATTGCCGTGGAGCCCATGGTGTGCGCCGGAGACTGGAAGGTAAAGGTGCTCAAAGACGGCTGGACCACCGTGACGGTGGACGGCTCTCTGGCGGCCCATTACGAGAACACCGTACTCATCACCGACGGCGAGGTTGAAATTCTCACCCAATGCGGAGAGATGTGATATGAGTTTCCAACAAGCCCAAATCGTGCGCTCCCGCAGCGGCCATGACAAGGATCAGCTATTTTGCGTCATGGCGGTGGAAGGCAGCTTTGTGCTGCTTGCCGACGGGAAGCGGCGGCGGGTGGACCGCCCCAAGCGGAAGAACATCAAGCATGTGGTGTCCGCAGGGGAGTGGAGCCATCCAACCATCGAAAAAGTCCGAGCCGGTGAGCCGGTCCGCGACCGGGAGTTGCGGGCGGCGTTGGCGGCCATTCGGGACGAAATGGAGGTATGAAGCTTTGGCGAAGGACGATATGATCGAACTGGAGGGCGTCGTCACCGAGGCCCTGCCCAATACGACTTTCAATGTGGACATCGGGAATGGACACATCATTCTGGCCCACATTTCCGGCAAGCTGCGCATGAACTTCATCCGCATCCTGCCCGGCGACAAGGTCACCGTACAGATGTCGCCCTACGATCTGACCAGGGGTCGCATTACCTGGCGAAGCAAGTAAGAAAACACGACCGAGAAGGGCCGGGGCCTTGCCTCCGCCCGACTCGGGGCCATCAGGCATTCACAGGAGGTTAACCGATATGAAAGTAAGACCGTCTGTCAAGCCCATGTGCGAGAAGTGCAAGATCATTAAGCGCAAGGGCAAAGTTATGGTCATTTGTGAAAACCCCAAGCACAAGCAGAGACAAGGTTAAAGGAGGGGCAAGAAGAATATGGCACGTATTGCAGGTATTGATCTGCCTAAAGAGAAGCGAGTCGAGATCGGACTCACCTATATCTACGGCATTGGACGCACCAGCGCCACCAAGATTCTGGAGAAGGCTGGCATCAACCCCGACACCCGCGTGAAGGACCTCACCGACGCCGACGAGGCCAAGCTGCGTGAGATTATTGGCCGTGACTATGTGGTGGAGGGCGATCTGCGCCGGAACATCGCAATGGACATCAAGCGTCTGACCGAGATCGGCTGCTACCGTGGTGTCCGTCACCGCAAGGGCTTGCCC
>CALXDO010000105.1 GCA_944387075.1 uncultured Oscillospiraceae bacterium | reverse complement strand
CTGCATCTGGCTCCTGCGTATTGATGCCGTCGGTGAGAAAGATGACAAAGACGCCCATGGCTTTCAACGTTCTGGTATAGGAGATGGTGTCCAACAAATTGCGGGAAAATCGGCTCACCTCCTTGGTCAAAATGATTTGAAATCGCCCATCCTTTGCGTCCTGGATCATGCGGAGGAATTGGGGGCGCTTCTTTGCGCTTGTTCCGGTAATCCCCTGGTCTGCGTACACCGCATACAGGTCCCACTGGGGTTGTTGGGATATATATTGGGTAAAATACCGCTGCTGCGCGGCAAAGGAGTTGACCTGATCCTCCTTGTCCGTAGACACACGGCAATAGCTGGCCACCGAGATCATAGCCGTCCCACCTGCTCCAGGGCTGCTGCACACACAGTTTCCTCCAAAAGCCCCCGTTCTTTCAACGCCAGCAGCAAACCCCTTTGGAGAATTTGGGTAAATCTATGGCAGGTGTCGTCCGGGACAGAACATCCTCTCTCCACATGGCACAGTTGGACAAATTTTGCCTTCATGACATAGCCCCCCTTTCTATCCTTTCATGTATGCAGGATGGGCTTGTCCCTTGCTATTAAAAATGGCGGTTTCCTCTTGACAGAAATCTACTTCAAGTGTAGTATATAGTTATCTACTACATATGAAGTTGGTGATTCCCATGAAGCGTCTGCCTGACAGCGAGTTGGAAGTGATGAAGGCCCTGTGGGCATCTGGCCCGGATACAACCCGGTCGCAACTGGAGAAAGCGTTGTCCCCCTTTGGGCTTGCTTCCAACACCGTGAACACGTATTTAACAAGACTGCAAGAAAAAGGTTTTGTTTCAGTCAAACGGGATGGAAAACTCAACCGATATACACCACTGGTTAGCCAGGAAGATTACCGTGCATTTGACAGCCAATCCATTCTCTCCAAGTTATACGATGGTTCACCTACAAAATTTGTAGCCGCACTGGCCAAGGGAGGAATGACAAAGGATGACGTGGCTGAGCTCCGCTCTCTGCTGGATGAGCTCAGTGGAGGAAACCATGGATGAGTTTTTGATTCACCTGTTCGCCTTGTCCCTAGGCGGTGGCATCATCGGATTGGGTTTGATGGGGCTGGCACGGGCGACACGTTCCCACTATGCAGCCCGGTGTCGTTGTGTGGTGTGGTTGTTGCTCTGTGCACGTCTGGCCATACCCTTATCCTTAATGCCCCGGGACATCGCTCCAGTTCAAATCCAAGCCCCCTCCCTGGATCGCCCTGTGGTGGCAACCGCAGCGCCGTCCAATGCGCCAAGTGCAGAGCATACGCAGATTTCAGATTCTGAGATGCAGCCCCAGGAAACTTCTTGGCAAGCCCCCTCCTTCGTTCCGGTCATCTGTGTGGTTTGGGCAATAGGTACCGCCGGTGTGTTGCTTTGGAGTGTTGCCTCCCACCTCCGTCTTCGGCGTTATTTGAGACGATGGGCCAAGCCAGTAACCGAGCCGTCCATTTGTGAACGGTATCAGACACAGGCCCGCCGTTTGAAGATCACTCGCATTCCGCCATTGGTCTACTGTCCGGGGCTGAAGATTCCCATGCTGGCTGGAGTGCTCCGACCCGTGCTCATGCTTCCGGAACACATGGAGGCAGATGATATGCTGGACTGTGCCCTGCTCCATGAACTGATTCACTATCGACGCAAAGACATCTGGTTAAAGGTTGTAGCTGTATTGGCCACCAGCGTCCACTGGTTTAACCCTTTGGTCTGGCTGATGGAGCGTCAGGTGGAGCAGGATATGGAATTGGCTTGTGATGAGACAGCGTTGGCGGTTCTCCCACCGGAAGAGCATAGAGCCTATGGGGAAACCATCCTTCGTGCTGCGGCACAAGCCAAGGAACCTTGACGATCACACAGTGGGAGGATGTCATATGGGGAAAAAGAGACGACTGGCTCTGATGATTGTTGGTGTCTGTGTGGCGGCACTGACCATGGTTTTAGTGCTGCAGTACTACGGGATTTTGCCAAAACTCACCTACACAGCAGAGAATTTTGAGATTGATGTGGTGTATAGCCCCTGCGATTTCAACGGCAACGGGATGGATGACTACACAGATTTCCTGCTGGGCGCCAAACAAGATGCCGAGAACCACCCCACCTATGATGGACAGTATGTGGCCGGAGGCTATCCGCCCCAAGACATTGGCGTGTGTACAGATGTGATATGGCGCGCCTTCCGAGAAGCGGGATATTCTCTGCGAGACATGGTGGATCAAGATGTACAGCGATACCCCCAGCGATACCCCCAAATCCAGTACCGGGACCCCAACATTGACTTCCGACGGGTCAAAAATCTGTGGGCATTTTTTCAGGCCTATGGTCAAGAGCTGACTACCGATATATCCGACATTCAACAGTGGCAGCCGGGAGATATTGTCATCTTCGACGGTGGGAAACACATTGGTATGGTCTCAGACCTGCGTAACCGTAAAGGTCAACCCTACATTCTCCACAATGGCGGGCAGTTCCGCCGGGAAGAGGATTATCTGGGACGGTCGGAGGTGGCAGCGCATTATCGCTTTGACGCATCCCTGGTTCCAGACGATGTCCTGGTAGCCTGGGACCAGACATGACTGTGTAAGGAGGCATTTCAAGATATGAATCATCACCATCCACCCCATTCCCCCTTCTCAGCCCCCTTCTCCAAGTCTGCTCGGGAGACTGGGCTGCGCATCCGAAACTTATTTCAGTGGAAAAAGAAACGTCCCCCGCTGCTTGCCCTTGCTCTGGTGTGTACCGTAGTTGTGTGTAGTGGCTCTCTGGTTTCCTGCCAAAACAACACATATCAGGCTCAAGCACCAGATCCGAATGCCACCGTCTCCATCAGCCCCGAAGCATCTCCAACACCCCAGCAGTCCGATGCTTCTGAGTCAGTCCAAAGCCAGGCCCCAGACCTGAACCCCTTTTTCAACTTTGGTTCCGGGGATGTTTCCTGGGAAGAATTTCTGAAAAGCGGCGCAAGGTTTAACGGCAATCGTTCCAGCAATGCCAGAGAATTAGTGATGGATTATACCATTTTGAACGGAACCTTTTCGCACACATTGAAACTGAATGCTGGCGACGTCTTAAATGTGGATTTGAGTGTAGACGAAGGAACCCTGGGCGTGATCATTCAGTTTGAAGACGACACACCCATCTACCAAAACGAAAACCTTGAGACATCCCAGTTTAACTTAGAAATCATACAATCCGGATCTTATCAGGTCACCATCACCGGCACAAATACGAAAGGCAGTATCCAAGTTCAGGCGTAATTGGAAAGGAGAATGACTCTATGAAATCTGCAACGCCGATACCGCCCCAGTCCCACATCTCCGCACTTTATAGGCGATATTAAATGGAAGACGGATTCCCCGTGGTGGGGAGTCCGTCTTTTGTATCTTTATATAGTTTTTTCTATATTTCTTCGCTCGGTTGGCGCAAGAACACAAAGTTGTTCTCGTCAGAGCGGGTTGGGTCATAGCGGTAGTTCAAACCGTGAAAGTTGGAAACCTGCTCAGGCGTAGTGATTTGGTGTTGAGCCAAAAAGCGCACCATCTCCCCCCGCGCCATTTTACAAGCCGTTCCCTTCTCCACAACTTTACCGTTTTTCTCCTCCCCAAAGATACAGGTGATGAAACGCACGGTATCTGGCAGGTGTTTGGAAATGGCAACGCTGTACTCTTTGGAGGCCAGGTTAAGGATGCAACTGGTTTGTGCAGACAGGGACTGAGCCAAACGCTCTCCCCAAAATGCGTACAGATCTTTCTTCTCCCCCACCTGAAGCTTTGCCTGCATTTCCAACCGGTACGGCGTCACCCCATCCAAGGGTTTGAGCACACCATAGAACCCGGACAGAATGCGAAGATGCTCCTGCACATAGTCATACTCTGTTTGGGTAAACACGCCAGGAGCCATATACTGATACTGAATCCCTTCGTAGGCCAAGACTGCTGGCGTCAGGCTTTGCTTTAAGTTCATATGTTGCAGCCGTTCCACATTGAGAGCAGCAATGGCATCATTGCATTTCCAGAGTTGTTTGAGTTCCTCATAGGACATGCCTTGCAGCACCTTGCAAAGGCGTTCCGTGTCACCAAGAAATACCGGCAAATCCCGCCAAGCCAAGGTATCTGTGTCTACGTTCATCTTTTTGGCCGGGGAAATGATGATTTTCATTTCTTGTCCCCCACAGCGTCTCCTGGGTCGCCGGATAGGTAGCGAAGAATCTCCTCAGCGTTGGTATCCGGTTTGACTTTTGGCATCACCCGTTCAACCATCCCCTGCTCGTTGATGAGAAAGGTGGTGCGCACCACACCCATGCTGACTTTTCCGTAGAGTTTCTTCTCTTGCCACACTCCATAGGCCTGAATGGCTTGCAGTTCCGGGTCAGCCAGGAGAAGGAACGGGAGATGATACTTTTGGGCAAACTTTAGGTGGGAGGCTACCGAATCCTTACTGATACCGATGACCACTACATTTCGATTTTGGAACTGTTCATAGTGCTGGGCGAATGCACAAGCCTGCCGAGTACAGCCAGGTGTATTGTCCTTGGGATAAAAATACAGCACCACTTTTTTACCCAGGAAGTCATTCAAACGAACAGATTTCCCATCTTTATCCAATAATTCAAAATCAGGTGCCTGCATGCCAACTTCTAACATGGTTGACCCTCCTTGTCTCAGGTGTTGATAGGAATACCATACCACATAGAAGAGAATTCGGCAATGACTGGTTGGAGGGGTGTCATTTTCACCCCTCGGTAGGGACAGAGGAGTTGGGACACCTGGAAATGATCGGAACCATCGTACACCAGCTGACGCGTAACCTCACTCAGGAGCAGCTGCGAGACGGTGGATTTGCCTCCTATTTTGTGGACCACACCACTGGGATATATCCCACAGCTGCCTCCGGGTCTCCCTGGAATGCCGCAGGAATCGGTGTGAAAGGCGATGTCATTGCGGATCTGACGGAGAATATGGCAGCGGAACAGAAGGCTCGCGTGACCTACGACAATATTTTACGTCTATCCGATGATCCTGACGTCAACGACGTCATTCGATTCTTGCGGGAACGGGAGATCGTCCACTTTCAGCGATTCGGTGAGGCCGTCTATCGGGCCAAGGAGCGTATGGACCAGAAAAACGTCTACCTTACCAATCCAGCCTTCGATCAAAAGCACTAAAAATCAGCCCCGGCAGCGAATCCCACGTCGCTGTCGGGGCCTGCTTTAGTTCTTGCTGGGGATAATCTCGATCCAATATCCGTCTGGATCTGTGATAAAATAAATACCCATAGCCGGATTTTCATAGCAAATACAGCCCATCTCCTGGTGACGGGCATGGAAACCATCATAATCATCGGTGACAAAAGCCAGGTGGAATTCACACTCACCCAAATTGTAGGGCTCTGTGCGGTCCCGCAGCCACGTCAACTCCAGATTGAAGTCTGTCTGTCCATCGCCCAGATACACCAGCTTGAAAGAACCATCTTCTGCTGGATGCTCCCGTACCGGCTCAAGATCCAGAGCCTTGCGGTAAAACTCTAGGCTTTTGTCCAGATTGAGTACGTTAAAATTAAAGTGCTGAAATTGAATCATAGGGGTCACTCCTCCGGATAGTTTGGCCACCCATATTATACCGGACTAGGTACTCACTTGCAACCAGGTTGACGAAAATTCTGAAAACCCTTACAATAAGTGCAGTTGGAACATACCACCTGGAGGCTGAAACATGGACCTGAAGTTTTTAACTCATACCCCCTTATTTCGCAACATCCATGCGCAGGACATTCCGGCTATGCTGGAGTGCTTGCGGGCCAGAGAACAGTCCTTTCACAAAGGACAAACCATCTACGATGCCGGAGACTGCGTTACCGCCATGGGCATGGTGTTGGAAGGCAGTGTTTACATCCAGCGGGATGACTTTTGGGGGAATAGCAGCATTCTCTCCACATTACAGCCTGGGCAGATGTTTGCAGAGACCTACGCCTGTGTCCCCAACGAACCGATGATGGTTCGTGTGGTGGCAGCCCAGCCCAGTTGTATTCTTTTTTTGGAGACCCCTCTCATGCTGCGGGTGTGCAGCCACAGCTGTGTGTTTCACCAGCAGTTGGTGGAAAATTTGCTGATGATTTCCGCAGAGAAGAATCTGTCCCTGTCTCGAAAAATTGCTTGTACCACGGCAAAAACCATCCGCGGCCGCCTTCTTACCTACCTTTCCCAACAGGCAGCTCAGTACAAAACTTCCTCCTTCTCCATTCCCTTCAACCGCCAACAGCTGGCCGATTACCTGAATGTAGAACGGAGCGCCCTATCCAACGAATTGGGAAAAATGCAGCGGGATGGCCTCCTGCTGGTGGATGGAAAGCACTTTGTGCTTATGCCGGAAGCGACAACTGAGGTATAACTCCGTCCCAGAACAGGAAGGAAATATACGTTGCCTTTCGGGTAATTTTCGGATAGAATAGAGAGAAATTACGTTCAAGTTTAAGGAGGACGCAACATGCGTGACTTTTTGCCTATTTCTAAGGCAGATATGGAGCGACGAGGATGGGAGCAGTGTGACTTTGTCTACGTCATTGGAGACGCCTATGTGGATCACCCTTCCTTCGGTCATGCTATCATCAGCCGGATACTGGAGGCGGCAGGCTATAAAGTAGGTATCATTTCTCAGCCGGATTGGAAGAATCCCCAATCCATCACCATTTTGGGCCGCCCACGCTTGGGCTTCTTGGTCACAGGTGGAAACATGGATTCCATGGTCAACCATTACAGTGTGTCCAAAAAGCATCGTAAAGCAGATGCCTTCACACCAGGTGGTGTCATTGGAAAACGGCCAGATTACGCCACGGTGGTCTACTGTAATTTGATCCGGCGGGTGTACAAGGACATCCCTATCCTCATCGGCGGCATTGAGGCCAGTTTGCGGCGCATGGCCCATTACGACTATTGGTCAGACAAACTCAAGCGTTCCATTCTTCTGGACAGTCAGGCGGATTTTCTGATGTACGGCATGGGAGAGCGTTCGGTGGTCGAAGTAGCAGACGCTCTGGATAGTGGACTCAAGCCCCAGGACATTACGTTTGTAGATGGTACCGTATACCGCGCCACTCAAGTGGACTTGATGGTGCCATATCTCACCCTGCCCTCTTATCAGGAACTGTGTGAGGACAAGCGAAAGTACGCGCAGAGTTTCTACACCCAATACTGTAATACAGATCCCTTCTCTGGCAAAACCTTGGTGGAACCGTACGGGCCAAAGGAATACGTGATTCAAAATCCCGCCCAAAAGCCCTTGAGTCAATCGGAAATGGATCGGGTATATGGACTCCCCTATATGCGTACATATCACCCATCTTACGAGGCGGCAGGCGGAGTGCCTGCCATTGAGGAAGTGCGTTTCAGCCTAGTCTCCTGCCGCGGTTGCTTCGGCGGATGCAGCTTCTGCGCTCTGACCTTCCACCAGGGGCGCATCATTCAGACCCGAAGCCATGAATCCATTTTGTCTGAGGCCCAACAGATGGTGTGGGAGCCGGATTTCAAAGGATACATCCACGATGTGGGTGGTCCCACCGCCAATTTCCGCCACCCATCCTGCGAAAAACAGTTGACCAAGGGTGTCTGCCCGACCAAACAATGTCTCTTTCCCCGTCCCTGCAAGAATCTAGTGGCAGATCACCGGGATTACCTGTCCCTGCTGCGGAAACTGCGCAACATTCCCAGGGTCAAAAAGGTGTTTATCCGGTCTGGTATCCGCTTTGACTACCTATTAGCGGACTCTGATGACACCTTCTTCAAGGAACTGGTGCAGCACCATGTCTCTGGACAGCTGAAAGTAGCCCCGGAACACATTGCCGACCCCGTTCTGGAGAAGATGGGAAAGCCTCCGCGTGCCGTCTATGACAAATTCCTGGCCAAATATAAGAAACTCAACGAACAATTTGGCCTAAAGCAATATGTAGTACCCTATCTAATGTCTTCCCATCCCGGCTCCACACTGAAAGAGGCTGTGGCTCTGGCGGAATATCTGCGTGATTTGGGGTATATGCCTGAGCAAGTACAGGATTTCTACCCCACGCCCTCCACCCTATCCACCGCGATGTACTATACCGGGCTGGACCCTCGCACCATGAAGCCGGTATACGTTCCCACCAACCCCCACGAAAAGGCCATGCAGCGGGCACTGATTCAGTACCGCAACCCAAAGAACTACATGTTGGTTCACGAGGCCTTGGTGCAGGCTGGCCGCACTGATCTGATCGGCTATGATAAGCATTGTCTCATCCGTCCAAAGGATGGCCAATGGTCCGGGAAAAAGCGCGGAGATGCGCCCCGCCACACCTCCACCTCCAGAGGAAACGTCAAGAGTAAGGCAGATAGCCCCAAATCAGCCCGAGTCAAGGAACCGCCCAAGAAAAAGGCTGGGTGGGCTGTGGCAAAGCCTACCCATTCCAGAAAAAGACGAACAGGCAGAAAGTAACCAGGTGACAACATGAGAATTTCGGACTACTTTCCGGTGTGGAACCAACTGACACTCCAACAACAAGATCTGTTGGAACAGTCTGCTGTTTACAGCAGCGCAAGCAAAGGCGAGGTCCTTCATAATGGTTCTACGGACTGCCTGGGACTTCTTTTGCTGTGCAGCGGTCAACTCAGGGGTTACATTCTCTCAGAAGAAGGGCGTGAAATCACCTTGTATCGCCTCTTTGAACGGGACATGTGTCTTTTCTCTGCCTCGTGTATGCTCCAGAGCATTCAATTTGACATTCAAATCCAAGTGGAAAAAGACGCTACATTCTGGATTATCCCCCCAGATGTGTACAAATTACTCATGGAACAGTCTGCTGCTGTGGCCAACTTCACCAACCAGATCATGAGCACCCGATTCTCTGAGGTTATGTGGCTGATGGAACAAGTAATGTGGAAGAGCTTTGACAAGCGCCTGGCCGACTTCTTGCTCCAGGAGAGCGTGCTGGAGGGCACGACGCATCTGGAACTGACCCATGAAAAGATTGCCAACCATATGGGAACTGCGCGGGAAGTGGTGACCAGGATGCTTCGTTACTTTCAGCAAGAGGGCCTTGTGTCCCTCTCCAGGGGTGCAGTGGATCTGTTGGATGAACCTGGTCTAAGAAATCTGAGTAGAAAATAATGAAAATGGCTGCTATCTTACTGGATAGCAGCCATTTTCATCATTTGGATGAGGTGCTGTTCTTTGCTTTGCAAATCAATTGGGTCATCGTTCCCATCGGACAGTAGACGCACCAAGATCGCGGCTTAAAGAGCACCATGGTGACAAGCCCCAGTACCGTAGAGGTGAGCATGACACTATAAAACCCAAAAGCAAACTGTGCCACACCGGGAGAGAACAAGGTTCCGTGGTAGGCCCAATGCCAAGGCAGACGGAATGTCCAAAGAAGCGTCACCACCTGAGACAGAGATTTCACGTCGGCAAAAACTAGGTAGGTGTTCCACAGCATCAGGAAGAACATGACAAAGAAAAACACCAAAAAGCCATACCGAAAAACCTTGCTCTTCATCCATCCAGGGATGTCATGGCGGCGGGAAAGTCCAAAGCGTCCGCCCAGCAGAGAGAAGAGCTGCCCCCGCCCACAATAGCGGTTGCAATAGCTCTTTTGCCCTGTGGTCAACGAAAGAATCAAGGGGATAAAAAAGCACAGCAGTCCCAGCCAGGCAAAGAGTATATTGAAAAAGCCCAGAATCAGGTAAACTGCGGACACAATCCACAGATAATCGTACCAGTGCTTGCGCTTCATCGTGCCACCTCCTTCAAGTGAATGACGGAAGCGGGACATTCTCTCACGCATTTTCCGCACCCCACACAGCGAGCAGAATCCACGTTTGCGTATAACCCGTGAAGGATCTGAATGGCGGACAGTGAGCATACCTTGACACAGCAGCCGCAGGCGACACACACGGCTTGGTCTACGACAGCATTTCGTTTTGTTGGAACCATATCAATAGCCTCCCAAACTTCGTTGTGGCTATCATACTATGATCGGTTTCGGAAGTCTGTGACCAGATCACACACTATTTTTTATTGCGCAAACACTCGCTTTGCAATATCCGCAGAATCCTTGGCATCTTTGGCGTAGAAATCCGCTCCAATTTGTTGGGCGTACTCTGGAGTAAGCACCGCACCGCCCACCATAACCTTGCATGGCAGACCGGCATTGCGCAACTGTGCAATGGTCTCCTCCATGCTCTTCACGGTGGTGGTCATCAATGCAGACAACCCAACCAAAGGTGCCTGATGTTGACGGACTGCCTCTACCACTTTCTGAGGATCTACGTCCCGACCCAAATCTATGACGGTGTACCCGTAATTTTCCAGCAACACCTTGACAATGTTTTTGCCGATGTCGTGAATATCCCCCTTGACGGTGGCTACCACGATGGTTCCACGATGGACCTGGGTTTGTCCACTGCCTGACATATGCTGACGAATCACATCGAAGGCTGCTTGGGCAGCACCCGCAGACTGAATGAGCTGTGGAAGAAAGACCTTATTTTGCTCAAAGTCATTGCCCACTCGGTCCAGCGCGGGGATCAGCTTTTCGTTGACAATCTCCATGGGCTCACACTGTTCCAGCAACGTCTTGGTAGCCGCGGCAGCCTCTGCCTTCAACCCTGCCTGCACAGCCTCCTCCAGGGTTCTGATGTCCGAAGATTGGGCAGATATAACGGTGGAGGTGCTGCTGGTGATAGAGGTGGATACCGTGGCATTGCCATAGGCGGCGATAAAATCAACAGCATTTTTATCCACGGTGGTGAGCAAGTGGAAACAGCGTACCGCCGCCATCATAGCGTCCAGATTGGGGTTGATGATGGGAAGATCCAAACCAGCAGCCATAGCCATGGTCAGAAAGTTCTGGTTGACCAGGCCACGGGCAGGAAGTCCGAAGGAGATGTTGGATACCCCCAGTACCGTCTTCAGCCCCAGTTCCTCTTTCACCTGCTTCAAGGCGGTAAGCGTCTGGACCGCACCGGTAGGCTCGGCAGAAACTGTGAGGGTCAGACAATCAATGTACACATTTTTCTTCTGGATACCGTATTCCTGTGCCTTGGCCAAGATGTGGCGGGCAATGTCCACCCGCTGCTGGGCACTTTGGGGAATCCCTCTCTCATCCAACGTCAGGCCAACCACGGACGCACCATATTTTTTAACAAGCGGAAAGATGCGGCAACTGGTGGCATCTTCCCCGTTGACCGAATTGACGATGGCCTTTCCGCAGTATATACGCAGGGCTTTGGCCAACACCTCCGGGTCCGTGGAGTCCAACTGTAACGGGGCATCGGTGACGCCTTGAATGGCCTTCACCGCCGCCACCATCATTTTCCCTTCCTCAATGTCTGGCAGCCCCACGTTGACATCCAGAATATCCGCGCCTGCATCCACCTGTTCCAGTGCCTGACCAAGCATATAGTCCACGTCGCCATGGCGTAAAGCTTCTTTCATCCGCTTTTTCCCTGTGGGATTGATGCGTTCTCCGATGACACGCACCCGGTCAATGGGAACTACCTTGGTGGCGCTGCACACAGCGGGAGGAACTTGCCGGACTACATGCTTCACTTGAGTCTGGGCCAGAGCTTGCCGCAACAATTCGATGTACTCTGGTGTGGTACCGCAGCATCCTCCAAATACTTGCACCCCAAGCTGAGCACAGGAGGCGAGACTGCGGGCAAACTCCTCTGGGGTAATATCATACCCGGAACCATCGGGATGGGGTAAGCCTGCGTTGGGTTTCAAAACCAGCGGAAGGGTGGTCCAGGCCAAAAGCTCCTCCACCAGCGGAGGCATTTCCCGCGGACCCAGAGAGCAGTTGATTCCAATGGCATCTGCCCCCATTCCCTCTAGGGTGAGAGCGGCACAGGCTGGGCGACATCCCAGGAAGGTGCGGCCGGTGGCCTCGTAGGTCATGGTGACCATCACAGGCAGATCACTGTTTTCTTTCACAGCCAAAAGGGCGGCTCGGGCCTCCTGTAAATCGGTCATGGTTTCAATGACGGCCAAATCTGCCCCAGCCGCTGCACCGGCTCGTACCACCTGAGCAAAGATCTCTACTGCCTCTTCAAATTCCAGCGTCCCCGTAGGTTGGAGCAACTGGCCGATGGGGCCGATGTCCAGAGCAACCAGTCCCCTGCCCTGTACTGCCTGTTTGGCCAAGGTGACAGCGGCATGCACGACCTCTTCCACCGTTGCACCACAGTGGCACAGTTTTTCCCGGTTGGCGCCGAAGGTATTGGTATACACGATATGACTTCCTGCATCCAGATAGGCCTTATGAATATCCAGAAGCCACTGGGGGTGCTCTAGGGCCACCAGCTCAGGGGTTGCCCCCGTGGGAAGACCTTTGGCCTGCAACATGGTGCCCATGGCTCCATCCAGCAAGATAGGCTGATCGGAAGCCAGCAATTCACGCAGATCCACAGTGTCCACCTGCCTTTCGATATTGACAATGATCCCCTGCCGGACAGCTTACGCAGCTGCGCTTAGAACTAGATACTGGCGTGGAAGACACACCAATAAGAGCCGTCACGGATTTCCGGGGGGTTAGAATGTAGCTGGAACTGGAACATAGTCCCAACTTGCGCGGAGCATCCAGCAGGGATAACAGCGAACCCTGAACCGAGAGTGGCAGATCTCCATAGCCTGGACTGTACCGGAACGGAAAATAGCAGTTGGGGTATTGTCCGTGGATGTACTCTTCTACCTGATCACACAACTGCTCTACCGCAGCTGTGGCACAACAGTCCAGGCAGAGTGCCTGGAGCATATCCCGGCTCTCCGCCTGACGGATGAGCTGGTCCACCTGGGCGGAAAGGGTTGCGCAAAACAAAACCACCTGATCGCAGCCTTCCAGATGTGAAGAAATGTCCTTGCCTGGTAAAAGTAAGCCGCCGGACAGACCTATGCCCCCCTCCTGATGAGAGATGGGAAACGCACGAAATGCCCAACGAGGCCGTGCAGCCTTCAACAGCAGACTGGCACACTGTCCCACCGTATTTTTTAGAGTTTCGTCCGCTTGGTCCGGGGGGCAGCCCATATAACGCAGTACCTCGTCAATGTTTACGGACGTAAGTACGAAATCCATCATATACTGCGGATGGCAGAGATGCTGTCGCTGATTTGGCGAGCCACCTGAGGATTATTCATGGTATACAGGTGAATGCCGTCTACCCCTGCAGCGATCAAATCAGAGATTTGATCAATGGCATAGGCAATGCCCGCCTCCCGCATGGCCTGAGGATGATCCCCGTAGCGGGCCAAAATGCGGGTTAGTTTCCGGGGCATAGAGGCTCCGCACATGGACACCATGCGCTGAATGGAGGCCTTGCTCAACACTGGCATGATGCCTGCTTCAATTGGGACATCGATACCAGCCAGTCGACAGCGCTCCCAAAAACGGAGGAAATCGTCGTTGTCAAAAAACAGCTGGCTGACCAGATGAGAGACTCCGGCATCCACTTTTTGCTTCAAATAGCGAATGTCAGAGACAATATCATGGCTTTCTGGATGTCCTTCCGGATAGCAGGCACCAGAAATACCAAAGTCTCCATGTTGTCCAATCCAAGAAACCAGATCACTGGCATGGAGAAAATCTGTATTCGATACCACATTGGGGTTGTGGTCCCCACGCAGTGCCAGGATGTTTTCCACGCTCCCAGATTTCAGGGTATCCAAGATTTCCAGAGAGCTCTCTTTGGTGCATCCCACACAGGTTAAATGGGCCATAGCAGGAATTTGATAATCTCGCTGGATCATACATGCAATCTCTTGGGTGGAGTGGTTGACCGATCCGGAACCACCGGCACCATAAGTTACACTGATAAAATCAGGTCGGATATCCTTCAGCCCATCCAGCGTTTTGTAAATGCTGTCAACGGGAGAATCCTTCTTGGGAGGGAAGATTTCACAAGAGAACACCGGGCGTCCCCGACCAAACAATTCTGCAATTTTCATAGGGCACCTCACTCGTTTGCTTTTTTTTGCTAAATAGCTTATCTCTGGAGTATACAGGAAGTGTAAGCAAAATGCAAGATTGACAATGGAAGTCCACGGGAATGTTAAGTTTTTATTAAGTCAAATTATTGTGTCGGTGATTGGTCTAATTCCCAGAAAAATGGTGTAATTTTGTTTTGTAGATAAAAAGTTGTGATACCACACTGGTTTTTCCGAATTCGGGTCGAGTATATCGAATTTACTTCAAAGCCAAAGTGATATTTCGAGAAAAATGCAAGTTAAAATTTTTATCTTGCAAGAAAAGAGTGGTTGACAAGTCAATGCCATGTTTGATACTCTACATATAGAATGTTAATTTTCAAACTATGTCAGGGAAAAGAGGTTTTGGTCTATGAATGTATTGTTGGAAGAATTCATCCTTCCCCCCGACTTGGAAAAGATCTTGGACAATAGCCCAAGCATTATTATTCCAAAGACGGAAGAGATGTTGTACGGCCTGATTTTTGGCAATAACGGAACCAATACCAATCAAGTGGACGTCTGCTACAGGGTTAACGGTGAATTGGTGAAAGAGGCTGTGGTGTCCCGCTGCAAAAATGGTGCTGCTGTGAACTTTACCGAAGACTACATGCGCCGCCGCGACCCGGACTGCATGCGCATTGGCGATGACCATCCCACGGATAAGCCACGGTTTAAAGATGTGTATGGCTATGATTTTGAAAAGCTGAAAGTGGAAACTTATAAGTGGCTGGCTCGTCAGGAACTGATTTTGGTTCCCTTTATGGCTGGTGGTAAAAAGTATGGGTATGAGGCGTTGCTGGTCTGCCCTCGAAACGCCGCTTTCTTTGCCTTTGCGCTCTCCCAGCTGCAAGCCTTCGTCAGTGCCAAGGACATCCACAACTTCAAGCCACGTGCGATTGTCTATGTCGCGCCTCCCTTCCGCCACACCCACTTTGGCGGGAAACAGGTGTGTGTGCACAATCGCGTGGATGGCCGCCACGAAGTGTTCTCCTATAACCTCTATCCCGGCCCCTCTGCCAAAAAAGGCATCTACAGTGTGCTGTTGGATATTGGCGAACAGGAGGGTTGGGTGACCGCCCATGCTTCTGCCGCCCGCATTGTCACCCCCTACGAAAATGAAATGGTCATGATGCACGAGGGCGCCTCTGGTGGCGGTAAGAGTGAGCTGCTTCAGGACGTGCACCGTGTTTCTGATGGTCGTGTGTTGCTGGGCACCAATCTGGAAAACGGCGAAAAAGACTACCTGCATATGAGCGACACCTGTACCATTTATCCTGTCACAGATGACATGGCCATCTGCCACCCCTCCTTCCAGAGCGGGAGCGGAAAGCTGGCTCTGTACGACGGCGAGGATGGCTGGTTTCTCCGAGTGGACGGCATCACTGAGTATGGCAGTGATCCCATGTACGAGCGTATCACCATTCAGAGCAAAAAACCTCTGATGTTCTTCAACATTGATGGAGTGCCCGGAGCCACCTGCCTGATTTGGGATCACACCATGGACTCCAATGGAAAGCCCTGCCCCAATCCCCGCGTGATCATTCCCCGCCAGATGGTAGACAACATTGTCGAGTCTCCAGTGGAAGTGGATGTGCGCAGCTTTGGTGTCCGTATGCCTCCCTCCACAGCTGCTCATCCGGACTACGGCATTATGGGATTGATGCACATTATTCCACCTGCTCTGGCATGGCTGTGGCGCCTGGTAGCCCCCCGTGGCTTTAAGAATCCCAGCATCAGCGGCAACTCTCCCCTGGCCAGCGAGGGTGTGGGCTCCTATTGGCCATTTGCTACTGGCTTAAAGGTTGTTCAGGCCAACCTGCTGTTGGAGCAGATTCTCAATTGTCCAAACACCAAGTATGTGCTAATTCCCAACCAACATATCGGTGTATACCGCATCGGTTTTGCGGCTGAGTGGATTGCTCGGGAGTATTTGGCTCGCCGTGGTGGTGTCAACATGAAAATGGACCGCCTTACCCCAGCTCCTTGTGCGCTGCTGGGTTACTGTATGAATGAGATGAAGGTGGATGGTCAGGAAATTCGTACCACCTTCCTCCACCCAGAAACCCAAGAGCAGATGGGCATGGAGGGCTACCAAAAAGGTGCCCAAATTCTCTATGACTTTTTTGCCAAAGAGTTGGAAGCCTTTGACGTGGAAGAGCTCCACCCTGTGGGCAAGGAAATCCTGGAGTGCTTCAAAAACCGTGGAACCATTGAGGATTACTGCGCCATTACCCCTCTCGGCTTAAAATAAGATCCATCTACCCCTTCAGCTTTTCATGAAAGGCTGAAGGGGTGTTTTTTTAGAATTGACTTGCTCCGAACCTTAATTTCCGTTATGATAGAAAGAAAGAGGACAATACATTCGGAGGATAGGATATATGACGCTAGAAATTTGTGTAGACAGTGTGGAATCTGCTCAAGCGGCCGTGGCTGGTGGAGCGACCCGTTTGGAGCTGTGCGGCAATTTGATCATTGGCGGCACCAGTCCAAGCCCTTTTTGCATTGAGGCAGTGCAGCGGTTGGGGATTCCTGTCCGGGTTCTGCTGCGTCCTCGGTTTGGGGACTTTCTTTATACCCCGTCGGAAAAAGAAATCCTGCTCAAGGAAGTGGAAATGTGCCGTTCTATGGGGGTAGATGGAGTGGTGATTGGAGCTTTGCAAGCAGATGGCACCTTGGATGTTCCCTTCTTGTCTACACTTGTACAGGCTGCTGGAAGTCTGGGTAAAACCCTGCACCGAGCTTATGACGTTTGTGCGGATGCACAGCGAGGTCTGGAGACAGCCATTCGCCTGGGGTTTGACACCATTCTTACTTCAGGACAGGCCGCCACAGCAGAGGAAGGCATGGACACCCTAGCCCTGCTCAATCAGCGTGCCAATAATCGGATCACCCTTTTGGCCGGCAGCGGTGTATCCCCTGACAACATCGCCTTGATTCACCGTCATACCGGAATCAATTCGTTCCACATGTCTGGGAAACACATGGTAGACAGCGGGATGCGGTATCGGCGGGAAGGCGTCCCCATGGGGCTTCCTTTTTCCAGCGAATACCAGCACTTTTATGCGGATGAGACCGTCGTGCGCAAAGCGCGTCGAATTTTAGATGGGGAAATTTAAAAAAACACAAGTAATTATCAACAAAAATTTACACGTGATTTTGTGAATGAGACCGGTATTATAGTTTTTACCTAAAAAACTATTGACAAACTCCAGCTTATTTTATAGTATTTATCCAGATGCTTGGATTGTTACCGCGGAAGCGGGCAAAACCGGGACTCACCTTGACGAGATCACAGAGCAAAGTGTCTGGGCGGCGCCCAATTCTCTGTTGTGGGTGAGACCTGGTTTTTCTCTTTTTCGTCCTTCGATTCATACTCAGAGGAGGAATTACGGTGGTATTCCATGTGCTTAAGATAATCAACAACAATATCGTCAGTTGCCTGGACGAAGCCAAACAAGAGCATATCGTCATGGGACGAGGTCTTGGCTTCGGTGTCAAACAGGGTGAGTTGATTGATCAAGCGCGTGTGGAGAAAGTATTCAGCATCACAAATCCAGATAATTTGGATCAGTTAAAGGATCTGTTGGCCCGTTGTCCTCAGCCACAGATTGAGTTTTGTGCTGAGTTGGTGGAATATGCGAATCAGATTTTAGATCACCCCTTGAATGAGGGAATCTATCTGACCCTGTGTGATCATGTTTGCTTTGCCATTCGCAGAGCGCAGTCTGGCCTTGGCTTCACCAACGCTCTTCATACTGAGGTTCGCTTGTTCTATCCCCAGGAGTACAACATTGGTTGTCATGCGTTGACCGAAATCCAACGTCGATTCGATGTCTCGCTTCCGCAGGATGAGGCCGCATCCATTGCTCTGCATTTGGTAAATGCCGAACACGAGATGTCTTTGGGAATCACGCTGAAAGTCACACAAGCCTTAGGCCAAATGCTGCATACATTGGAATCTAACGAGAACTTTCACATTGATCAAACCACCCTATACTATGATGAGTTCGTCATTCATCTCAAATTTTTAGCATTGGATTTGTATTCTCCTCGCAACGCACATTTACAGGATACTATATTCTCCGATTTGATTCTGGATGCTTTTCCCCAGGACTATCACCTGGCAGAAGTATTGACCAATGAGTTGGAAGAAGCTTGCGGCAACAAATTGTCTAGGGAACAAAAGGCCTACTTGGCTGTTCATTTACATCGTATAAACACAGCAAAAGAAGGAGTGAATGGAAATGGGACTGTTTGACAAGCTGTTGGGCAAGTCTGCAAAAACGGAAGATCTGGGGATCTACTCCCCTACAGAAGGTGAGGCCGTTTCAATCAACCAGGTCAACGACCCTACTTTCAGCGAAGAAATCTTGGGCAAGGGTGTAGCCGTACGTCCCACTGGTACTCAGGTGGTTGCCCCTTGTGATGGCACCGTAGAGATGATGTTTGACACTGGTCATGCTGTGAGCCTTCAGGCTGACAACGGTGCTGAGGTGCTCATCCACGTCGGTCTGGAAACTGTGAACTTGAAGGGAACGCACTACACCGTCCACGCCGCCAATGGTGACAAGGTCAAGAAAGGTCAGCTACTCATTACCTTTGACCGCGAGGCCATTCAGGCAGATGGATACGATACCATTACCCCTGTCGTAATTTGCAACTCTGACAGCTTTTCTCAGGTGGAGGTTCACACGGGCCCTGTACAGCCTGGTGATCCTCTCATCACCCTGAAGAAATAATGCAAAATAAAAATAATAAAAAATACTGAGGAGGATGAACATGACGCAAGGTTCCGGATTGCCGGTATGTGCTGGTGTGGCCATTGGACCGGCTTATCTTTATCGAAAGGGGCAGGCTTCCCTGCCTGTCTCCTGCGGCGATCCTGCTGTAGAGCAGCAGAAGTTTGATCAGGCCAAAGAGATGGCCGTGTCTCAGCTGCAGCATCTGGTGGATCACGCCACCAAGGAGTTGGGCGAAGAACAGGCCATGATTTTGGATGTCCAGATGATGATGCTGGACGATCTGGATTACCTGGAGAGTATCCAGAATATGATTCAGAACGGGCAGAGTGCTGCCCAGGCAGTCAAGCAGACTGGTGAGGATTTTGCTGCTGCGTTTGCTGCCATGGACGACTCTTACATGCAAGCTCGTGCTGTGGACGTGCGAGATGTTTCCACCCGTGTGGTAAACATTCTCTGCGGCGGCGGTTCTGGTTTTGAAATGGACCAGCCTGGAATTCTGGTGGCAGAGGATCTTACTCCCTCTGAAACAGTTCAGCTGCCCAAGGACAAGATCCTTGCCTTTGTGACCCAGCAGGGCTCCGCCAACAGCCACACTGCTATCTTGGCCCGTATCATGGGCATTCCTTCCCTGGTGAAAGCCGACATTGCCATGGATGAATCCCTCAACGGACAGATGATGGTGGTGGATTGCCTGGAGGGTGTCTACTATATCCAGCCGGATGATGCAACCATGAAAACCATGACCGAGAAGCGTGAGAAGTTGATTCGTCGTCAACAGGAGCTGGAAGCCTATCGCGGCAAGCCTTCTGTGACACGCAACGGTCAAAAGATCAAGTTGTATGCGAATATCGGCAACCCCTCCGACGTGGAGCATGTCATTAAGGGCGATGCAGAAGGTGTTGGCCTTCTGCGCAGTGAGTTCCTTTACCTGGGCCGTGAAGATTACCCCACCGAGGATGATCTGTATCAGGCCTACCGTAAGGTGGTTGAGGGTTTGGAGGGTCGTCCCTTGGTCATTCGCACCTTGGACATCGGTGCTGACAAGCAGGCAGACTACTTTAACCTGGACACCGAAGAAAATCCCGCTCTGGGTCTGCGCGGCATTCGTATCTGCATTCGTCGTCCCGATGTGTTCCGCACTCAGATGCGTGCCATCTATCGCGCCAGCGCACATGGCCCCGTCAGCGTGATGTTCCCCATGATCGCTTCTGTATGGGAAGTTAAGCGTGTGCGTGAAATGTGCGATGCTTTCCGCAAAGAACTCGAGGAACAGGGTGTTGCTGTGGGCGATGTGGAGCATGGCATTATGATTGAGACTCCTGCTGCTGCTGTCATCAGTGACGAGCTGGCGAAAGTTGTAGACTTCTTCAGCGTTGGTACCAATGATCTGACCCAGTATACCCTGGCTGTAGACCGTCAGAACCCCAGCTTGGAGGAGTTTAGTGATACCCATCACCCGGCCATCATGCGTCTTTTGCGTATGATTGCCGAAAATGCGCACAAAGAGGGCATTTGGTGCGGAATCTGCGGCGAGTTGGGCGCAGATCCATCTTTGACCGAAACATTCCTGGACATGGGATACGATGAGCTGTCCGTCTCCCCCACCCGGGTGTTGGAATTAAGAAAAAAAGTTTGTGAAAGTGAGGGCAAACCCCAATGACTACCATTACCTATGTGATTCAAGATCCCCTGGGCATCCACGCTCGTCCCGCCGGCCAGCTGGCCAAGACCGCTGCTGCTTATCCCGACTGTAACATTAAGGTCACCGTTAACGGTCAAACCGCCGATGCCAAGCGCATCATGGGCCTGATGAAGCTGGGTGCTAAGCAGGGTCACACTGTCACGATTACCTGCGAGGGCGGTGATGAGGCTGCTGCTGCCGCTGGAATGGAGGCATTCCTGAAGGCCAACCTGTAAGGCATCATTTCTTCGCACTTCTGTGTTCTTCTGGGGTGCATCCGGGTGGCCGCCGTGGTCGGCGGCCACCCACAAATAGGGTTGGATGTTCTAAGCCATACATCTATTGAGGGAGGATATCATTTTATGAAGCGTTTTTTACAACGTCTCGGCCTGAATCATGAGCACGACGACGCTGAGAACGGGCAGGATGCTGCTCTGGCCAATGATGATTATACCGCCATTGCCAAGCAGATTCTGGAAGGTGTCGGTGGTGCTTCCAATGTGATTTCCGTGGATAACTGTATCACAAGACTGCGCCTGGAGGTTAAGGACTCCGCTGTGGTCAATGAGAAGATCATTATGGTTGCAGGCGCCGCTGGTGTTGTTTGTCCCAGCAAAACCTCTGTTCAGGTCATCATTGGGCCTAATGTTCAGTTCGTGGCCGATGAGTTCAAGAAGCTGGTAGGATAAAAATTCCTTTGTACTTCCAAAAAAGAATGTGTATTTTGTGAGATGATTCTCATAGAGATCCTCTGCCCTTCGGTCCACCGTAGGACGGAGATCTTTTTATTGGAAAAGGCTGTCCAGATTATCTCTGGACAGCCTTTTCATACGGTTTGAGCAGGTGATTTTTTACAGCAGTAGACAGAGAAAATTTTTTCTCTCCCACGGATGCAAATGAAATTGTGATGATGTCTCCTACACGGTTGACAATGACCCCCTGTCCGTAGGTCTTATGCCGAACCATCGCACTAGGTGAAAGTTCCGTTGCATCGGTAGTGTTCTCTCTTGTCCTTTGTGGCTGTTGAGGGAATACCTCTTGTACAAAACTGGAGGTTGCATCATCCTTTTGAAATGACAGGACCCATAATACATCTTTGGCCCGGGTCATGGCAACGTAAAAGAGGCGACGTTCTTCTTGATAGGCTTCAAAGTTCTCTTCCCCCTGCGCAGCTTTGGATACCTTTGGGAGAATTCCGTCCACCACATCCATAAGAATTACATGGGAATACTCCAGCCCCTTACTGGAGTGTATGGTAGACAGAACAACGGAGCTCCCCCCTGCCCTTCGACCCTCTCGCATCAGACGATATAGAGTTCTCAGTCGTTCCAAAAGATTCTGCGGCGTTTTCTCATACGTTCCAAGTGCCTCTAGGATTTCTGCCTTTCGGAGATCTCCCCCACGCTCCTCTTGATATTTTCCATACCCCATATAGTGTACAATACGGTATATCGCCTGATTAGCCGGCTGATATAACAAACGATTGAAGTGGGTTTGGAGGGCTGCACATTGCTTTCTGGACCAGGAAGAGAGCATGGAGCACTGGGAGAGAAATTCTAAGATGGTGAGCCCCTCACCTTGACATCGATTGATGGCTTCTACCGCTGCCACTCGACTAATACCTGCATTCAACTTATAGTAAATATCCAGAAACAGCACGCCATCGTAAGGGTCCATAGCAAAACGGATGATGTGGCAGATATCTCGTACCACCCGATGAGTAAAGAACCCACAATCAACCTGGCGGCAGTAGTACTCAATTCCATGTCGTTCAAAGAGGTCAATCAGCGGGATGGCACAGTCATTGTCTCTGTACAGAATGGCAATGGGGGTATTTGATGTCATAGCCATCTTTACCAAATAGGAATACTGGTTCTTGCGCTCTTTCACTCTTACTTGTCGAATATTCGGGCCCTGGCGTCCTGTAGAAATCATTTTTTTGGGGTGTCGATTGGTATTTTGTTCGATGAAACGCTGTGCTGCGGTGACAATTTCCTGGGTAGAGCGGTAGTTGGTCTCCATGTACAGTACCTTTGCGTTTGGATAGGTACTCTGAAATTGTAGTAATGCCTGGGGATACGCTGCTCGAAAGCCATAGATGCTCTGATCCTCATCCCCTACCAAAAATAAATTCTGACTTTTCTGCGCCAAAAGACCAATGATGGCGTGTTGGATCTTAGAGGTGTCTTGAGCTTCATCCACGCAGAAGTACTGATACCGCTGTTGAAAATGATGGAGCACCGGGGGGCATAGTCGGAGAATTTTATAGGCGTACACCATTTGGTCGTCGTAGTCCATCTTCTGTTGCTGCTGCAAAGCCTGCACATAGGCTCGATAGATGGCGGGAAACTCCACCCCATCTACTTCCACTTGTTCCAGCTCATCCTCCCGGAGCATTTGATTTTTCACGTATGTGATGGCTGTTTGTATGGCCTTGATGGTGCTCTCTGTGGCATACTCCTGGGTCATTTGATGATAGAGGTTGGATATAAGCGCACTCTGTTCTCCCCCGTTCTCCATCAGTGCATAGGCCTTCCGGCCTGTCATACGCTCATAACAGGATATAATTCGACTGCACACACCATTGATGGTGCGAAACTCCAGCCGCTGTGCAGCTTCGGTCCCAAACAGAGCGGCAAAGCGCCGTCGCATATCCTGTGACGCAGAGATGGTATAGGTCATGGTGAGAATGGATTCTGGTGGGATTCTACGACTTAAAACCATATATCCAACGCGGCTGACCAACACGGTGGTCTTACCGCTTCCCGGAACTGCCAACAGCAGCACTGGGCCGTCTATAGTCTGGACGGCCTGTTGCTGCTGCTGATTTAGGGTGAGTTGATAAGTATTCAAAAACTGTTTCAGTGACATGTCAGACTCCGATCATGACTCAAATCATGGATGACAGATGCCGCAAGGAGAATATCCTTCTTCCACCAATGCCTCTCGGCTTCCCTGATAGTCCTGACGATTTTCCCCTTTGATGCTGGCAACGCCGGAGCAACCAGGTAAATGGAACTTCTTGGAGCTTGCGTTCAGAACATACTGAGAAGAGGCTTCTGCGGAAGGTGTGACGGTTTCTTCCAGCCAGCTATCCCCGGTCTTATAGTCAATCACCACGCCAGGCTGTACATTGTAAACATAGACATTGAAGCAGACCCCTTCTCCACCGTCCTCCACCGAATAGGCCTCCATCTGGACTCCAGAAGCCACCAAGTTGTCCCCTTGGAACACAGGAGTAACCCGATAGAGCACATGGTTGTCCGTTTGCTTCACATAGTCTGCTACTTGATTTTCAAAGGGCAGCATCCCATCTACATTGAGGTAACGCGTTCCAGTAATGAGGTTTTCTTTGTTGGCATTTTCCCCAGCCAGCTGAAATCCAATGAGATGACACCGATTGTACAAATACCGTCCATCCACCACATCATAGGTAACCGTATGCCAGCCGGATGGCTTTATTTGGCCAATTTCCCCTCGTTCTTCGGTGGGCATCAGTTCTGTACAGATGTTGGCATAGGCCACGCCACATCGCTCCAAGTCGTCCAATGGAGAATAGGTTTCAAAGGCCTCAGTGGTCATATCCGACGCTTCAAACCCGGGGATGTTGTCCTGCAAAACCACATAAGGCTGCTGGTCATAGGGCGGAATGGTATCCAGGTCATACGTCTCCTGAGACGTGGTTACATGTGGCGTAGAGGTCGTCAACAGATCATCGACTACAGCAGAGCAGCCTGTCAGCTGAAGGAAAAACAGGAACGCCATGCAAAGATAAGTAAATTTATGCTTCATGTCCAATCATCCCACTAGAGGCCACAGCGGCCACAATTTTCTTCATCTCCTCCACAGGCTGCACCAGCGCAAAGCGCACATGTCCCTCTCCCAAAGAACCAAATGCAGAACCTGGCGTACACAGAAGCCCCGTGCGTTCCAGCAGTTCAAAGCAGAAGTCTATGGAGTTGTGATACCCCTCGGGCAACGGGGCCCATACAAACATGCTGCCTTGGCTGTCCGGAACCTTCCACCCGATGGACCGGAATCCACCGCACAGCGCATCCCGGCGGGCCTGATATTCTGCCCGGTTGCGCTCCACGCTTTCCTGAGGACCGTTGAGGGCGGCAATCGCGGCATGTTGCACGGGAAGGAAAATTCCATAGTCGATCTGAGACCGCAAACGCCGGAAGGTCTGAATGATCTCCCGGTTGCCCAACACGAAGGAAATGCGCGCCCCTGTCAGGTTGTAGGTCTTGGACAGAGAGTTATACTCCACCCCCACTTCCTTGGCTCCCTCATAGGCCAGAAAAGACTTTCCCTTCCGTCCATCGAAGATGATGTCAGAATAGGCATTGTCATGGAGAATGGTAATATCATAGGCCTTGGCAAAGGAAATCAATTTGTGGTAAAACTCATCCGGGGCAGTGACACATACTGGGTTTGCAGGATAGGACACCACCATCAACTTAGCCTTTTGTGCCAGGGCCAGGTCAATGGCATCCAAATCCGGAAGATAACCCCTCTCCTCCAATAAGGGGTAGTGAACAATCTTGGCTCCACATAACGCCGGCCCCACTTCAAAGATGGGATAGCCAGGGTCTGGAACCAGCACCACATCTCCGGGGTCACACAAGGCCCATCCGATGTGAGTCAGTCCCTCCTGAGAGCCGTACACGCTCATCAGCTCCTCCGCATCCAAGCGCACTCCATATCGGCGTTGATACCACTGCTGTACCGCCTCTATCAACTGGGGCACTTCTGTGAGGGAATAGCGGTAGTTGGCCGGATCGGAGGCCGCCTGAGCCAGAGCCTGCACCACATGAGGCTCTGGGAGAAAATCGGGCGTTCCAATGGACAGATTATACACAGGAAGTCCTTGCGCCAGACGCTGCTGGCGGCGGTCGTCCAATACATTGAAAATACCAGGCTGGAATTCTTCCATGCGCTGGGCAAGTTTGCGTTTCATGGTCATCTTACCTCGTTTTCTATTTCTCGGCGGTGATGGATGCCAAGATAGGTTGATACTGTTGGACATCCTCACTGACCAGCTGGAGGAATTGCTCCTCATCCAACACAGGAACCCCCAATTCGTTGGCCTTCCGCAATTTCGAGCCAGCGGCCTCCCCAGCGATGACACAGCTGGTCTTTTTGGATACAGAGCCGGACACCTTGGCCCCCAGTGCTTCCAACATGGCCCCTGCTTCCTTACGGGAATGGTGGGTCAGCTCCCCTGTCAGTACGAAGGTCAATCCAGCCAGCCGATCTCCCACCGGAGCGGCGGTGCTCAAGGTGTTTACACCGGCTTGCGCGAGACTGTGCATCAGGTGCTGACTCTGAGGGGATGCAAACCACTCAGTGAGATACTGGGCGGTAATGGGGCCAATGTCGTCAATGGCAGTCAACTCCTCTACCCCGGCCTGAGCCAGAGCTTCCAGCGATCCAAAGCGAGCAGCAAGAATTTTGGCCGCCTTCTGCCCTACCTGGCGGATGCCAAAGGCAAAGAGAAGCTTGGACAGATCATTACTCTTGGAGCGCTCAATGGCAGCGAGAAGATTTTCCGCCGATTTCTGGCCCATACGCTCCAGAGATGCCACCTCATCCTGCTTCAGACCATATAGGTCAGCAGGCGTGTGCACTAGACCCGCCTGCACCAAGCCCTCAATTACAGCAGGGCCAAGCCCCTCAATGTCCATAGCGTCACGGCTGGCAAAATGAGTGAGGTTGCGCAGCAACTGAGCGGGGCATTCTGCCCCCGTGCATCGCACATGAGCGCCGTCCTCATCTCGCACCACCGGGGCTCCGCATACCGGGCACTGCTGGGGCAGCTGATAAGGCACGGTGTTGGGCGGACGCTTGGAGGTGACCACCGATACAATTTCGGGAATAATCTCTCCCGCCTTCTGCACCACCACAGTGTCCCCAATACGGATGTCCTTCTCAGCAATGAAATCCTGGTTGTGAAGGGTGGCATTGGTGACAGTAGTTCCAGCCAGGCGAACTGGGTCTACTACGGCCTTGGGCGTGAGTACACCGGTGCGTCCCACCTGCACCACAATGTCCCGCACCACGCTTTCCTTTTGCTCCGGCGGGTACTTGTAGGCAGCTGCCCAACGAGGGAATTTTGCCGTTTCTCCTAGGGAGATGCGGTCAGTCAAGTTATTTACCTTTACAACAGCCCCATCAATGTCAAAGGGATATTTCTCCCGTTGGTCCCCTAACTGCTGGATTTTTCTCTGAATTTCCTCCATGTTTGAAGACTTGAAGTAATCAATGACTTTGAAGCGAAGCCCACGCAAATAGTCCAAACTCTCACTATCTGTTGTAAAGGAGATTCCCCTTACATCTTGAATGTTGAAAATCAGAATATCCAACCCTCGGGAGGCAGCCACTTTTGGATCCAACTGGCGCATGGAACCAGCGGCTGCGTTGCGTGGATTGGCAAATAGGGATTCTCCCCGCAGTTCTCTTTCCTGGTTCAGACGCTCAAAGGTCTTGCGTGGCATATACACCTCGCCTCGGACAATGAGGGATTCCGGAGCTCCTTCTAACACCATGGGGATGGAACGAATGGTACGCAAGTTCTCGGTCACATCCTCCCCCACCATCCCATCGCCACGGGTAGCACCACGGACGAATACCCCATTTTCATACTCCAAGGCCACGGACAGTCCGTCTACCTTGGGCTCCAGCAGGTATTCCACCGTTTGGTCTTGTGAAATGCGGTGGTGAAAGTCCATAAGCTCCTCCGGAGAGAAGACATCCTGTAGAGACTGGAGTGGTACCCGATGGGTAACCTGGGCAAAGCTGTCCAAAGCTTTGCCCCCCACCCGCTGGGTTGGCGAGTCCGGAGTGATCCACTCTGGGTGCGCTTGTTCCAATTCCTCCAACTGTCGCAGCATGCGATCATATTCGAAATCGGAGATAGTGGGTTGGTCCAAGACATGGTACTGGTAGTTGTGTTGGTTCAGTTCCTGACGAAGCTTTTGAATTTGCTGCAAGGAATCCATATCCGTTGATCTCCTTTGTGTTGTGTTATCCGGCTTGCAGATAGCTGTTCGGTACAGTACCGATGAACACAGTTTCCGCCAGACAGACGGTAGTATCCACCGTAACAGAAGTAATTTCACCAGGAATAAACAGGTGTACGGTCACGGAAATGTCCATGAGCACCTGATGATGGGTTTGATTAATGCCCGCACTGTCAAATTGATTGCGTATCTCCGTGACCACATCTCCCACCGAGTCAATGGAAACCCGCAGTTTGGGGCCTAGTCCGGAAAAAAGCATCCAACCAGTTAAGTTTCCCAGAGGCACACCCAACTGTTCTGCATCCACGTTCTCCAATTGTTGAACCAGGGACTGGGTGATTTGATTTCTCAGCTGGTTGATGGCTGTGGTACGTCCAGTGACGGTGGTAAGGCCATCCGATTCCTGGTGATGAATTTCCATCAAGTCGTAGTATTCCACACCCTGTTGGCTCATACACTGCTCCACCACATTCGACACCGTCACGGAGACGAAATTGGTCGCTTCACTTTTTGCCACCGTCTCCACCACTGGCCGCAGATGATTGGAGAAGAATGTAAATAGAAGCCATATCAAAAGTATCGCCACCAGGATGGGCAGCGCAATATGTGCAGGATGTTGTTTCCATCGTTTCCAGCGACATCGCAATGGTACCGACACGGGATCACCCCCGGGGTCATTGTATGATCCCGGGGGCTTGACTCATTCAGCGTCCCAATAATTCTTGGGCAGCCAGCATCAGGCCCGCTTTTCCGGACTCATAGGTGAGACCACCCTGGAGGTACACGGTATAGGGCTCTCGCATGGGTGCATCGGCGGACAACTCAATGGAGGCCCCCTGGATGAAGGCCCCGGCGGCCATAATCACCTGGCAGTCGTAACCAGGCATGTCCCAGGGCTCCGGAGTGACATAGGAGTCCACAGGGGCTCCGGACTGGATGCCCCGGCAAAAAGCCTTAACCCCTTCTCCGTTACCTAAATGGATCATCTGAATGATGTCATGGCGAGGGGCCAAGGAGTGTGGCTCTGTGGCATAGCCCATCTGCTCCATGAGCGCAGCTCCAAATACCGCAGTCTTTAGAGCCTGTGCCACCGTATGAGGAGCTAGAAACAGACCCTGATAGAGTAGACGGTTATTCCCCAGCGTGGAGCCGCATTCTTTGCCAATGCCTGGGCAAGTCAGGCGCATGGCAGCCCCCTCGATCAGATCGTGACGGCCCGCCAAATAGGCTCCAGTGGGGGCTAACCCGCCGCCGGGATTTTTGATGAGAGAGCCTACCACCAAGTCAGCCCCCACATGGGTGGGTTCTTTCTCCTCCACAAACTCTCCATAGCAGTTGTCCACCAAAATGGCGGCATTGGGGTTGTGGCGGCGGATGACCTCACACATGGCGCCAATCTCGTCCACGGACAGCGAGGCCCGGGTGGAATATCCCTTGGAACGCTGAATCAGCACCGCTTTTACCTGGGGGTCTGCCACAGTCTGAGCCAGCCCTTCCAAATCCGGGGTGTTCTCCGGGGTAAGGTCCACTTGACGGTAGGAGACACCGAAATCCTTCAAAGAGCCTGTACCCTTATCCGTTACCCCAATGACGCCCAGAAGCGTATCATAGGGCGCACCCACGGCGGATACCAGGACATCGCCAGGACGCAGGCAACCAAACAAGGCCGCAGAGATGGCGTGTGTGCCATTGACAAACCCGATGCGCACCAGAGCGTCCTCGGTTCCAAACAGGTGGGCATAGATTTCATCCAGCTTATCCCGACCCAAATCGTCGTAGCCATACCCGGTCGTACCAGCGAAGTAGCTCTCCGCCACCCGGAACTGCCGGAAGGCATCCAGAACCCGCAGGGTGTTGGCCTCTGCCACCGCGTCGATGTGGGCAAATTGCTCCTTTAACGTCTCCTCTGCCCGCTGGGCCAAGGTACGCAACTCATCCGAAAACTGTAAAGACATATTTCTTAACACTCTTTCTCTAGCTTTGTTTTGGCCAATGCAACGACTAAATCCACACAGGCCTGCACATCGCTGACACAGACCATTTCACAGGGGGTATGGATATAGCGGCAGGGAATGGAAATCCCTCCAGTGCACACCCCATTGCGGCTTTGGTGAATGACACCAGCATCGGTACCACCAGCTTGAATCACATCCCGCTGGGCGGGAATATTCTGCTCTTGAGCCAACTCCATGAGAAGCTTCACCATTTTCGGGTGACAGATCACCGAGCGATCCATGACCTTCACCGCAGCCCCTTTCCCAGCGAAGCTGCTGGCGGTGTGTTTGGCTCCCGATAGCCCATCCTCGGCGGTGACATCCACCGCGATCCCGTATTGAGGATCAATGGACCATGCAGCGGTTTTGGCTCCGCGCAGTCCCACCTCCTCCTGGGTGGAGAATACGAAAAACACATCGTTGGGGCAATCCTGCAGTTGCTCCATGGCCCGCAGCAGAACCAAGCAGGAAATCCGGTTGTCCATATAGGGGCCGACCAGCATGTTTTGCACTTGCATCACTGGGGTGTTGTACACGGCTACGTCCCC
Organism: uncultured Oscillospiraceae bacterium; assembly: GCA_944387075.1. Classification (GTDB taxonomy): domain Bacteria; phylum Bacillota; class Clostridia; order Oscillospirales; family Oscillospiraceae; genus Enterenecus. The sequence goes on along the minus strand of CALXDO010000105.1, from coordinate 1,939 downwards.
AATCTGCACCAGCTGTTCCGCTTCCTCTTGGGAGGTGGCACCAATGTCCAGGTACAGATCGGCCACGGTACGCTTTTCAGGGGTCGAACCTACCTGGGCTGCAATTACCCCACAGGTGCCATTTTGAAATCGAATGGGGGTGTTTACTACGGCATCCGGGTTGACCCCGCCGACCGCTCCAATGCGGAGGAATCCCTTTTCCTCCACATGAGTTACCACCAGCCCAATGCTGTCCATATGGGCGGAAAACATCAACCGAGGCCCGGGGCCCTTCTTATGACAGATGAGATTTCCCATGGTGTCTCGGGTGATCTCGTCCACAAAGGGGCGGGCCATCTCTTCGATCACCTCTGCCACCGAAGTCTCAGCCCCGGAGGGCCCAAAGGCCATACACAGCGTTGTCAAAGTCTGTATCATATTCGCATCCAGCTCCTTCTATCAGCTCTCTTGGGCCACGGCTTGTACAAACAGCCAGAGAAGCTCCAACACCTGCTCCACGTCCCGAATTTTCACCGCACTGCTGGGGGCGTGGACATAGCGCACCGGCGCAGATAAACCAGCCACACGCACGCCTGATTTCATGCGCTGAATGGCCTTGGTATCGGTACTTCCTACCACACCATGCTTCAACTGCCAAGGAATCTGGTGCTCCGTGGCCAGTCGCCGCAGGGTTTCAAACAGCGGACGATCATAAATGGTACCACCGTCCATCCAAGACAGCACTGGACCTTTTCCAGGCCAACAGATCTGGGCCTGGGGATCTTGGGTGGGGGCGTCCGCTGCTGTGGTTCCTTCCACCACCAAAGCGATCTCTGGCGTGACGGAGAAGGCGGCCCCAAAGGCACCTCGAGTACCCACCTCCTCTTGGACAGTGAACACAAAGGTCACATCCATGGGAAGTTCCCGACGCAGGAGCTCCAGCAACATGGCGCAGCCCACACGGTCATCCAGTGCCTTGGCTTTGAGGAATCCATCCCCAAACTCTACGCAATCACTGACAAACACACATGGGTCTCCCAGTTCCACCAGCGTTTCTGCCTCTTCGCGGCTGTCTGCGCCAATGTCAATGTAGTAATCCTCCAGCTTGGGGACTTTTTTTCGTTCTTCTGCTGTGGTCATGTGAATGGCCTTCAGACCAATGACACCTGGAACGGCTTTTTCCCCAATCCGAACCTGTTTGCCCAGCAGAACTCTGCGGTCAATGCCTCCGACACAGACGAATTTCAAATATCCGTCCTCGGTGATGGAACGCACCATCAGCCCCACCTCATCCATGTGAGCACAGAGCATGAGTTTATTTCCGGTGGGTTTGGTCCCTTTTTTCAGGAGAATCAGATTACCCATGGCATCCACCCTCGTGGCATCCACATGGGGCGCTGCCTGCTGGAGCAGATAGTCCCGCACGGCATCCTCAAAGGAAGATACGCCAGAAAGGGAGCACAGCTGTTTCAATCTCTCTATCATACCGGCGTCCCCTCCTCTCCCAAGTGCTGGACAAATGCAGCCAACAGCTGCGCTGTCTGCTCCAAATCTTTCAGATCCACCACTTCTACCGGGGTGTGCATATACCGAAGGGGCAGGGAGAGCACGGCAGTGGCAATGCCTTCGTTGCAAATTTGCATGCCCCAAGCATTGGTTCCGGTGTCTCCGCCCATCACTTCTTTTTGAACGGGAATATTCTGTTCTTCTGCTTTGACCAGCAGTCGTCGACTCATCCATCGAGTCATGTTTGGGCCAATCCCAACCGCCGGACCGCCGCCCAACCCATAGGCCCGGTCCTTTCCGCTATCTGGGGTAGCTCCATGGGTGACATCCACAGCCACACAAAAGTCTGGTTGGATTGCATGCGTGGCCACGATAGCCCCAGCGCCTCCGACTTCCTCGCGAGTGCTGCCCAAAATGTATAAATCCACATCCAGCTGCTGTTGGCTGAGTAGCT
>CALXDO010000104.1 GCA_944387075.1 uncultured Oscillospiraceae bacterium | reverse complement strand
CTGCTCTACCCCGCGATATAAACTTGTGGTGCCGGAGACCGGGATCGAACCGGCACGGGATTTCTCCCACGGGATTTTAAGTCCCGGGCGTCTGCCAATTCCGCCACTCCGGCCCGTGGGCAAGAATTATAATACCACGCCACAGGGGTGGTGTCAAGGGTTAATTTTAAAAAATGAAAAAATCTTCTTGACGGCACACTCTCCCTGTGGGAAACTGGAGAGAAAAGGAGGCGCACAGCCATGGGAAAGGAACTGACCAAGAAGGATATTGAACTGATGCGGGAGGAGCTGCACCACCGGCGTTTTGTGCTGCGGCCCCAACTCATCGAGGCGGTGAAGGAGGCCCGGGCCTTTGGGGACCTCAGCGAGAATTTTGAATACAAGGCCGCCAAGCAGGAGAAAAACCGCAACGACAGCCGGTGCCGCTATCTGGAAAACGTGATCCGTACCGCCACCATCATCTCGGAACACTCCCAAGAGGGCACGGTGGGGTTGTATGACAAAGTGACCCTCTATGTGGAAGAGGACGAGGAGGAGATGATCATTCAGATTGTCACCACCATGCGCCAGGATGCCCTCAAGGGACTGGTGAGCAAGGAGTCCCCGGTGGGCCGGGCGGTGCTGGGCCGCCGGGTGGGGGACCGGGTGACGGTACAGGTCAACGACAGCTACGGCTACGAGGTGGTGATCCGGGCCATTGAGCCGGGAGAGGACACAGGGGACGCACCTCTGGTGTCCTTTTAACAGGTGTTTGGGAGATGCAGCGGGGGGCTGCATCTCCTTTTTTGGGATTCCCTTGACAAGTTCCTGGAGACAGGGTAATATACTGTCTCGAATGAGACAGTATTGGGGTGGAGATATGGAAAATATGGAAACCCATCCTCTGTTTGCCGGGGTGGAAGCTCCGATTTTGGAGGAAGTGCGGGAGCAGGCCCACCGGCTGGACATTGCCAAAGGGGAGACCATCTACCAGCCCCAGCAATTCCGCCGCTGTCTGGGTGTGCTGCTGCGGGGTCGGGTGCAGGTGCGCCGGGAGCAGATGCTCATGTCGGTGCTGGAGCAGGGGGATGTGTTTGGGGCGGCTGCGCTGTTTCAGACGACCCAGCGTTATCCCACCACGCTGACAGCCCTCACTGCCTGTACGGTGTTGCTCATTGGCCAGGAGCAGGTGCGGAAGCTGCTGCACACCAGCGGAGCCTTTGCGGAGAACTATGTCATGTATCTCTCCGGGCGCATCCAGTTTCTCAGCCGGCGGCTGGACACCCTGTGTGCCAGCCGTTCCCAAATCCGTCTGGCCCAATACCTGCTTACGGCGCAGGACCAGGGGGGCAACGTCACCCTGTCCGCCACCCAGCTGTGCCAGCGCATTGCCGTGGGGCGCGCCACCCTCTACCGGGCCTTTGAGGCGCTGGAAGAGGAGGGGCTCATCTCCCGGGACGGAAAGACCATCCACATTACGGGTGCCCTCCGTCTAAGGGAATACGCAAACCTATGACCAGGAAAGGAAGAAACCCAATGAAACGTAGAAATGTGATTGCCATGCTCATGGCTGTGGCCCTGTCCGTGGGGCTGATGGGCTGCTCTGCGGCCAACCCCAAGACCTCTTCGGAGGCCACCCCCAGCGCACAGACCACGGAGGAAGTGTTCCAGGGGGAGACGGTGCGCCTGGCGGTACTCTCCGGCCCCACCGGCATCGGAGCGGCCAAGCTGCTCTCGGACAGCGATAAGGGCGAGACCGTCAACGACTATAAGTACACCATTGCCAGCGACAACAACGAACTGGTGGCGGGCCTCACCGCCGCCGATGGGGAGTACGACATTGCCATGGTGGCCTCCAACGTGGCGGCCAACCTGTACAACAAGACCGAGGGTGACATCCGCATTCTGGCGCTGGGCACCCAGGGCGTGCTCCACATTCTGGAGAGCAATGGGGGCACCGCCATCCAGTCCATGGCCGATTTGAAGGGCAAGACCATCTATGCCACCGGACAGGGAGCCAACCCGGAGTACATTCTCCGCCACCTGCTCACCGAAAACGGCCTGAATCCCGACCAGGATGTGGAGATTGTCTTTGCCGACCCCACCGAAATCAGTGCCAAGCTGATTTCTGGCGAGATTGAGACCGCCATGCTCCCCGTGCCTGCCGCCACTGCCGCCATTGCCCAGAGCAAGGGCAGCGTGCGGGATGCCATCGACCTCACCCGCGCCTGGAATGACCTGGACAACGGCAGCCAGCTCATCATGTCCGCGGTGGTGGCCCGCGCCGACTTTGTGGAGGAGCACCCCCAGGCCGTGGATGCCTTCCTGAAGGAGTATGAGGCCTCGGTGAACTACGTCAAGGACAACGCCCAGGAGGCGGGACAGCTGGTGGCAGACTTCGGCATTGCCCCTTCCGCCGCCATTGCCCAGCAGGCCATTCCCCAGTGCAATCTGGTGTTTGTGTCCGGGGCCGACATGAAGCCTGCCATCAACGGCTACTATGAGGTGCTGGATTCCATTGATCCTACCTCTGTGGGCGGAGCGGTACCGGATGACGGCATCTACTATGTCCCCTAAATCTTCCGTAAAACCTATCTTGCGCATTGCCGTACCCCTGGTCGTCTGGCTGGGGGTATGGCAGCTTGCGTCTGGCTGGGTGGGACGGGAATTGCTGCTGCCTGCCCCGGCCTCCGTGGCACGGTGTCTGGTGGAGTTGTCCGGCACCGGGGCGTTTTGGCTCTCCGCTGGGTATACCTTGCTGCGCGTCATATCCGGCCTGGTGGGCGGGGTGGTGCTGGGCACGGCGTTGGCCTTTCTCACCCACTTTTGCACCTGGGCGGACTGGGTGTTTTCCCCCGCCATCCGGGTGCTGCGGGCCACGCCGGTGGTGTCTTTTATCTTATTGGTGTACCTGTGGGTGACCCGCACCAACATTCCCGGGCTCATTGCAGGGATGATGGTGCTGCCTGTGGTGTGGGGAAGCCTGACGGCGGGGCTCAAGGCGGTGGATGGGCAGCTGTTGGAAATGGCCCGGGCCTATGGCTTTTCTCTGCTCAAGACCCTGCGCCTGATCTACCTGCCCTCTCTACGGCCCCATTTCACCGCCGCGCTGCTCAACGGCTTCGGCCTGGCCTGGAAGTCTGGGGTGGCTGCTGAGGTGCTATGCCCCCCAAAATGGGCCATTGGCTCCAGCATCCAGCAGGCCCGACAGGCTCTGGAGACCCCGGAGCTGTTCGCCTGGACGGCGGTGATTGTGGTGCTCTCTCTGGTGTTGGAGGGATTGCTGGGGCTGTGGCTCAAGCCCAAAAAGGAGGGGACGGTATGATTCAGGTGGAACATCTCACGGTTTCCTATGGAGACAAGGTGGCCCTGGATGATGTGAGTCTCACCATCCCCTTGGACGGGATTACCGCCTTGGTTGGCCCCTCCGGGTGCGGAAAAACCACCCTGCTGCGGGTGTTGGGGGGGCTGATGGCCCCCACCCAAGGACAAGTCACCGGGTTGAACCCGGAGCAGACCGCCTTTCTCTTCCAGGAAAACCGGCTGCTGCCCTGGCGCACGGTGGCCCAGCACCTCACCGATGTGGCTCCCCGCCACGCCGCCACACCTCCTGAGGAATGGCTCTCCCTGGTGGAATTGGAGGGGGAGGAGGGGGCTTTCCCCGCCGCATTGTCTGGGGGCATGGCCCGGCGGCTGGCCCTGGGCCGGTGTCTGGCTCTGGGGCGGGAGGTGCTGCTGCTGGACGAGCCCTTCACCGGGGTGGACGCTCAGCGGGCCCAGCGCATCCTACAGCGGTTGAAGGAGTTGGGCAAGCCGGTAATTCTGGTGGCCCACGAGCCAAGGTTGGCGGAAAACTGTCACCGAATCATTCAGGTGTAAATGGGGTTACCCATTCCATAACAGAAGATACGCAGGAGCCTTAGGTGGAAAGCCTAAGATCCTGCGTATCTTTTTGTGCAAAGAGACAAGAAAATGATAGAATGAAAATATGGTATTGTGTGTAACGTAAGCGCGTGATAGTATGGACTGACGTTGGCGACTAAATTTTGTCATAAAAACAAAAGAAGATAGGGAGGTAGAACATGGATCAGAAGCAGAGAAGAGCAAGGCGTGGCATCACCAGAGCAGGTGCCATTGCCGCCAGTGTGGCACTGATGATCTCCATGGTGCCCATGGCCCGGGGCAATACCGCCGGGGAAGATGTGCTGGAGGATCAGTTGCAGGCTTGGTATAGCTTTGATGGCGGCACACTGAACCTCAGCCAGCGCAGTGTGGAGAATCTGGCTGCCACCGGGGAGAAGTTTAACGGTGTGCTGGGCTCCCTGGCCTCGGCAAACAGCACGAGTATCACCGAGGGTACGGGAATTTCCGGCGCTGGACTGCACTTTGAGGGACAACAGGCCGAGAGTTACATGAAGATTTCCCAGATCCTCAATAGCGCCCAGAACTACACCATTTCGCTGTGGGTGAAGTTTGCCGCCGACTCCCCCACCAGCAACACCAGCATCAATGTGGTACAGCAGACTGGCAACGGCAGGTCGGTGCTGCTGGCCAAGAACAAGAGCCTGGGCACGTTTGTGGGCGGGGCGGACATTCTGGCCCAAGATACCATAGATTATGACGCTTGGAACCACGTTGTCATCACCGGGGAAAACACCTCTGGAACGGAAAATGGATTCAAGGTGTACCTCAATGGGGAAGCTGTCATAGATCAGGACATCGCCGTGAGCAGTTTGGTGAATGCCGTCACCGACCTCCAGTTCGGCTGCCACAAGAATCCCAACACCGGCTATTCCTTTACCGGTGATATGGACAGCATCCGCATCTACAACAAGGCCGCAGACGAGGGCCTGGTGCAGGCCCTGTATGCCGAGCACAGGGCAGCCCTGGTGTACCAGCAGATGCAAAGCAGCATCACCGCCGCCCAGGCGCTGCTGGATGAGGGGGCACTGGATCGGGACGGAGAGATTGCCCAGTCGCTGGCATCTGCGCTGGCATCTGCCAAGGCTCTCGATCCGAACAGCACCTATGAGGAAGTTCAGGCGGCTTACACGGCCCTCGTCGCCGCCATTCAGGCCTATGAGCAGGCGGTGAACGCCCTGCCTGTGGGCATCCGCATCGACCCCAATGAGGTGGTGCGCCAGATCCCCGAGTATATGTTCGGTGTCAACCACCGCTATCACATGGACGGATACGGCTCTTGGGATACGGAAAATGGCCGGCTCTATCCCGAGTTCCAGGCTCTCTCAGACTCTGCACAGTTCGGTTCCATTCGTTATCCCGGCGGCATCGTTTCCAACCTGTTTGACTGGAAGCGATCCATTGGGGAGACCCGCCAGACCACCATTCACGGAAACTGGGATGAGCCTGCCATCACCCCAAATTTCGGTGTGGACGAGGCAGCCCGATACATCATTGATGAGATGGGCGGCGAGATGGTCTATGTCTACAACTTCGGCAACGGCTCCGCCCAAGATGCGGCCGATCTCGTGGAGTATCTAAACTGTGAGGTGGGGGAGAATCCCAACGGCGGGATTGACTGGGCAGCAGTACGGGCGGACAACGGGCACCCCGAGCCCTACGGTGTGACCCAGTTCGAAATCGGCAATGAGGTGGATGAGGGACGGGGCTACTGGATGTAGAATGACCCCAACTCCTGGTCGGGCAGCAACGATACTTACGCCAAAATGTATGCGGAGGGGGCTGTGCGCACCTTCACCAATGAGAAGGTGGCGGAGTTTGACAACTGGAACACCACCAACGACAAGACCAAGGCCTCCCATTACAGCGACGGAACGCCCGATCAGGTCAAATACATGCGCTATGCCAACGATGTGACCCAGCACGAGGACAAGTCCAAGATGGTCCAGGCTGACAGCGTCCATGTCTATGTGGACGACCAGGAGTGGGCCATTGTGGATGACATTACCGCCGCGGGACCGGAGAATGTGGTGCAGATCAACGATGAAAACGGCGAGATTCGCTTTGGGAACGGTACCCATGGCAACATTCCCGCCAAGGGCAGTGACATCCGGGTCACCTACACGGTGGAGAAGGATGGGATTGCCGACTACTACGATGCCATGAAGGCAGTGGACCCAGACATTAAGATCTACTCCGGCTTCTCCAGTGCCAACATCGCCCGGGTCATCCACGACTCGGCGGAGGCGGGAGCGGATGGGGGCAAGTTCGACGGTATCGCTGTGCACCCCTATTCCCGCACCAACGGCCAGATTCAGGACAGCGATCCCCAGTTCTATGAGAAAATTCTGGCTGCCATCGACACCAGTGTGCTCACCCAGATCAACAACCGCAAGACGGAACTGGACAAGTACTGGCCCGATGGAAGCAAAAATGTGTGTATCTCGGAGTATGGCATTTTCAACCACTCTGGGGATGTGGTACAGTCCCAGACCCATGCGGTGTACATTGCGGAAAATCTGATGGAGTTTGTGAACTTGGGCGTGGCCTACACCAACAAACACTGCCTCATCGACTTCCCCGCCGGTGATGTGCTGGGCCCGGGCAAGCAGGCCTTGATCCTGGCCACGCAAAACGAGGACGGCACCTACAGCTACTATGGGACGCCCTCTCTGGAGGTACTGAAAGTCTTCAATACCATGTCTTCCACCCAGGTGGTGGCCAGTGAGATGACCCGCAACACCACCTTCTACCAGAGCGTGGAGTCCATCAACAGTATGGCCACCAAGGACGACCAGGGGAACCTCTACGTCATCGCTGTGAATGCGGAGCGGGATAAGGAAAAGACCATTTCCATCCAGGTGGATGGGGTGTCCCTGGAGGGGAAGACCATCCAGGGAATGAAGCTGGAGAGTGAGGACGTATACTCCATCAACTCGCTGGCCAATCCCGACAACGTGAAGGCCCAGGAGTTTACGCTCGCCTGCCAGGAGGAGACCCTGGAGTATACCATGCAGCCCCACTCCGTCGTGGCGTTCCAGGTGAACATCGCTCCGAAGTCGGCAGATAAGACGGCGTTGAACGCCGCCATTGCCCAAGCAGACGCCTTAGACTTGGAGCAGTATCAGGAGCAGGGCAAGGATGCCTTCCGTGCAGCTCTGGCGGCAGCCAAGACGGTGGCAGAGAAAGCGGACGCCACCCAGGCAGAGGTGGATCAAGCTGTCCAGGCCCTAGAGACAGCCATGGCTGCCCTAAAGAGGGTGGAGGTGCAGCCCACTCCGACCCCCGAAGTGCAGCCCACTCCCACCCCTGAGGTGCAGGCTACCCAGACTCCGGAGACGAAGCCTACCCAGACCCCAGCGGCTCCGTCTACGCAGGCCCCGGATGGGGTACCGGAGACTGGAGACAACGCACAATTGGGGCTGTACGGGGCAGCTCTGGCTTCTGCTGCATGCCTGTGGTTCGGTGTGACCCTGGTGCATAAGCAGCGCCGCCACTAAGGCACCATCCAAAGAAGAAACGTACGGTCAGCCCAAGCTGATCGTACGTTTCTTCTTTGGCAAGCCTCGTCTCCCGGATTGAGGCGTGTGGGGCCATGAAACCCACAGAGAGGCAAACCATATTTTCTCGAGGGGGATCGGCGTTGTAAAATCGGCTAGTACTGGTTCACCCAGCCTGCCACCAGCAGCTCCGGCACCAGCCAGGCCACCATGAAGATGAGAAAGTTCATCGGGCTCAGGGCCGCATAGGACCCGGAGTATGTGAGGAAGAAGGTGAGAAGAACGCCTAGAATGGACCCGGCCAGAGAAAAGCCCAGGCTCAGGCGGGTGGCCCAGCGCAGGCGGCGGCAGCCCAGCACGGTGTCGCAAAACACGCCCACGCCCTCCCGAGAGAGCAGTGCCACCGGCTGTGTGGAGTGATTCTGTCTGGGGTCAGACAGCTCTCGGCGGCGGTCGGTGGAGGGAAACTCCATCTTATCCACCGGAAGCTTGAACTTCTGATCCAGCAGGGAGGGGGTCAGGTTGGGGTCCCGGGTGGCCAAAATGGGGGTGACCTTCAGCCCGATGAGGGTGGACAGACTGGGGCGCACCGCCGAGGGCATGGAGTAGCTCACCGGGAACATCGCCGCCAGTTTGCCGTCAATGGCGCAGAAAATGGCGTGCTTGACCTTCAAACTCCGGGGCAGGGGGATGTCCACCAGGTGCATGAAATCCGAGGTGCCCACAATGATGTCGTGGTTGTGGATGATGCCGGTGATGCCGCCCTCGTGGAACCGGACGCCGGAGGCCTCCCGGTAGAGGGCGCCGGTGGACTGTAACAGCTTGTAAAAGGGCTGGGTGAGGTCGCAGTCGGCGACTTTCAGCAGGGTGGCGGTGTAGGACACCGCCTTCTCCTTGGGAATGTTGCCGTAGAGCTCAAAGTGGGACACCTGAATGGTGCCCCGGGGGAACAAGTCTCCGTCGGTGAGGATGATACCGGCGTGGCGGCAGCGGGAGACTCCGGCCCAACCGGCCATGGCGGCCCCGGCCTTGTACAAGCGGGCGGCCAGCTTTCGATAGGGGAGGGCATAGGCCAACAGGGCAGAATAGGAGGCCGCAGCGGTAAAGGAGGCGGAGGCAGCCCAGATGAAACGCTGGGGAGCCTGTTGGGCCACCGAGGAGAGAAGCGCACACACCACACAGGCCACCAAGAAGAAAGGGGTGGCAATGGAATAAGCTTTTTGAGCGCCATCCTCCATTTGCAGCTGGGAGCCAAAGCCTCGGGGGGTGCCCGCCCACTTGCAATAGGCCGGACGGTGATTCCACTTGTCCTCGTCTAGGGACACCACATAGGGGGCGCGGGTCTGGGCCGCGGCCTTGGCGGACAGCCGATCCCCCTGTTGGCGCAGGCAGCGGCCCCACATGGCCATGCACAGGCCCAAAGCGGTGACGGCACAGCAGGGCAAAGTGTCTCCCCGCTGGGGCCATATGCTGAAGGTGAGACCATCCAGCAGGGAAAACAGCCAGGCCAGAGCCAATAGGGACTCTGCCCGTGGCCGAAGCTGGAACAGGCGTGCAAATCCTACCACAAGAATTTCCATACACAACATGCCCACCATGGCCAGCAGGCCGCAGAGAATCCAGGCCTTGAGCTGGGGCAGGCTTATCTCAGACAGGGAAATGGATAGGGAGATGGGCACGGGGACAGAGATAAGAATGGCCAGAATGCTCAAAAACCATCCGGCCGTGACCCGTTTGCGGCGAGATTTCAGCCCTTTTTGATAGCGGGCGGCCAGTTCAATGGGAGGAGTGTCCGGGGGAGGGGGCTTGACCGGCTTCACCCGGGCGGGCTTGGGCGGTTTGACCTTCTTTGGCTTTTTGGGAGGTGCAGGTGGGGCTTCCTGATCCACACCGGGGAGATAGGTCTCCGCTTTTACCGTCTCGGAGTCCGGCTCCGCCTGGTCGTACATATGGTCGGCATAGTGGTCTGCCCGCCGCTGGAGGGTGGACAGACGAGCACCCAAATTGCGCAGAAGGGAGGCAGGCTGGATGACCGGCATGGACGAGGACCCGGGGGATGTCCCCTGCATGCGGCGGGGTGCCGAACCTTTTTTGGAAAATGGGGCCGGTTCCGGCCCGGATGAAGGGGATTGTTTGGATGGTTTGTCGGGGAACCGTACCACCTTGACCTTGGCATCGGTTTCTTGGGCAGAGTCGGGCTGCAGGTCATCGGCCTGCACACCTGCCTCCGAGGAGGACTGGGACGTGGGTTCAGAGTCTTCCTGGGATGGAGGGCGTACTTCCAGGCGTTTTTTCAGCTGTTGAATGGCCTCCAGATTTTTGGGATCTTGGAGGGAGTTGGATTGCGACGGGGGCTCCAGCTGGGTCTCCTCCGACGGTGAGGCCCCAGAGCCAAACTCGGCCAGAATCTCGTCCAACGAGTAGTTGGGCCGTTGAGGATCGTAGCGTTCAGACATGGGGATGCTCCTTTACAGGGGCGGTCAGCTGCGCTGACGCACGGCCTCGTACAGCACCACGGCAGCAGCGGCCGAGGCGTTGAGAGAGTTGACCTGCCCACGCATGGGAATGGACACCAAAAAGTCGCACTGCTCCCGCACCAAACGGCTCATACCGTCCCCTTCGCTGCCAATGACGATGGCGGCAGGGCCTTTCAGGTCAGCTTGGTACAGGCTGGTGGTACCGTCGGCGGCAGTGCCGTACACCCACAGGCCCTCTTCCTTCAGCTCCTTGAGCAGGGCAGTGAGGTTGGGCACGCGGGCCACCGGCAGGTAACTGACAGCTCCGGCAGAGGTCTTGGCCACGATGGCGGTGAGACCGGCGGAGCGGCGTTTGGGGATGATGACCCCGTGGGCACCGGCGGCCTCGGCGGTACGGATCACCGCGCCCAGGTTGTGGGGGTCGCTGAGCTCGTCGCACACCACCACCAGGGGGGCTTCGCCCTTGTCCCGGGCGGCCTGGAGGATGTCGGCCACGCTGGCGTACTCCCGCACAGCCGCCACAGCGATGACTCCCTGGTGGGAGTGGGTGGCACTCATGGCATCCAGTTTGCGGCGGTCCGCCTCTACCACGACGATACCCTGGTTGCGGGCGGTGGAGGCGATGTGGCCAAGGGTGGAGTCGGTCTCACCCTTGGCAATATAAATTTTATCCATGGCAGTGCCGGCCCGTAGGGCCTCAATAACGGCGTTGCGGCCCTCAATGATGCCGTCGGCCTGGCTATTTCGTTGATTTTGATGTTGGCGCATGTTGGGTGCTCCTTTTTTGTCTATGATAACATAAAATATGATTGGTTTGACGTTACATTATATCATGGTTTTGCCGGATGAAAAAGAGGAAAAACGGAGAATCTAACGGGGAAATCCCACAAGGTCATAGAAAGTTTACACCGACGCCAAGAACATTTCTTGTTTTTACCTTTCAAATGTGTTATACTTCTCGCGAATACGGAACGAAGCCGTTTCAAGAAGCCACTGCCGGGAAGTGCCCCGGCTTGTATGATTTTAAGGAGGACAACTCTATGGCGGGACCCAACGGACCCAACAATCAAAGCGATAACAGAAAACGACCGTCCCTGGGCTTCATCGGCATTGTGGTATGGGCCATTTTGCTGGTGGTGCTGCTCAACAGCTGCCTGGTGTCCATGCGCTCGGCCAACACCATTACCGTGCCCTACTCCACGTTCCGGGAATGGGTGAGCAGCGATTATGTGGACAAGGTGGAAATGGATGCCTACGGGTACTATTTTACCCTGAAAGACGACGCCCAACCCCTGGAAGAGTATATGAACAAGGCCAAGTCGGGGAACGGGCTGAGCGTGAGCAATCTGCTCATCAACCAGATCGGAACCGGACAGAAGAACACCCTCAAGTTCCAGGCGGCCATGCCCCCGGTGGCCGACCCGGACATCATCTCTCTGATGACCGAGCACAAAGTGGAGTATAAATCCGAGATGATTACCAGTGAGCAGACCATGCTCTACGGGGTCATCAGCTATGTGCTGCCCACCTTGATTTTGGTGGCGGCCATGGTGCTGCTCTATCGCTATATGTTCAAGAAAATGGGCGGCGGCGGTCTGGGCGGCCTGGGCGGCGTGGGCAAGGCCAACGCTAAGGTGTATGTGGAGAAATCCACCGGCGTCACCTTCCGGGACGTGGCGGGCCAGGACGAGGCCAAGGAGAGCTTGGAGGAGATCATCGACTTCCTCCACCACCCCCAGCGTTACACCGAAATCGGCGCAAAGCTGCCCAAGGGCGCTTTGCTGGTGGGCCCTCCTGGTACCGGTAAGACTCTGCTGGCCAAGGCGGTGGCCGGTGAGGCCAACGTGCCCTTCTTCTCCATCTCTGGCTCCGACTTTGTGGAGATGTTTGTGGGCGTGGGCGCCTCCCGTGTCCGTGACCTGTTCAAAGAGGCCAGCAAAATGGCCCCCTGTATCATCTTCATCGACGAGATCGACACCATCGGCAAATCCCGTGACAACCGCATGGGCGGCAACGACGAGCGGGAGCAGACCCTCAACCAGCTTCTGGCGGAGCTGGATGGCTTTGACCCCGGCAAGGGCATCATCGTCCTGGGCGCCACCAACCGCCCCGAGGTGCTGGACAAGGCTCTGCTGCGTCCCGGCCGGTTTGACCGGCGCATTACCATCGACCGGCCCAACCTGGCCGGACGTCTGGCCACCCTCCAGGTACACACCCGCAAGATTCGTCTGGCCGAGGATGTGGACCTGAAGAAGATCGCCCAGGCCACCGCAGGCTGCGTGGGCGCGGACCTGGCCAACCTGGTCAACGAGGCCGCCCTGCGGGCGGTGCGTCAGGGCCGGAAGGCCGTGAACCAGCAGGATCTGCTCACCTCCTTTGAGTTTGTCATCGCCGGCAGCGAGAAGAAGGGAACCGTGCTCACGGAGCAGGAAAAGCGCATGATTGCCTACCATGAGGTGGGACATGCCCTGGTGGCCCACAACCAGAAAAACAACACCATGCCCGTGTCCAAAATCACCATTGTGCCCCACACCCAGGGCGCACTGGGCTACACCCTCCACCTGCCCGAGGAGGAGAAGTTCCTCATGACCGAGGAGGACCTGCTGGCCGAGATCCGCACCTTGCTGGCGGGCCGCTCAGCGGAGGAAGTGGTGTTCGGCACTCGCTCTTCCGGGGCCGCCAACGACATTGAGCGGGCCACCGAGATTGCCCGCAAGATGGTGAGCATGTTCGGTATGAGTGAGAAATTCGGCATGATGGGTCTGGCCACCGTGCGCAACCAGTATCTGGACGGCCAGATGGGCCTGACCTGTGCCCAGGACACCGCCGCTGGCATTGACGACGAGGTGCGGGCCATCATTGACCGCTGCCACAGCGAGGCCATTCAGGTGCTGGAGGATAACCGGGAGCTGCTGGACAAGATTGCCGCCTACCTGCTGGAGAAGGAGACCATCACCGGAGCCGAGATGGTGGCCATCATCGAGGGCAAAGACCCCGCTCTGGCAGAGGTGACGGTGGGCAGCGACGTGGAGCCCCCCGCCCGTGCCATTCATATGGTCAGTGAGCCGGTGGCTGTGCCCGAGCACCAGGAGGAGCCGGCCCAAGACCAGGAGCCGGAGAAAAAGCCCCAGGAAACCCCGGACCAGGAGCCGGAACCGGAGCAGCCTCAGGAGGAGCAGCCCGACCAGCCTCAGGCGTAACGAAATAGATAGAAAAAACGGATGCAGTGTGAAGCTGCATCCGTTTTTTGTATCCGTACAGGGGGAAAGTCCCCTCGTGGACAGGGGAGTGATGTTATGGTCTGATGGAGGTCCGATACTGCCACAGTTTGTGGGCAAAGGAGGTGAATACCCACAGATAGAGTATCAGCAAAAGTCCAAACATCCCAACAAGAATAGCGTCCCACACGGTTTCCACGTGACGGTGTATATACAGTTGAGGGAGGATCATCAAAGCGAAAATGAACAGCAAGGGCACCATACGGCCTCGGAAGATCCGCAGAATCAGGTCCAGCCGGGAGGCATCGTCGCAGAAGATACCCTCCTCATCTTCCCGCATGTCTGCCTTGGGCTTGCGGAAGTAGCAGTAACCCATACAGTCTTGGATGTACTCCCAGCCGCAGTCGGTAAACATCTGTACATAGTCCTCCTTCTGGCGCAGACCCTCCTGGTTGTAGTCCAGCTGATACACCACCTCCTCCGGCTCACAGCGGGTGAAGTGGTACACGCACTGGGCGGACACCCGATCCAAAGCCCACCCCTGTCGGTGACGACGTTGTAGATATGCCTGCTCCTCTTCCCACTGCATGATGGTGAAAAAACGTACTTCCGTCTTTCGCTCCTTCATCTCTTCCGCACCTCCTGCATGGTATGATACAGCCGCTCAATGCGCTTCATCTCCAGTTCCAACACCTCGGTTCCCAGAGGGGTGATGGTGTACACCTTCCGTTTCTCCTCCTCCCGCACCAAGCGGATCAGCCCATCCTTCTCCATTTTGGACAGGCTTCCGTACAGTGTGCCAGGGCTGAGGTGAATTTCCCCACCGGTGAGGGTTTCCACCTGCTGTACAATGCCATAGCCGTGGGTCTCGCTGCGCAGACACAGGAGAATGTAAAACCCTGTCTCTGTCATGGGTACATACACCTTTCGGATATGGGCATCCATGGAATCACCTCCGTGTGTATATATCGTATTGCGATACATCGTGGTTTGAGTATAGCACTGCGATATATCTTTGTCAATGTAAAATTTCCTTTTAAGGGATTGACGGGAAAGGCACAATATGCTAACATATGAGCAGATGTTCATATGTTGGTTTGAAGGAGGGAGAGCCATGGTGCAGGAGAAGCGGGAGACCGAGAACTGTTGCCACGGGCATATGGTGGAAGAGATGGGGGCGCACATGCCCTCGGATGAGTGCCTGTATGACGTGGCGGAGCTGTTCAAGCTCTTTGGAGACACCACCCGCATGAAGATTTTGTATGCCCTCTTCGAGTCGGAGTTGTGCGTGTGCCACATGGCCCAGCTGCTGGGGCTGACCCAGTCGGCGGTGTCCCACCAGCTGCGAGTGCTCAAGGCCGGGCGGCTGGTAAAGCCCCGCCGGGAGGGCAAGACGGTGTATTACTCTCTGGCGGACGATCATGTGCGCAAGATCATCGCCCAGGGCATGGAACATATTATGGAATAATAGGGGGTAATTGATATGAAAAAAGTATTTCAGCTGGAAGAATTGGACTGTGCCAACTGCGCTCGGAAAATGGAGGAGGCCATTGGCAAACTTCCCGGGGTAGAGAACGCCTCCATCAGCTTCATGACCCAGAAGTTGACCATCGAGGGGGAGGAAGCCCGGTTTGACGAGATTGTGGGCGAGGCCCAGAAGTGCATTTCTCGAGTGGAACGCCACTGCCGCATTGTCAAGTAAGGGTGTGAGGAGCCATGACCAGACGGCATAAACAAAATTTAGCCCGCATTGTGGTGGCAGGAGTCCTATTGGTGGCGGCGAGCTTTGCCCCCGAGAGCTGGGGGCTGTGGCGGTTGCCCCTCTTCCTCCTCCCCTACTTTGTGGTGGGGTGGGATGTGCTGTGGGAAGCGGTGTGCAACATCGCAAGGGGCGAGATTTTTGACGAGAACTTCCTCATGTGCGTGGCCACCCTAGGGGCCTTGGCGTTGGGGGAGTACGCTGAGGCGGTGGGGGTGATGCTCTTCTACCAGGTGGGAGAGCTGTTCCAGAGTATGGCGGTGAACAAGTCCCGCCGCTCCATTGCCCAACTCATGGACATCCGCCCAGACAGCGCCCGGGTGCTGCGGGGGGGCGAGGAAGTCACCGTAGAGCCCGACGAGGTGCAGGTGGGGGAGACCCTGGTGGTGCGCCCTGGGGAGCGGATTGCCCTGGATGGGGTGGTGGTGAAGGGAATTTCCTCCCTGGATACCGCCGCCCTCACCGGGGAGTCGGTGCCCCGGGAGGTGGAGGAGGGCCAGGAGGTCAGCTCGGGCTGTGTCAACCTCACAGGCCTGCTCCACATGGAGGTGACCCGGCCCTTTGAGCAGTCCACCGTGGCTCGGATTTTGGAGCTGGTGGAGAACGCCGCCTCCAAAAAGGCGAAGGCAGAGCACTTTATTACCCGCTTTGCCCGTTGGTACACCCCCACGGTGGTGGTGGGGGCCGCAGCCCTGGCGGTGGTGGGCGGACTGGCCACCGGACAGTGGGGAGAATGGGTGCGCCGTGCCCTGACCTTCCTGGTCATCTCCTGCCCCTGCGCCCTGGTCATCTCCATTCCCATGGCCTTTTTCGGAGGCATTGGCGGGGCGTCTCGTCAGGGTGTGCTGGTGAAGGGCGGCAACTATTTGGAGTTGCTGGCCAAGACAAAAACGGTGGTCTTTGACAAGACCGGCACCCTCACCCAGGGCAAGTTTGCCGTGGAGGGGCTGTACCCGGTGCAAACCGGGGAGGAGAAGCCGCTGCTGCAATGGGCGGCTCTGGCAGAGAGCCACTCCAACCACCCCATTGCCCTGTCTCTGCGTCAGGCCTGGGGTGGGGACTTGGCCCAGCATACCGTCACCGACGTGGAGGAAATCCCTGGCCGGGGCGTTATGGCCCAGGTGGATGGGGTGCCGGTGCTGGCAGGAAATGCCCTGCTGATGAACGAACACGGGCTCACACCCGCCTCCACCGTGTCTGCCGGGACGGTGGTGCATGTGGCAGCCCAGGGGAAATATCTGGGCTATGCCCTCATTGCTGACCAGGTGAAGGAACACGCCGCCGATACCATTGCCCAGCTCAAAGCGCAGGGAGTGCGCACGGTGATGCTCACCGGGGACACCCAGGCGGTGGGGGAGGAGATGGCCCATCGGCTGGGGCTGGATGAGGTACACGCCCAGCTGCTGCCCCAGGACAAGGTGGAGCGGCTGGAGCAGCTGCTGGAGCAAAAGCCCCAGGACACCGTGCTGGCCTATGTGGGGGACGGGGTCAACGACGCCCCGGTGCTCTCTCGGGCGGATGTGGGCATTGCCATGGGCGGTATGGGTTCGGACGCCGCCATTGAAGCCGCCGACGTGGTGCTTATGGATGATGACCCCGCCAAACTCCTCACCGCCATGGGCATTGCCCGCAAGTGCCGGAGGATTGTCGTGGAGAACATCGTCTTCGCCCTGGGGGTGAAGGGGCTGTTCCTGGTGATGGGGGCCTTTGGCGTAGCCACCATGTGGGAGGCGGTATTTGCCGACGTGGGGGTGGCGGTGATCGCCATTTTGAATGCCAGCCGGATGTTGAGAAAAAAATAAAACAGATGATAAAAACCGCTTGTGGCTATGCCGCAAGCGGTTTTATGTCCCATTTTTGATATATTCCATAATATCTTCCACCCGACAATCCAAAATCTCGCAAAATACTTCTATGGTATGGGTGCTGACACTTTCATTGCGCTTGAGCCGGGTGATCTGGGCGGGGCTGATGTGATAGGTTTTAATTAAAGCATATTGGGAGATGCCCTTCTCCCTCATGGTATCCCATAGTCTGGCGTAGGAAATCATGGCGATCACACCCCTTTCCCTTGCATATTAACCAAAAGCGGTCTACAATCATATTGACCAATATCGGTTATTATTTGCGAGGGAAGGGAACAAATATGAAAAGTTGTTTTTTGATTGGACACCATAGGATATCGGATGATGTGCAAAAACGGCTGGAAGAGATTGTAGAGCAGCATATTTGTCAATACGGTGTCACTTGCTTTACGGTGGGGCACTATGGCGAGTTTGATGGTATGGCAGTACGAGCGGTAAAGGAAGCTAAAAAGAGACACCCGGAAGTGAAGCTGTACTTGCTTTTGCCATATCACCCCCACGACCAACCTATCCCCACGCCCAAAGGATATGACGGAACATACTACCCGCCGGGAATGGAAACGGTTCCGAAGCGTGCGGCCATTGTCCAAGCTAACAGGAAGTTAGTAACGGAAAGCGACTATTTGATTGCCTATCTCAGACATGGTGGAAATACCCGTGATTTGGTAGAATATGCGCAGAAAAGGGAGAAAAAAGGGCTGGTTCAAATTACGCTGTTATAGTGGAGAGGTGGTACTGCGGTGACTCCCGGCGGTGGCAGAGACGCCGCTTCTCCCAAGGTAGGCCCGGACGTGGGAACCCCCAGCGGGGAGCGTCTTTTTTTCGTACACTCCGCACATTGCAATTCCTGGTAAGAAGGTGTACAATACCTCAGTTAGCATAAGGAAACGAGGTGAATGAGAATGGCTGAACAAACCAAACAGACCATCTCTTTGCAAAGCTTACAGCCGGGTCAATCCGGGGTCATCCGGGCCATCAACAACCCCCGGGGCCCGGTGAAGCGCCGGCTGGTGGATATGGGGCTGACCCCTGGCACCACGGTGTCGGTGCGGAAAATTGCCCCCTTTGGCGACCCCATTGAGGTGAACTTGCGGGGTTATGAGCTGTCCCTGCGCAAAGAGGATGCCGCCAACATCCTGTTGTGCGCCCCTGGGGAGGAGCCCCACGGCACTCAGCTCCACCACATTACCCCCGACCGGGAGGCGATGCGCCGCATGAGTGAGGCCCACGAACACCACCGCCGGGAGCACGGCGAGGGGCAGCGGGACGACCACGACGTGCGGGAGATGAAAATTGCCCTGGTGGGCAACCCCAACTGCGGCAAAACCACCCTCTTCAACGCCCTCACCGGCTCCAATCAGTATGTGGGCAACTGGCCCGGGGTGACGGTGGAGAAAAAGGAGGGCGTGGCTCAGGTGGATGGCCGGGACGTGACCATCGTGGACTTACCCGGTATTTACTCCCTGTCCCCCTACTCCATGGAGGAGATTGTGGCCCGTGACGTTGTGGTGGGGGAGCACCCGGACGCCATCATCAACATTGTGGATGCCACCAACCTGGAGCGCAACCTCTACCTCACCGCTCAGCTGCTGGAGTTGGAGCGGCCCATGGTCATTGCGTTGAACTTCATGGATGAGGTGGAAAAGCGGGGGGATAAGCTGGACCTGGCCCGCATTTCCCAGGCCTTGGGGGTCCCTGTTATCCCCATTACCGCCCGCACAGGGCAGAACATCCAGAAGCTGCTGGAGGAGGCCCACCACCAGATGCACACCGGCTTTACCGTAGAGCCGGACGACCTCTATGACGAGTTCACCCACTACATCCACCACCAGGTGGATGCCCTCATTCACGATCGGGCCTATCAGGCAGGGATTCCCGCCCACTGGGCTTCCATCAAGCTCATTGAGGGGGACGAACTGGTGGACAAGGCCCTGGGGCTGGACGAGGCCACCCGGTGGAAGGTGGATCGCATTGCCCAGCAGTATGAGCAGGCCTACCCCTTTGGCGACCGGGAGACCCTCATTGCCGATGCCCGCTATCGCTTCATCCAGCGAGTGGTGAAGGTGGGGGTGCAGCGGGGCCAGCCCCTGGGCACCATGACCATCTCGGACAAGATTGACGCCATCGTCACCCACCGTCTGCTGGCGGTGCCGGTGTTCCTGGTGATGATGCTGGCCCTGTTCGGTATCATCTTTGGCCCCGGCCAGATTCTGGCCGATGGAGTGGATTACTTCTTCAACGACTGGCTGGCTGGCGTGGTCACGACCCTGCTGGAGCAGGCGGACACCGCCCCCTGGGTCACTTCCCTGTTGGTGGGCGGTATCCTCTCCGGTGTGGGCGGCGTGCTGGTGTTCCTGCCGCAGATCGCCCTGTTGTTCCTCTTTTTGTCCTTTTTGGAGGACTCCGGCTACATGTCCCGGGCTGCGTTCATCATGGACCGGGTGCTGCGCCGCTTCGGCCTGTCCGGCAAGGCGTTTATCCCCATGCTCATGGGGTTCGGCTGCACCGTCCCCGCCATCATGGGCGCCCGTACCATGGAAAATGAGAAGGACCGGCGCATGACCATGATGCTGGTGCCGTTCATGTCCTGTTCCGCCCGTCTGCCGGTGTACGGCCTGCTGACTGCGGCGTTCTTCCCCAAACATGCCGGGCTGGTCATCTTTTCCTTGTATGTTTTGGGCCTGCTGTGTGCCATTGTGTCGGGGATTCTGCTCCGCCACACCATGTTCCGGGGCGAACCGGCGGCCTTTGTGTTGGAGCTGCCCCCCTACCGCATGCCCACCGCCCGCAACTGCCTGATGCACGTCTGGGAGCGGGTGCGGGGCTTCCTGGTCAAGGCGGGTACCCTCATTCTGGCCATGAGCGTTGTGCTGTGGTTCCTCCAGAACTTCGGGGTGTCCTCCCACGGCCTCATCATGGTGGAGGACCCCGGCCGCTCCATGCTGGGCACCATAGGCTCCATCCTGGCCCCCTTGTTTGGCCCACTGGGCTTTGGCACCTGGCAGGCGGCTGTGGCCATCCTCACCGGCCTGGTGGCCAAAGAGGCAGTGGTGTCCACCCTGTGTCTGCTCTACGGCGTGTCCACCTTGGATGCGGGATCTACGGTGGCCGCGGCCCTCTCCAACACCTTCCATACCCCTGTGGCGGCCTACGCCTTTTTGGTGTTCATCCTGCTCTATGTCCCCTGCGTGGCGGCGGTGTCCACCATGCTGCGGGAGATGGGAAGTGTGAAGTGGACCCTGCGCAGCATTCTTTGGCAGCTGGCGGCGGCGTGGCTGGTGTCTTTTGTGGTGTTCCAGGTTGGAATGTTGATCTTTTGAGGAAACTGATATGAAATATGTGATTTATGCCTTGATTGCTCTGCTGGCGGTGTGGGCGGTGTGGTACTTGGTGCGCACCATCCGCCGCCAGCTCAAAGGGCAGTGCTCCGGCTGTTCCGGGGACTGCTCCCAGTGCAAAAAGTAAGAAACAAGGGCGCATCTTCCCAGGTGCGCCTTTGTTTTTTCGCCAAAAAGGACCGTCTAAATCTGTGCGATCCCACGAAAATGAGGGATTAAGAGGTTCTCTTCTTGACAATACTGGTACAATGCGATATTCTCACTGTGGACAATTTCACAAGGACTTGTGACTGGTCAAGCAGGCAAGATCAAACCGATGCAGTGAGGAACGAATATGTGGCACTGTTTGGTTTGGTCTTTTTATTTTTCTTGAGAGAAGGTGAGGTACATGGAAAACGTCCCGCCATCCCCCCAGCAGCCCAAGGGCTACCGCATCGTCCGGGCCATTGGCAACAACTTTGTCTGCGCCAAGGATGGAAGCGGCCACGAGGTGGTGCTGCGCGGGCCGGGCATTGGCTTTAAGAAGGCCCCAGGGGACGTGGTAGCCCCCTCCCGGGTGGAAAAGGTATACGCCCTGCAAGACCACAGCCAATCCCAACGTCTGACCCAGCTGATGGTGGAGCTGCCTCCGGAATACCTGGAGGTGAGCACTCAGATCATCGAAAGTGCCGAGCGGCAGCTGGAACGTCGTCTGTCCGGGAATGTGTATATCACCCTGACCGACCACATTTCCTTTGCCATGCAGCGGCACAAAAACGGGGTGTACTATCCCAATCAGCTTCTGTGGGAGATCAAGACCTTCTACACCCAGGAGTATGAGGTGGGGCAGATGGCCCTGGAGATCATCGAGAGTGCTCTGGGGGTGCGCCTGCCCGAGGACGAGGCGGGGTTTATCGCCCTGCACATCGTCAACGCCCAGTTGGATGGGCGCATGTCGGACATGGTGCGTATCACGGAACTGGTGCGGGAGATCATGGCAGAGGTGAGCGAGTATTACGGTGAGGCCCCCTGTCAGCAGGGACTGGACTACGAGCGGTTCATGACCCATCTGAAGTTCTTGGGCCAGCGTCTGTCCCATCCCAAGCCCCAGCAGCAGGAGGATGCCACATTCCAGGGGATGATCCGAGCGCACTATCCCCAGGCGTTCCAGTGTGCGCTTCAGGTGCGGGAACGGCTCAAAAGGGTGTTTAACCTGGATTTGCCCGGGGAAGAACTCACCTTTTTGACGGTCCATTTACAACGCTTGGCCCTGGCCATGGGTCAAGCCAAGGAGGAGAATCATTGATGAAAGACAAAGTATTTGGCGTATTGCAGCGGGTGGGCCGCTCCTTTATGCTCCCCATCGCCATTTTGCCCGTGGCAGGTCTGTTTTTGGGCATTGGCGGCTCTTTTACCAACACCACCATGCTGGAGACCTACGGCCTGATGGGTATTATGGGCCCCGGCACCTTCATCTACGCCATTTTGCAGGTGCTCAACGCCGCCGGTTCGGTGGTCTTTGACAACCTGCCCCTCATCTTCGCCATGGGCGTGGCCATTGGCATGGCCAAGCAGGAGAAGGAAGTGGCGGCCCTGTCCGCGGCCATCGCCTTCTTCGTCATGCACGCCACCATCGGGGCCATGATTAACGCCTTCGGCGCCCCCGAGCTGTCCGGTGCCACCACCACCGTGGTGGGCCTGAATTCCCTGCAAATGGGCGTGTTCGGCGGCATTATGGTGGGCCTGGGCGTGGCGGCCCTCCACAACCGGTTCTATAAGATTCAACTGCCCCAGGTGCTGTCCTTCTTCAGCGGCACCCGGTTTGTGCCCATCATCTCTGCCGCCACCTACCTGGTGGTGGGCATCGCCATGTATTACATCTGGCCCACCATCCAGACCGGCATCAACCACCTGGGCAGCTTCGTGCTGGCCAGCGGTTACGGCGGCACCTGGCTGTACGGCTTCATCGAGCGTGCCCTCATCCCCTTCGGCCTGCACCATGTGTTCTACATCCCCTTCTGGCAGACCGCCGTGGGCGGCACTGCCATGGTGGGCGGCCACATGGTGGAGGGTGCCCAGAACATCTTCTTTGCCGAGCTGGCCACCCCCGGCATTGAGCACTTCTCCGTGGCCGCCACCCGCTTTATGAGCGGCAAGTTCCCCCTGATGATCTTTGGTCTGCCCGGCGCCGCTCTGGCCATGTACCGCTGCGCCCGCAAGGAAAACCGCAAGGTGGTGGGCGGTCTGCTGCTCTCTGCCGCCCTCACCTCCATGATTACCGGTATCACCGAGCCTCTGGAGTTCACCTTCCTCTTTGTGGCTCCCGCCATGTATGTGGTGCACTGTGTGTTTGCCGGTGCTGCCTACATGCTCATGCACATCTTCAACGTGGGCGTGGGTATGACCTTCTCCGGCGGTCTCATCGACCTGACCCTGTTCGGCATTATGCAGGGCAACGCCAAGACCAACTGGATTTGGGTGGTCATTGTGGGCGTGGTCTACTTCGTGCTCTACTATCTGGTGTTCTCCTTTATGATTCGCAAGTTCAACTATATGACCCCCGGCCGTGAAGAGAACGCCGGTGAGATCAAGCTCTACACCCGCCAGGATGTGGACGCCCAGAAGAAGGGCGGAGACAACACACAGGGCGGCGGCGACGATGCTTTGAGCGCCGAGATCGTCCGCGGTCTGGGCGGCAAGGACAACATCTCCGACGTGGACTGCTGCATCACCCGTCTGCGCTGCACCGTCAAGGACGGGGCCAAGGTGGACCAGGCCGTACTCAAGGCCACCGGAGCCTCCGGCGTCATTACGGCCGGTAAGGGCGTCCAGGTGGTATACGGCCCCCGGGTGTCCGTGATCCGCTCCAACCTGGAGACCTATCTGGCCTCCAATCACGCCGAGGCTCAGCCGCAGGTACAGACCCAGGCCCAGCCTGTGGCGGAGACCAAGGGCGGCGTGGTGGCCAGCCCCTTCACCGGCAAGGTCATCCCCGTCACTGAGGTGGGCGACGGCGTGTTCTCCGAGAAGATGGTGGGTGACGGCTTCGCCGTGGAGCCCCAGGAGGACAAGGTGTACGCCCCCGCCGACGGCGAGGTGACCATGGTCTTTGACACCAAGCACGCCTTTACCATCCAGACCGACGGCGGCCTGGAGGTGCTGGTGCACATGGGGCTGGACACCGTGCAGCTCCATGGCAAGCCCTTTATGCTCACCATCCGGCAGGGCGACAAGGTCAAGCGTGGTGACCTCATCGGCACCATGGACCGCAAGGCCATCCAGGAGGCGGGCTACCGCACCATTACCCCCGTGGTAGTGGGCAATGTGGACGACTTCTCCACTTGTCAGCTGCTGAAAGACGGCCAGGTGGAGCACGGTACCGATGTGCTGGACGTGCACTAAAACCCCATCGAAATGCAACCAAGGAGCGCCGCATCTGCGGCGCTCCTTTTATCGTAATGTTCTTCAATCTCTCGGGTGCAGGCTTGCCAGCCTGGAGACGCGCTCCGCTGGGGTCCCTTTTGACCGGGCAAAAGTCACCCCCAGCGGGTAGCGTCCCTCCTAGGCTGGCAAGCCTTGGAATAAAACTATATTGATAATTGTCTAAATAGTATTGACAATCTGATTAGATAAATGTATAAATAGATTAACCCAATCAGAGAGGAGCGAAGAACATGGATGAGAAACTGTCCCGCATGAAGGAGTACCTGGAGGAGTGTGTGGCCCGGTGTACCCAGGCCCGTACGGAGCTCCTGGCGGATGACCGAGGGGATGAGGCCAATTTCCAGGCCATCCAGGCCAACATCTACGGAATTTTTTCCACAATCCTGAACGTGGCTGTGGAACAAAATCTCGGAGACCCCCAGGGGGTGGAAGGATTCTTCCAAAAGAAGCTGGAGGAGATTCCCGGAAACTGGGCCAACGCCTACCAAAAGGCAGAAGAGCGGGGGGACGACGTGGCCGCCCACCTGGAGCGGCTCAAGCTGGACACGGCGGAGGAAGTGGGCCGTACCTTCCGGGAAATTTGGAGGGCAGAGGGATGACGGAGCGGGAGGCCATCGGCCTGTTTAAGTGTTTGGCAGACAAGTCCCGCCTGCAAATTTTGAAATCCCTGGCCTTGGAGGACATGTATGTGGAGCGGCTGGCCCAGCGGTTGGACCTCACCGCCGCCACCGTGTCCTTCCACCTGAAAAAGCTGGCCCAGGCCGGGGCGGTGTCCTCCTACAAAAGCCAGTATTACACCATGTACGCCCTAAACCGGGCGTTGTTTGACACCACCATCCTGGACATTTTACAGGAGGAGTCGGAGGAGGCAGACCTCCAGGCCCAGCGGGATGCCGACTATCGCCAACACGTCCTGGACTCATTTTTCCAGGACGGGCGGCTCAAGTCTATTCCCGCCCAGCGCAAAAAGGAGCGCATTGTGCTTCAGGCGTTGGCCCAGCAGTTTGACCCCCAGCGTATCTATCCGGAACAGGAGGTGAACCTCATCCTGTCCCGGTATCACGATGATTTTTGCACTCTCCGCCGGGACATGGTGGGGGAGGGGCTGCTGGAGCGTGGCCCGGAGGGCTACTGGCGGACAAAACAGGCCGAATGACAAGAGACGGTGCAGACCGAGAGGTTGGTCTGCACCGTCTTGTTTTGTCACTGCGAGGGCTAGGTTATGAGCCTCCCTTGTGTAAAGGGAGGTGGCCCGGCGTAAGCCGGGGCGCGACGGCTGGGTAACGTCAACCCCTCAGTCAGCCTTGCGGCTGACAGCTCCCCTTGCACAGGGGAGCCTTTGGGCCTCAGAAATCCAGCATGACCCGCTCAATGCCTGCCACGGCCTCGTCCACCAGGGCGTCAACGTCCAGGTTCTGCTCGGCCTCCACCAGCTCCTCCACCTTGGGCTTGGTGCGGGGGTGCTTGGGGGTGAACACGGTGCAGCAGTCCTCGTAGGGGAGAATGGAGGTTTCAAAGGTGCCGATCTTGCGGGAAATGCGCACGATTTCCTCCTTGTCCATCCCCACCACCGGGCGCAGCACGGGCACGGTGCACACGGCGTTGGTGCAGGCCATGGCCTCCAGGGTCTGGCTGGCCACCTGGCCCACGGACTCGCCGGTGACCAGGGCCTGGATGCCGTTTTTCTCCGCCACCTTGCAGGCAATGCGCATCATAAAGCGGCGCATGAGGATGGTGAACAGGTTCTCGTGGCAGGAGCGGCGCAACTCCTCCTGTACCTTGGTGAAGGGCACCACATGCACGCAGGTCTTGCCGGTGTAGGGCACCAGCAGCCGGGCTAAATCCAGCACCTTCTCCTTGGCCTCAGGGGAGGTGTAGGGGTAGGAATAGAAGTGGATCATATCCACAATCACGCCCCGCTTGGCGATCATCCAGGAGGCCACGGGGGAGTCGATGCCCCCGGACAGGAGGGACAGCGCCCGGCCGCCCACGCCGATGGGCAGACCGCCCGCCCCTTCTGTGGGGTTGGCGTGGACATAGGCGTCAAAGTCCCGCACCTCCACATGGACGGTGAACTGGGGGTGGTGCATGTCGGCAATCAAATGGGGGTAGGCGTCGTGGAGTTCGCCCCCCACATACTGGGACAGCTGGATGGAGGTCATGGGGAAGGTCTTGTCCGCCCGTTTGGTCTCCACCTTGAAGGAGCGGGCCATGGAAAGCTCGTCCCCCAGATACTCCTTGACACATTCCAGAATGGCGTCCTTGTCCTTGGCACAGGCCCGGGCCCGGCACAGACCCGCCACGCCAAACAGCTTGCCCATGGCCTCCCAGGCCCCTTCAAAGTCGCAAAACTCGTCCTGGGGTTCAATGTAGGTGGTGGACTGGCGGGTGTAGACCTTAAAAGAGCCGTACTTTTTCAGCCGCCGCTTGGCGTTGCCCATGAGCTTTTCCTCAAAGGCCCGGCGGTTGAGGCCCTTGAGCACCATTTCGCCCTGCTTGAGCAGGATGATTTCTTTCATATTGTAACCTCCAAAAAGTTAGTGGGAGAGCGTTTCCAGGGTTTGGCCAAAAGCCTCCAAGGTCTCGGCCAAATCCTCTGCGCTGTGGGCATCCGAGAGGAACATGGCCTCAAACTGGGCAGGGGCCAGGTAGATCCCCCGCTGGAGCATTTCACCGAAGTAGCGGGCGTACATCCCCACGTCGCTGCCCTTGGCGTCCACGAAGGCGGACACATCTGTGGGAGTGAAGAAGGGAGAGAGGAGAGAGCCCACCTGATTGATGGCCACGGGGACCGGGGACTGGGCGGCAAGTTCTCCCATGGCCTGGGCCAGCTGCGCCCCCATCTCGTTGATGTGGGTGTACACCTGGGGGTGGTCGTGGAGATAGTGGAGTTGGGCCAGCCCTGCGGCCATGGCCACTGGGTTGCCGCTGAGGGTGCCCGCCTGGTAGACGCTGCCGCAGGGGGCCACCAGCTCCATGAGAGCCCGGCTGCCGCCGTAGGCCCCCACCGGCATTCCCCCGCCGATGATTTTCCCGTAGGTCACCAGATCGGCCTTGACCCCAAAATACGCCTGGGCCCCGCCGGGGGCCAGCCGGAAGCCGGTAATCACCTCGTCGAAGATGAGCAGGGTGCCGTGGGCATCGCACAGCTCCCGCAGCCCCTGCAAGAAGCCGGGGGCAGGGCCCACCACCCCCATGTTGGCAGCCACCGGCTCCACGATGACGGCGGCGACCTGGCCCCGGTTGGCCTCCAGGAGAGCCTGGACGCTGGCAAGGTCGTTAAACTGGGCGGTGAGGGTGTCTTTGGCGGCTCCCACCGGCACACCGGAGGAGGACGGATGCCCCCCCGCCAGAGCGGAGGACCCGGCATTGACCAGCATACAGTCGCTGTGGCCGTGGTAGCAGCCCTCGAACTTGATGAGCTTGTCCCGGCCAGTGGCCCCACGGGCCAGACGCAGGGCGGACATCACCGCCTCGGTGCCCGAGTTGACCATGCGCACCATTTCCAGCCCGGGTACCATATCCACCATCAGCTGGGCAATCTCCACCTCCCGGGGGGTGGGCGCGCCGAAACTCAGGCCGTCTGCCACTGCCTGCTCCACCGCCTCCCGAATGATGGGGTGGTTGTGGCCCAGAATCATGGGGCCCCAGGAACACACATAGTCGATGTAGCGGCGGCCCTCCACATCGTAGATATGGCTGCCCTCCGCTTTCTGGATAAACCGGGGGGTGAGCCCCACAGAGCGGTAGGCCCGCACGGGGCTGTTCACTCCGCCGGGGAGCACCTGACAGGCGGCGGCAAAGAGTTCCTCCGAGTTGTGGAGATTCATCCGATGTCCCCCCGTTTCATGGCGTCCGCCAGTTCCTTGGCGTAGTAGGTGATGAGCATGTCCGCCCCCGCCCGGTAGATGGACACCGCCACTTCGCACATCATTTTATATTCGTCCACCAGACCGGCCGCAGCCGCAGCCTTGATCATGGCGTATTCCCCCGACACGGAGTAGGCGCACATGGGCAGGTTGAAGGCAGTTTTACACTGGTGCAGCACGTCCAGATAGCTCATGGCGGGCTTGACCATGAGGATGTCCGCCCCTTCCTCCACGTCCAGGGCGCACTCCCGCAGGGCCTCCCGGGCGTTGTGTGGGTCCATCTGGTAGCCCTTGCGGTCGCCAAAGGAGGGAGCGGAACCGGCGGCGGCCCGGAAGGGGCCGTAGAAGGCGGAGGCGTACTTGGCAGAGTAGGCCATGATGGGCAGGTTCACAAAACCTGCCTCGTCCAACGCCCTCCGCATGGCCCCAATGCGCCCGTCCATCATATCCGAGGGGGCCACCATGTCCACCCCAGCCCGGGCATAGGACAGGGTGATGTCCACCAGGCGGGGGAGGGTGGCGTCATTGTCCACATACTCCCCACACAAAATGCCACAGTGTCCGTGACTGGTGTACTCACACATGCACACGTCGGCGATGACGTAGAAGTGGGGGTATTGGGCCTTGATGGTGCGGATGGCCTGCTGTACCACGCCGTTGTCGTCCCAGGCGGAGGAGCCGATCTCGTCTTTGTGGGCGGGCAGGCCAAAGAGAATACACTTGGTTACCCCGTGGCTCAGACACTCCTCCACCGCCTGACCCAGGCTGTCCAGGCCGTAGTGGAACTGTCCGGGCAGGGAGGGGATGGGGCGGGTTCCCTGGAGGGTTTCGTCCACAAAGATGGGGTAGATGAGGCTGTCGGGAGACAGCCGGGTTTCCCGGCACAGGCTGCGCACTTGGGGACAAGTGCGCAGGCGGCGGGGCCGATGGGTCAATTCCATTGGGAATTCCTCCTTGTCTTACAAAGTCTGGGCCAGCCGCAGCAGGCCGGAAATGGTGGCTTCCTGGGCAATGCGCACGGGGATGCCATATCGCTGGGCCTCCTGGGCAGTCTGGTGTCCGATGCACAGCCCCGTGATGTTGCCCAGGGGCGCATCCGCTCCCACCGAGGCCACAAAGCCTTTGACGGTGGAGGCGGAGGTGAAGGTGACATAGGACAGATCCCCATTTTCCAGTGCCTGGCGCAGCTGGGGGGAGCGGGGATTGTGATACTGGGTGGTGTAAATGGCTACGTCCTCGTAGGGGATGCCCCGCTCAGTCAGGGCCTGGGAGAGCAGGGGAGACCCCTCTGCGGCCCGGGGCAGCAGCACCTTCCCGGTGGCGGGGATGCCCTGGCCCAGCGCCTGGGCGTTGTACACCTCCGGCACATAGTCCGCCGTCAGGCCGTATTTCCTCAAAGCGGCGGCGGTGCCGGGGCCGATGGCAGCCAGCTTCACCCCGCCCAGGGCACGGCTGTCCCGACCCTGGGCGTTCAGAGCGTCAAAAAACACCTGCACCCCCACAGGGCTGGTAAAGGCCACCCACTGGTAGTTCCCCAGCCCCTCCAGGGCGGCGGTGAGGGCTTCACAAGGGGAGATGGGGGTGGTGTGGATGCAGGGAAATTCCCACACATTGGCCCCCAACTCCCGCAGGCCCTGGGCCAGAGTGCCTTGCCGGGCGGCGGGGCGGGTGACCACGAAGGTGCGGCCCTTGAGGGGCAAGGCGTCGAACCAGTCGAATTGGTCTGCCAGGGCGCACACGCCCCCCACAATGCTGATGGCGGGGCTGACCACCTGGTGCTCTTGAGCGGCCTGGGCCAGCGTGGCCAGGGTGGCGCTGACTCGCCGCTGGGCGGGGGTGGTGCCCCGCTCCACAATGGCGGCGGGGGTGTGGGGGTCCATGCCTGCGTTCAGCAGCCCCTCACAAATCTGGGGCAGGGCGGCGACCCCCATGAGGAACACCAGGGTGCCCTTGGTGGCCACCAGGGCGGCAAAGTCGATGTCCAGTTCTTTTCCCGCCCGCTGGTGTCCGGTGACGATGTGCAGGGAGGAACAGCAGTCCCGATGGGTCACCGGGATACCGCCGTAGGCGGGAACCGCCAGAGCGGAGGTGACCCCCGGCACCACTTGGAAGGGGACGTGATGCTGGGCCAGCAGCTCCAGTTCCTCCCCGCCCCGGCCAAAGAGAAAGGGGTCGCCCCCCTTGAGGCGCACCACGTTGGCCCCGCCCAGGGCCTCCCGCAGGAGAATCTGGTTGATCTCCTCCTGGGGCACCGGGTGGCGGTTTGCCTGTTTGCCCACGTCAATGGCCTTGGCGGTGGGGGGGATGAGGGCCAGAATTTCCGGACTAACCAGCCGGTCATACACTACCACCTGGGCGGTTTCGATGGCTTTTTTTCCTTTTTGGGTGAGCAGGCCGGGGTCGCCGGGGCCTGCCCCCACCAAGGTGACACGCCCCATCATGGATGATCCCTCCTCACGCGGCGGGCCAGTTCCGTCCCCATCTCTTTGGCCTTGGAGAGGGCGGCGTGGCTGGTCTCGATGTAAGATTCCCCACGGGGGTTGACGTAAAACCCGGTGAGGGTAATGGTGTCCCCGGACACGGTGGCATGGGCGGCCACGGGGGAGGAACAGCCCCCCTCCAAGGCCCCCACAAAGGCCCGCTCGGCGGTGAGGCACACCGCCGCCACCGGGTCATGAAACTGGGAGAGACAGGTGGTGTCCATGTCCGCCCGACTCTGCACCGCCAAAATGCCCTGCCCCGCGGCGGGGAGCATCTCGTCCACGGAGAAGCGGCGGGAAATGCGGTGGCCCAGGCCCAGCCGCTCCAGCCCCGCACAGGCCAGCACCAGGGCGGAGAACTCCCCTCGATCCAGCTTGTCCAGGCGAGTGAGTACGTTGCCCCGCACCGGGGCCACGGTGTGGTGGGGGAACAGCTTTTGCAGCTGGAGAGTGCGGCGCAGAGAGGAGCAGCCGATGGGCTTTGCGGGGTCCAGGGTGTCCACCCCTTGGGGGAGCACCAGGGCATCCCGGGGGTCTGCCCGGTGGGAGAAGGCCACCAGGGGCAATTCCGGGGGAATGTCCATGGGCAGGTCCTTGCTGGAGTGGACGGTGAAGTCCACCCGGCCCTCCAGCAAAGCTTTGTCCAGTTCCTTGACAAACAGCCCCTTGCCGCCGATCTGGCTCAGGGGGCGGTCTAAAATCAAATCGCCAGTGGTTTTCATGGTCACCAGTTCCACCTCCAGGGTGGGGTCATAGGCCCGAATGGCCTCGATGACCTGTTGGCTTTGAATCACAGCCAGCCGGCTGTCCCGGCTTCCGATGCGTAATTTCATATGGAGTCCTCCAAGAGTGCTCGAATCTGTTGGGCGGTGTGGGCGGTGCGGGCGTGGTCGGAGCCATCCCCCACCACACCCGCCACCAGACCCTCCCCCAGACACACGGCGGGGAAGAAGAAGGTGCAGGCGCTGGGGTCATCGGCCACGCTGACGGGGATGGAGCGGGCGTTTGCCTCCTGGGCCACCTGATGATTGGTTTCGGGGCAGTCGGTGGCGGCCACCGCCAGCGTGGCCCCGTCCAAGTCGCCGGGGCGGTAGGGACGGGGAATATGGGTCACCGGGGGCATGTTTGGGTGCAGGGTGGGGGAGATCACCACCACCTGGGCCCCAAATTGCAGCAGAGTTTTCACCCGGCGCAGGGCGATGTTCCCGCCCCCCACCAGCACCACCCGTTTCTCGGTCAAATCCACAAAGAGGGGGAAGCGTGGGAATTGGCCCATGTGCCTCACCCCTTTCCCGTGGTGTGGGCCCGGATTTTCTGGGTGCACTGGCGCAGGCTGTCCGGAGAGGGCGGGGTGGGCAGTCCTCCCACCAGCAACTCCACCGTGCGCTGTACGGTCAGGGCAATGACCTCCTCCTGGTCCAGCCCCTCCTCGGTGAGTTGGGGGGTGGCGGTGAGCCGCTGGACAATGGACAGTTTCAAATCGTCCAGCAGGGGGAGACTGACTTTATAGTTCAACCAGCGGTAAAATTGCCGCTGATGCTTGTCCAGAATTTCCTGTACCTCTTCCGGCACAGTGTGCAGGGGGGCAGTGTCCATGAGGTCGTCTACGTTAAAGAGCTTCACGCCCCGCAGCTGCCCCACCTGGGGCTCAATGTCCCGGGGGATGGCCAAATCCAGCATGGCGCGGGGGGGCTTGACCACTTGCTGAAGCTGTCCTGCGGTGACGGTGTAGTGGGGGCTGGCGGTGGCGGAGATGAGCACGTCCATCCCGTCCATGAGGGCAAAGCGGCGGTCATAGGGCTGGGCCTCACACCCCGAGGGCACCACCGTCTCCCCGTGGCGGTAGGTGCGCAGGGTCACCATCACCTGGCACCCGGCCTGGTGGAGCAGCTGGGCGGACAGCTTGCCCATCTCTCCGTTGCCGATGACCAGGGCTTTTCGGCCCTCCAGACTGCCCAGGTGTTGGGTGAGCAGGGCCACCCCCTGGCTGGCTGCCGAGGTGGGCAGGGTGGTCAGGCGCACGGTGGAGCGAATCTCTTTGCCTGCCGAGATGGCCCCCCGGAATAGGGTCTCCAGCATGGGGTGCGCCGCGCCCGCCTCCCGGGACAGGGTGATGGCCCGTTTCACCTGGGCCAGAATCTGATCCTCCCCCCACACCCGGGAGCGCAGACCCGCCGCCACCTGCATCAGGTGCTCCACGGCCTCCCCGCCCTGGCAGGTGACGAAGGCGGCGGAGAAGGGGGCAAACTCCACACCGGCGGCGTGGCACAGCACCTGTCCCGGGTGGCACGGCTCCTGGCAGCACAGGTAGATTTCCGTGCGGTTGCAGGTGGACAAAATCACACAGCCGTGGAGGTTGGGCAGCCCCGCAATCTGGGCGTCCAGACGCTGGACGTGGGTGGCGGTGAAGGACAGGGCCTCCCGCAGGTCAATGGGTGCCAGGTGGTGTTCCAGGCTGGACATCATGATGATCATAAATGAGCCTCATTTCTGTAAATGGGTAGGAAACGGCCCGCCGCCTGCTGGGCGTGGGAGACAAACAGGCGGCGGATGGCGGGGCAGTCCCCCAGCCCCCGGGGAATGCCCTCCACGGCAAACCCCGCCCGGCGCAGCTGTCCGCACCAGCTCTCGTCTCCCTCCAACATGTCCCGCAGGGCGTGGACGCCGCACCCCACCGTCAGGGGGTGCACATAGAGCCGGGTGAGGTGGGGGTTCAGCCGCAGCCGATGCACCATCTGCTGGGGGGACAGCCCATCCTTGAGGGTGCCCACATACAGGCTGGTGTGGCCCTGGCGGTGGAGGGCCTGTTCCAGCTGGGCATACAGGGCGTGGGCTTGGTGGCTGGTGCCGTGGCCCAGAAACAGCCCCCCGCCGTCGGGGGGGAGCGGGGGCAGACAGGCCGGGAGTGCCGCCGCCACGCGCTCCACGTCCTGGGGGGTGCGGAGCAGGGGGTCGCCCAGAGCAACGGTCAGCTGGGCGGTGCACGGCTTCAACTGCTCCACCATCCCATGATACTCCCCGCCGGGGAGCAGGTGGGTGGGCTGGAGCAGCACCTGGGAAACGCCCTGTTGGGCCAGTTGGGCCAGGGCGTCGGACACATGGGGAATGTCCGGGCCGCCCCGCCGGGCCAGGGTGTCCCGGAGAAAGCGGCTGGTGAAGGCGTGCATCAGGGGCAGGCCGGGGAACGCCTCTCCCACCTCCCGGACGATGGCGGTGAGCGGGGGCAGGGCAGAGACCTGGCTGGTGCCGTAGGACACCACCAAAATCGCCGTCTCACACCCCATGCCGCTCCCTCCCTCTCGCTGAAAACATTCACCTTTCAGTATACTATATTTTTGTTCCCTGTCCACCCCTTTTCCCAACAAAAGAAGGGGAAAGGGGGAGAAACGGGCAATCTCTGGTGGGTAAAGTCCCCAAGCTTGGAAGAAATGCCGAAAACCCGGCACAAAAATTCCCCATCTGCTGGGGCAGATGGGGAATCGTCGGGGTTATTGGGGGAAAAGAGGGATAGTCAACCATATTCCGGGGTCAAGAAAACATGCTCCATGCTCACGCCTCCTGGCGGACCCAGGCAGCAGCGTGTACCGTCACATACCCGGCCACATAGTCCAGCACCAGAGCCAGTGCCACCCCGCAGAAAAGGTCAAGGACGCTGTGCTGTTTCAGCAGCACCGTGGAGGCCAGAATGGACAGGTTCAAAAGCTGCATGCAGCCAACCACCACCCGGCGCATGGGCGTGGGCTGGGCCTTGCCCCAGCGGTGGTAGCTCAGGGCCACCGTCATGGAGTTGAAGGCGTGGATGGAGGGCCAGACGTTGGTGTTGGTGTCCACGCGCCATAGCCCCTGCACCACCTGGGAGAAGAAGTCGTTCCCCTCTATGCCCTGGGGGCGCAGGTCTACCCCGTTGGGAATGAGGGCGCAGAGAATCAAACACAGGGTCATGCCCCCAAACAGGGGTAGGCACAGCCGCCAAAAATTCTGCCGGGGCTGGGTGAGCAGCAGCCAGAAGAGGGTGGCCGGGACCCACACAAACCAGGCAAAATAGGGGATGACGGCGTATTTGCAAAAGGGAATCCAGTCGTCCACAAAACAGTGAACCACCCACTCCGGCTGGACAATTATGTGCTCCAGCGCAGAGAAAAACGCCAGATAGAACACCAGATACCCGGCCATAAAGAGAACAGGGTGACGTTTGCACCAATGGATCATAATGATACTCCTTATCCGTGATGACTTTGGTTTCGATGGGAGGCATCCCCCACAACATTTCGCGGTCACGGTTATCACACATTATACTGACGACGACGGGAAAAGGCAAGAGGGGCAAAAAATAGAAACCTTCTTGACAAATCTGTATCTACTGTATATACTGTGTATACATAGATAGGAGGTGATGGGGTGAATCTTTGCATCGACAACCGCAGTGGAGCCCCCATTTACGACCAGATTTACACCCAGATCAAAAACCAAATCATCAGTGGGGAGCTGGAGGCGGATCAGGCGCTCCCTTCCATCCGCAATCTGGCCAAGGATTTGCGTATCAGCGTCATTACCACCAAGCGGGCCTACGAGGAGTTGGAGCGGGAGGGATTCATTTACACCCTGCCGGGGAAGGGGTGCTTTGTGGCCCCCAAGAATGTGGAGCTGCTGCGGGAGGAGACCTTGAAGCAGATTGAAGCCCACATGGAGGAGATTGGACGGCTGGCGGCTACCTGCCAGCTGACCAGTGAGGAACTGCTGGAGATGTTCCGTTTGAGTATGGAGGAGTGAGACCATGAATGCACTGGAAATTCGGAATTTGACCAAAAACTACGGGGAATTTACCCTGGACAACCTGAATCTCACCCTGCCCTGTGGGTGCATTATGGGGCTGATCGGGGAGAATGGAGCGGGGAAGAGCACCACCATCAAGCTAATTTTGAACATGATCAGCCGGGACGAAGGTACTATCACCCTTCTGGGCCGGGACAACCGGGAGGACTTGATCCTCACCAAGCAGGACATCGGAGTGGTGCTGGACGAGGTGGGCATCCCCCAGTGTCTCAATGCGGTACAGGTGGGCAAGGTGATGGCCCACACCTTCACCAAGTGGGACAAGGAACTGTACGCCCAGTATCTCGAAAAGTTGGATTTGCCCGAAAAACGCCCCTTTAAGGAGTATTCCAAGGGGATGAAAATGAAGCTGGGGATTGCCGTGGCCCTGTCCCACCACCCCAAGCTGCTGATTTTGGACGAGGCCACCTCGGGGCTGGACCCGGTGGTGCGGGACGAAGTGGTGGGGATGTTCAGCGAGTTTACCCGGGACGAGAGCCACGCCGTACTCATCTCCTCCCACATTGTCAGCGATTTGGAGAAAATTTGTGATTACATCGCTTTTTTGCACAAAGGGAAGCTGATGTTGTGCGAGGAAAAGGACCGGCTGCTGGAGGAATACGGGCTCATTCACTGCGCCCAGGAACAGCTGGCGGAGTTGGACCCGGAGGCGGTAAAGGGGGTCAAGACCTCTCCCTACGGGGTGGAGGCCCTGGTGCGCCGGGACAGCGTTCCCGCCGGGGTGCCGGTCAGCCCCGTGAGCATTGAAGAACTGTTTATTTTCATGGTGAAGGAGGCGGCGTAACATGAAGGGGCTGCTGTTGAAGGATTTTTATCTGTCGTGGCGGTATTGCCGGGCGATTGTAATGATTGCCGTTGCGTTTTTGTGCCTAGCCTTTTTGATGGAGGATACCCTGTTTTTCCAGGCCTATCCTATGATGATGCTTTCCAGTGGCATCCCCTTGAGCCTCATTGGCTACGACGAGCAGGACAAATGGCTGGCATATAGCGGAACTCTGCCCTACTCTCGGGCCCAGCTGGTCAGCGCCAAATACCTGGTGGGCCTATGCTTTGGTGTAGTGGCCTTCGTGGTAGGCATGGTAGCCACGGTGGTGCGGATGCACCTCGGCGGGGAATTCTTCTGGGAGAGCTTGGTCGTGGTGGGCACTACGCTGCTGTGTTTGGGCTATATAGCCCCGGCTTTGATGCTCCCATTTCTCTTCAAGTTTGGGATAGAGAAGGGGCGCATGGCTTTTTATGTCTCTGTGGGTCTGTGCTTTGGCGCGGCTATGGTGCTAGCGCGCGTGGAATTTCAGGTGCCGCTGTTGGTCAACAGCCTGTGGCCTTTAGCAGTGGTGGCCGGAGCGGCCATTCTTCTGTACGCCCTGTCCTGGATGCTGTCCATCCGCTTTTACCAGAAACGGGAGCTGTGATGGAGCACAGTCCCCTGATATTTGCAAAAAGACTGCGGAGAACTGCTTTTGACAGTTCTCCGCAGCTTTTTCATGAAAGGAATGGCGGGGCAAACGGTGTGTTTCTTCTTATCCGTGCCAACGATTCCGCAGGATCACACAGCCCCACAGCACGCCCATGGAGACCACAAGAAGGGCTCCATAGAACATCAGAGGACTGCTGTCTCCGGTGCCGGGGACGGTGGAGCCGTCCTGGGCCGGGGCGACGTTGGCCAGCACATAGGTGCTGAAGTGGGATAGGTTGGCGGTGACGGTGTTGGCGGCCTGATCCACAGTGATGGGCACTTCCTCTCTGGCCCCATTCTCCGCCACATAGTACAGCTTCAGGTGGTCAGAGGTGAGGGGGGCGGGAATGCGGAAGGTTACCTGCACCGGAGCACTGGGCTGTACCGCGGTTCCGTCGTACAGGGCAGTGATCTCCAACACAACCGCCTGATCCATGGTGGTCACACCCGACAGAGCCTGCTCCACACGGTTATAAATTTCGCCCTGGGTGATGCCATCCACCCGGATGATGGTGCCGCTCTGGAACACCTGCTGAGCGTTGCCCATGGTAATCTGGGTGTTGGTGTTGTTGTCCAGAGTGACGTCCCGTCCCGGTTCCGCAGTGGGTTCCGCGGTGGGTTCCGCAGTGGGTTCCGCGGTGGGTTCCGCGGTGGGTTCCGCGGTGGGCTCAACCGTGGGCTCCGGCGCGGTGGGATCGCCCTTGACCACAGGCTGCTTGACGGTCAGCGACAGGGGATTGGTGATGAATTCGCCGGTGGGAAGGGTGGCGGTCAGGTCCATGCTGCCATCGGTCAGGGTGTCAAAGCCGTCCACGTTCCAGGCGGCCAGAACCTGCACGGGCACCTTGGCGTCTTTGGACTGGGTGTCCCAGGTCACGGAGATCAGCTGGGGCAGGGACAGATCCTGGGTGGTGGCATCGTTTTCAAACTTCAAGGTGTCAAACTTGTCCACCACCTGGGCGTAGGACACGGGGGCGGCGTAGCGGTCCCCGGTGACGGTCAGTTCGGTGATGGAGACGCTGCCGCCGGCGGCGTAGGAGTTGAGCTGGCCCTGGGGGAAGTACAGACGCAGGTAACGGGCGGAGACGGAGGTGTCAAAGGGAATGACGTCCGGGTCGATGGGGCCGTTGGCTGCGGGGTGCTCCACCGTCTGCACCTGGGTCCAGGTCTGCCCGTCGTTGGACAGCTGAATGTGGTACTGGGTGGGCCAGACCTTGTTGAAGAAGGCCACCTGGATTTGGTCAATGGCCACGGCACGCTCCCCCAGATCCACGCAAATCCACTGGTCAGCCACCGTGCCGGTGCTCTTGTCATTGAGGGCGCCGCTGCTCCAACGGGTGGAGGTGGAGCCGTCCACGGCATTTTCTCCCACATAGCCGGTGGAAGTCTCCCCATCATAGTTCAGCTCCACGGCAGACACGGTCACCGGGGCGTTGAGGGCCAGGTTGACATCCAGTTCATCCACCACCGGGTTGCCCACGGTGACGGTGTAGGAGGGGGCCAGGCCCTTGGGGTTGGTGAGGGTGACGGTCAGAGGGAGGGAGCCGGTGAGTTCCACCACCTGCTGGGTAGTGGTGTCCACTTGCTCGGGGCTCCAGGTGGGCAGAACCTGCACGGAAATGGCCTCTTCCGAGCCGCCCGCCACCTGCACGCTGGCATTCAGAAGCTGGGGAACAGTGTAGGAGTCATTGACCTCCAGCTTCACATCCTCCGGTGCGGTGACGGCGGTGTACTCCATGCTGGCAGTACGGCGCACGCCGGTGACGGTGAGCTCTTGCAGGCCAATGCAGTTGCCGGCTGCCGCAGTGTTGATGGAGTGGAAGGTGAGCTTGACATAGCGGGCAGATACAGGCGTTTCAAAGTCTACCGTATCTGTGGGATAGGTGCTGCCGTTATCCGTGTGGGTAATGGTCTTGAGGGTGACCCAGTGCTCTTTGTCATTGGACACCTGCACCTGGTAGTCGGTGGGGTAGACCTTGTTAAAGTACTGGGCGGAGATGGAAGAAATCAGGTTGGTATAGCTGCCCAAATCCACGATGATCCACTGGGGAGACTGGGGATTGGAGCCCTTGAGAGGCCCGCTGTCCCACTTGGTGTCTGTGCTGCCATCCACAGCAGACTCGGGCTTGACGCTGGAGGTCTCAGTGCCGGAGACCTCCACCGGCTGGTTCAGAGCCAGGTTGACGGACTGGGTAGAGTCTTCGGGAATCTGGTCCAGGTAGATGTTTTCCACCGCCTGGCCCACGTCTCCCGAGGTGTCCGGGGCACAGTCCAAGAGAATCTCATTGATGGACACCTGGCTGCCTTCGGGGAAGGTGAGGGTAATGGTGTGGACGTTCCCGCCCTCGGGCAGCTGGAAGGTGGAGGCGGAGGCGTCTGCGGTGCCCAGGGCCTTCTCCGTGCCATCCGCCATGGTGGCGGTGACCGTGGCGTTGCAGGGAACGCCCTGGAGGACGGTGACGCTGCGCACCTGGGTGTTGTCGGTGACCCGGTAGTCCAGCTTGGCGCCGGCCGGGGTGTTGGAGCGGGTGTAGACGGAGGAGAAGTTGTTATCCGTCAGGGCGGTTTGGCCCACCTGGTTTTCATCAATGACGGCCAGAGAGGGGGCCAGGGCCGGGGCGGGGGTCTTTTGGTTGACCTTCACTTCATAGATTTTCAGCCAGTTGCTGGCCCCCTGGGTCAGCTGCAGCTTGAGGTAGCGGCCCTCTTGGCCCTCTCCGTCAAAGGTGTAGGTCCGATGGGGAGGCACCACAGTGCCCTGATTGGATACGGTGCCCACGGACTGCCAGGGGCCGTCCTGAGAGGAGGAGACAAAGAGTTGGGCGCCCTTGATGCAGTCGCCGCCGTCGGTGGTGTAGACGGTCACGTCGTGGATGGGCTGGGTGCGCCCGGTGTCTATGGTGATGTAGTCACCCACCGCCTGTGCCTTGGCCGTCCAGGCGTAGGTGTTGAGGTCGTCGTCCAGCACATTGGCCCAGGTGCCGCCGTACAGGTTGCCCATGTTGTTGTCTACCACCTGGGCGGGAGAGACCTGGTTGGATACGGTCATGCCCAACTCGGCCATGGAGCAGGTGATGGAGGATTCACCCTTGTTGATGACGCGCACATAGCGGGCCAGAGGGGCATTTTCCAGGTTGCCGGTCTGGGCCTCCACCCAGTCATCCCCGTGGAGGGAGTATTCCAGGGTCAGCCCGTCCAGGCCGGTACCATCCAGAGTTAAGGCGGAGAGCTGGGCAATGCCCTCTTTTTTGATGCCCACATAGTCGCCGGGCTTTAAGGTCAGCTGGCCCAGGGCGCGCACAGAGAAGGTGTCGTCCTGGATGATCAGGGGAGTCTTGGCCAGCTGCTCCAGGTTGGTGTAGATGCGGTCTGCCCCCACGGGGGTCTCCATCTGGCCGTAGAGTTCGTCGATGTAGGCCTGGACGTGGGTCATCAGGGCGTTGGAAAAGGGCACCAGCTTCTGGCTGCCTGCCTTGGGTTGCTGGGAACTGCCATCAGGGAAGATGTAGCGTCGGGCGTTGTATTCTCCCAGCTGGGCGGTGGCGGTGGAGAAGCTGCTCCACACCACGCTGGCGTCAGGCTGGTCTTTGGACAGCTCCAACTCGGCTTGCAGCAAGGCCCGACAGGCGGTGACCACGTTGGAGAGGGCTTGCAGCCAGCCTTCGCCGTTGTCCACGTTGGATAAATAGCCGGGATTGGTCAGTTCTTGGACCAGGGCCTGGTTGGTGCATTCGTTCTGGAAGGTGTCAATGGCCTGGAGGATGTGGTCAAACTCTGCCAACAGGGTCTGTGCCTGGGCATTGTCAGCGGTGAGGGTGCCGCCGGAGACGGCAGTCTTCACACCATCCAGGTAGGTTTTCAGGTATTCCGACTCGGGGAAGCCGCCGGCGGGGACGCGGGAGGAGTTGGGAGCGTCGGAGAGGTTGCGGGCGATGGTGAGATAGGCGTCATATACCTCGGGCTGGAGGTACTTGAAGGCCTGCTCCCACACCGCATCGGCACGTTCCTCGGCACCATCGGTGTTCCACCAGTAGTTGGCCAGCTGGAACAGGGCCACCTTGTCCGTCTCGGCGAAGAAAATGGGGTTGGACACAGCACCGCCCAGACCGGTGATGTCGTTGCGGAGGTAGTATTTGCTGCTGCCCAGGAACACGCCGGACTTGGCGTGCTCGCTGCAGGGGTAGTTGACCCAGAACACGGGGGTCTGGGACACCCCAGTGGTATCCTTGGTGTTTTCAATGACGTAGTCAATGGAGTCCTGATAGAAGGGGGAGTTCACGTCCCGCCCGGTCCAGAACATCATGATGTCGTTGTCCAGAGCGGTGAGGGCCTGGATCTCCTGCTTGCCATTGCTGTTGGACCAGGCGTTGTTGTAGTTCTGGGAGCAGTAGATCATGGGCTCCAGGTTGTATTTGTGGACATAGTTCTGGTTGAGGTCGTTCATGACCCGCACCACCATGGCGGTGGAGCCGGCACCAAAGTCATCGTTGAGCACGCAGAAGCGATTGACGCCAATGGCCCGCAGCTGGTCGAATTTGGCGGTGAGCTTGGCCATTTGCTGGGTATAGTTGTCCTCGGTGAGGGTGCGGAAGAAGCTGCCCAGGTGCACCGACCAGGAGAACTCACACTTGGTCTGCTGGGACAGGGCCACCAGCTCCTTGAACTGGTCGATGTATTCTTGGGGGTACAGGTCTGCCCACTTGGTGGTGTGGTAGGCGTCGGACTTGGCGGCGTAGATGAAGATGTTCAGCTTGGTGTCCCGGGAGAACTCCATGAGGCTGACCCGCTGGCTGTGGATAAAGCCGCCGTAAAAGCCCTCCA
Organism: uncultured Oscillospiraceae bacterium; assembly: GCA_944387075.1. Taxonomy (GTDB): domain Bacteria; phylum Bacillota; class Clostridia; order Oscillospirales; family Oscillospiraceae; genus Enterenecus. The sequence goes on along the minus strand of CALXDO010000104.1, from coordinate 4,375 downwards.
CGATACCCCGCAGCGGGATGTCCGCCCAGTCCCGGATGTCCACGGGAATCAGCTTGTGGCCCTCCAGAGAGGAGAGCATCATCTTCAAAGTGGCCACGCCGTAAAACGTGCCGGTGTCATCGGTCCCCAGGATATAGACCTGGCCGTCTGCCACCCGCAGGGCGTAGGAATCGTCTTTTTCAAAGGTTTCAGTGAGATTCTCACCGGAAAATTCGGCCTGAGCAGGAGAAGTGTCGTTCTGAATGCCCAGGTGAATTTTGGCGTTGGCGCCGTTGTCGGGGACGAAGGACGCTGTGCAGCCCACGTCGGCCAGCACCTCAGACAAATAGTCTTTGGTCTCTTGGCTGACCCCAGTGCCCACAGACACCTGGACGGCACCGGACAGGGTGACGCCATCCCCGGTTTCCGGATAAGTGATTTGCTGGGGAGTGGGGTAGATCTGGTAGGTATTGTCCTGGCTGGTGGGATCGCCTTTTTGCCAGTCCGACACCCAGGGAGAGGATTGAGGGGAGGCCTGGGGGGAAGCGGGGGAGGTTGAGTTGCTTTTGGCTAGGCCTGAGATGGGAATTGCCGCTGTCAGGGCAGTGGCCAACAGGACACTGACAGCTCGTCTCCATATTGCCATATTTAGTCTCCTTTCCAATGACCTTCATTAGTGATATTGACCAATTACATCCAGTGTAAGGGAGGTGAGAGGGCATGTCAAGCGTTTTACTGAAATTTCTTCTGGGAAAGAGTTCAAAGAGGAATGAGAAGTAAAATTCAGGGAGAAACTGGGAATTGAAATCCCGTTGTGCAGCGAAGAGGCACAGGAGGCAGGCAAAGAATCTGGGGCAAGTTGGGCGTGGGGAAGGGGAAAAAGAAAAAAAGTGTGGGCAAAGGGAAAAGTGCCTTGTTCCGGTGTGGAGAATATGGTAGAATTTTATCCAATGAGCATAAGGAAGGGAGAGACCGCCGGAGTCCCGGCGGCGTATGGATTATGGCAAATAAAATCGGATTCGACAATCAAAAGTACCTGGAGATGCAGTCTGCCCACATTCGGGAGCGGATTTCCCAGTTTGGCGGCAAGCTGTACCTGGAGTTTGGTGGGAAACTCTTTGACGATTACCACGCCTCTCGGGTGCTGCCTGGCTTTGCCCCGGACAGCAAAATCCGCATGCTGCTGGAGCTGCGGGACAGCGTGGAGGTGGTGATTGCCATCAACGCCGCTGCCATTGAGCAGAACAAGGTGCGGGGCGATCTGGGCATCACCTACGACGAGGACGTGCTGCGCCTCATTGACACCTTCCGCTCCAAGGGCCTGTATGTGGGCAGTGTGGTGATTACCCAGTATGCCGGGCAGCCCGCCGCCGATGCCTTCAAGCACCGCTTGGAGGATTTGGGGGTGACGGTCTATCTCCACTACCCCATTGCCGGCTATCCCCACGACATCCCCCACATTGTCTCCGACGAGGGCTATGGCCGCAACGACTACATTGAGACCACTCGGCCTCTGGTGGTGGTCACCGCCCCCGGCCCCGGTTCCGGCAAAATGGCCACCTGTCTGTCCCAGCTCTACCACCACCACCGCCGTGGGGTGCAGGCGGGCTATGCCAAGTTTGAGACCTTCCCCATCTGGAACCTGCCCCTCCAGCACCCGGTGAACCTGGCCTATGAGGCCGCCACTGTGGACCTCAACGACGTGAACATGATCGACCACTTCCACCTCCAGGCCTACGGGGAGACCACGGTGAACTACAACCGGGACATTGAGGTGTTCCCGGTGCTGCGGGCCATGTTCGAGCAGATCATGGGAGAGAGCCCCTACAAGTCCCCCACCGATATGGGGGTTAACATGGCGGGCAACTGCATTGTGGACGACCAGGTGGTGCGGGAAGCCGCCTGCCAGGAGATCATCCGCCGCTACTATACCGCCCTGTGCGACCAGCGCCGTGGCCAGGGGGACAAGGAGAGCGTATACAAGCTGGAACTGCTGATGAAGCAGGCCGGGGTGTCCACCGCAGACCGGCCCGTGGTGGCTGCGGCCGAGTCCCGGGCGGAGGAGACGGGGGAGCCTGCCGCTGCCATTGAGCTGCCCGACGGTACCATCGTCACCGGCAAGACCACCGAACTCATGGGTGCCTCCTCGGCGGCTCTGCTCAATGCCCTAAAAAAGCTGGCTGGGCTGGGCAAAGAGGTGCACATGATCTCCCGGGAGGCCATTGAGCCCATTCAAAAGGTGAAAATCCAACACCTGGGCAGCCAGAACCCTCGCCTGCACAGTGACGAGGTGCTCATTGCCCTGGCGATTTCCGCCGCCACCGATCCCCAGGCGGAGCTGGCCCTGTCCCAGCTGGACAAGCTGCGGGGCTGCGATGCCCACTCCTCGGTGATTCTCTCCGCCACCGACAGCAACATGTATCAAAAGCTGGGCCTGCGCATGACCTGCACGCCCCAGTACCAGAGCAATAAGCTGTTTCATAAGTGAGCAATACCCCCTGGAAGTAGTGACTTCCAGGGGGTTACTGTTTGCCTGCGTGGGGACAGTGGGTGTCCGTGCAGTGGAGACACTCCTGATCTGTTATAGGGCCATAGCAACACAGAAAATAGTCGCATTCATCACAACAGCACTCAATGGGGAGATCAAACTCATTATAATTCAAACCATTTCCAGGACAATGTTTGCCATGATTACCTGGAATCAACTCGACTCCAGTTACATCGAATATCATCGAATCCCTCCTAAAACACTGATGTATACATTATATAATGAAAAAGTCTATTTTGGAAGGGGAACAATAAGATATTATCTCATCAATAAATGGGAGATGGGGAAATGTCTTATGATAAAATTAGATGTATTGCGTCTGTTGGAGGAACAGGGAAGAACCAAATACTGGCTTTATAAACAGCTGGGTATGAGTTATCAGAACTTTAACCGCATGGTGAACAACGAGACGAAATCCATTCGCTACGAGAATATTGAAACCATGTGTCTGCTGCTTCACTGTACCCCCAATGATTTGTTTGTGATCACGGAGGACTGAACCCATGTTCGAGGTGAAGAAGCCCCACAATTCCAACAAAACCATCCGAATGCCGGATGATTTGATTGAGCGACTGCAAAAATTGGCAGATGAAAATGATATTTCTTTCAATCAACTGGTGATACAATGCTGTGAGTATGCTTTGGGTCATCGAGATGACCAAAAGCAGTAGAACGTTTAATTTTACCTGCGCCAACGCCTCCCCTAGGGAGCCGCAGGAGACCCAGAACCCAACGGGAGAAAAGGAGGAACAGGGGGATGGAGTGGTATAAAGAAAGCCTCTTGAAACGCCACTACGACGGTATCCTGGAGACCAACCGGGCGCAACTGCTCCAGGGCGGGGTGGGAGACCCCCACCTGATACACCCGGAATGGGACACCAGAATGGCGTTGGCCCTGGTGATTCGCCTCGCCCCCCACTTGGCCGACCGCATGGCCGGACGCCTGGAGCCGTTGCGGCAGTTGGCTCCGGAGCTGTACCACTATCCCGCCTCTGATTTTCATGTCACGGTGCTGGACCTGCTGCGGGGAGAGCCGGGGCGCACGTTGCCCCCCAACTGGAGAGAATACGCCCGCTACATCCGCAGCTGTGCCAGGGGGGGTTCCTCCTTCGGCCTGGGGTTCTCCGGGCTATGCGCCAGCGATAACGCCATTCTCATAAAAGGCTTCTACCAAGCGGGGCTGGAACAGCTTCGCCAGCGGGTGAGAGAGTCCCTGGCCGCCCATGGCCTGCCGCTGGAAGAGCGATACAAGACCATTTCCGCCCATATCACCGTGGCCAGAATCTCCACCCGGCTGCACCATCCGGCGGAGTTGCTGAGCTTGATGGGCCAAAACATGGACTTTGGCCAGATGCAGGTGGAGCAGGTGGAGTTGGTGTTCCACAACTGGTACGACTCCAGGAAACGGGTGCTGGACACCATCCCATTGGGATAAAAATCCCCGGAAGCTTGGGCTTCCGGGGATTTTTCCTTTGTCATTTCCGGTTGTCAAACTGAGCTAGGGCGGAACAGGCCACGCCGATGCCCAGCATACCCATGCCGTTGAGGACGGTCAACTCATCCAAGAGTAGAAGCACCACCACCGCCACGCCCATGGCCAGAGCCACCGCTCGGGCGATGGTGGACAGGTGGATGGTGACTTCCAGGTCTGGTTTTTCCACAGCGTTGCTCTGGATGAGAGCTTCCACGGAGACGCCCAGCACCTCGGCCAGGTGGGGAATGGTGTTGATGTCAGGACAGGACAGGTCCCGTTCCCACTTGGATACGGCTTTGTCTGTGACCCCCATCTGCTGAGCCAGCTCCAACTGAGTCAAGCCCTTTTCCTTGCGAAGCTCGGCGATCAATGCG
>CALXDO010000103.1 GCA_944387075.1 uncultured Oscillospiraceae bacterium | reverse complement strand
GCCACCTCCAGGGCGTCCTGAGACCAGTCGGCCAGCACCACCTGGGCGTTGGGGCAGTTGTAGGCCAGAGCCAGCCCCACACAGCCGCTGCCGGTGCACAGGTCCAGCACCCGGGCCTGGGGCAGGTCCCGCACCGCCAAAATCCCCCGCTCCACCAGCAGTTCGGTGTCGGGGCGGGGAATGAGCACCTGGGGGGTGACGGTGAGGGTGAGGCCGTAGAACTCCCACTCTCCAAGGATATAGGCGATGGGCTCCCCGGCCAGTCTGCGCTGGAGCAGGGCGTCCACCTGCCCCTCGATGGCCTCGCTGGCATAGAGAGACAGGTCCCGGAGCACCTCTTCCCGGCGCTTGCCCAGGGCGGCGCACATCAGCTCCATGGCCTCCAGCTGGGCTTGCTCCACGCCGGACTCCTTGAGGGTGCGCCGTACCGCTAAGTAAATATCGTTATACGTCTGCATGTCTGCCGCCTTTCTCTCTCTTGCTCTTCCATTACCAGGCGTCGGCGCCCTTTTCCCGGGGCAGCACCAGCTTCAAAGCGGTAATGGCCACCTCGATCATGCTCTCGTCCGGCTCAAAGGTGGTGAAGTTCTGCATCCACATCCCCGGAGCCCGCAGGGCACGGCACAGGGCGTTGTCATGGCCGCCCACGTAGCGGTTGAACTCGTAGGTCACCCCCACAATGATGGGCAGCAGCACCAGGTGGAGCACCATGCGCAGCAGGGTGTTTTTGATCTGCAAGGGGGTAAAAATCACAATGGAGAGGAAAATAGACACCACAATCACCACAAAGAGAAAGCTGGTGCCGCAGCGGGGATGGTGGCGGGGTTGTTTCTTCACGTTCTCCACCGTCAGCTCCAGGCCATTTTCATAACAGTAAATAGTCTTGTGTTCCGCCCCATGGTAGGAGAACACCCGGCGCATCTCCTTGGTGCGGGAACACAGCCAGAGATAACACAGGAAGATGGTCACCTTCAGCACACCCTCCAACACGGCCTGCACCCACAGGGGCATTGTAGGCCACACCAGGCGGATGAGCCCGGTGATGGCGGTGGGGAGCAGAATAAACAGCCCCACTGAGGCAGCAGTGCCCAGCACCGCCGCCAAGGTGACGATGATAGAGGCGGCCTTCTCCTGAGAGAAATGGGCCTCCAGCCACTGCTCCAGACGACCCGGCTCCTCCTCTTCCTGCTCCAAGCCGTCCTCAGACACTTCGGCGGAGTGCATCAGTGCCTTCACCCCATATACCATGGCAGAGGCAAAGACAAACAGCCCCCGCACCAAAGGCAGACGGGCAAACTTGCTCCGAGGCTTATTCTGTGTGGTGGTGATGTCCAACTCGCCATTGGGCTTGCGCACCACCACCGCTCGTTTTTCCGGGCCTTGCATCATGATTCCTTCGATCAAAGCCTGACCACCACAGGTGGTCTTATACGGCGTCCCACAGGGGGACGCTGGTTGTTTCGCCATGGGAATGACTCCTTTTTCTTGCAAATCCAGGGATTTCCTCCACGGATATTCCCCGGTTGCCCTTTCACGGAACATCTTAGCAGATGCTAGAGAAAATGACAAGGGCTTTCGTACATCCGTTTCATTACTCCTGGGTCATGGGCAGGCGCAGCGTCACCACACAGCCGCCGCCCATGGCATTTTCAATCTCCAAGGTGCCGCCGTGGCAGGTGACAATTTCCTCACACACGGCCAGGCCAATGCCTGAGCCTCGGGCCTTGGAAGAGCCTTTGTAAAACTTGTACTTCACATAGGGCAGTTCCTCTTCCGGCACGCCGGGGCCGTAGTCCCTCACCCGGATGGCCACCACATTTCCCTCGGGATGGATGGACACATCCACCTTCCCACCAGCACCGCCATGCTTATCGGCGTTGTCCAGCAGGTTGCAAAATACCTGGCGCAGCCGCTCGGGGTCTCCGCTGATGGGGGGGAATTCCTCTTCGCACTCGATATAGTTCAGCTCCAGGCCCTTCCGGCGGAAAAACTCCCGGTAAGTGTATACCGCATCTTCCAACTCCGCCTTGATGTCGATGGGCTCCACGGACAGGTTAAACCGCCCGGTCTCAATGCGGGAGAACTCCAGCAACTCCTCCACCATATTGGTCAGTCGGCGGGCCTCAGAGACAATGATGCCCATGCCTTTTTTCACGTCCTCTGCGTTTCTTACCTCGCCGTTGTACAGCGTCTCGGCCCAGCCGTTGATGGCAGTCAGAGGGGTGCGCAGCTCATGGGACACGGAAGAGATAAACTCGGACTGTGTTTTCTCTGCCTGATCGATTTTCAACGACATGTCGTTGATGGCATCCACCAGCTGACCCATCTCGTCGTCTCCCCGCACCTCCATCTGCACCCCATAGCTACCGGCTGCGATGCGCTTGGCGGTCTCTGTCACCCGGGTGACCGGTTCCAGGATCATGCGGATGAAGTAGGAGGCGTAAAGCACCATGAGCACGATGATGACCATGCCCACCAGCACACTCGCTCCCACCACCTTGAGCATCTGGGCCTGGAGCAGACGCAGGGAGGTGACCAGCCGCACCACCCCCACCACTGAGCCATTGTACACAATGGGGGCGGAAGCTGCCATCACATAATCCCGGGTAGAGGTGTCCTCTCCCCGCCAGGTGGACAGTTCCTTTGTCTTAATGGCATCTTGGATGTCTTGGCCCTGGGGGGTGGCGCCGGAGATGTCCATAAGAGAGGTCATCAGCACCTCCCCCTCCGGAGTGAGAAACTGTACCTCAATGGTGGTTTTTTCTTCAAACTGGTTGATGAACTGCCGGGCAGCGTAGAGATAGGTGGTCTCCGTATAGTTTTGGAACATGCCCGCCGCAGTCTGGGCCTTGCTCTCCAGGGTAGCCAGAATGGTGGCCAGATAGTAGTTGTAAATGGCCATGGAAAAAGCAGACACCGCAATGGCCACAATGGCAAAGGTGGTCACCAGGGTATTCACCAGCCACCGGCGGCGCAAAACACCCCGGCGCACCTTATCCTTTTTCCCCTGTCCCTCTTTCTTGCGCAGAAAGGGGATATTCTTCCATGTCATGATTGAATCCTCTCCATTTTCTCCTTCTCGCTTCAGCAGCCCCATTTATAGCCGAAGCCCCAGACGGTATTGATGTATGTTGGGCTCTGGGGGTCATCCTCCAGCTTGATGCGCAGACGGCGAATGTTGACGTCCACAATTTTCAGCTCTCCGATGTAGTCCTTGCCCCACACTGCGTCCAAAATCTCCTCCCGCGCCAGTGCCTTGCCTGGATTGTCCATGAACAGCTTGACGATGGAATACTCCACCTGGGTCAGCTTCACCCGCTGGCCGTTTTTCTCCAGGGTGCGGTTGCGGGTGTTGAGAAGGAAGGGAGGCTGGGAGATTTCATCGGATTCCCAGGCTGGCTCCCCGCCGGTGCGGCGGTACAGGGCATCCACCCGGGCGGTGAGCTCAGCGGGAGAGAAGGGCTTGGTGACGTAGTCGTCCGCTCCTGTCATCAGGCCCGTCACCTTGTCCATCTCCTGGGTGCGAGCCGTGAGCATAATAATGCCAATTTGGGAGTTGCCTGCCCGGATGCGGCGGCACACCTCAAAACCGTCCATCTCCCCGGGCAGCATAATGTCCAGCAGGGCCACCCGCACATCCGGGTTCCGGGCAATTTGCTCCAGAGCCTCCTCGCCGGTGCCCGCCTCAATGGTCTCATAACCTGCACGTTTCAGGTTAATGACCACAAAGCTACGAATGTTGGATTCATCTTCCAATACCAATACTTTTTTCATGCGCGCTCACTCCCTTATGATTCGCTGTCCCACGCCGCTGTGATGAGGAAGAACCGCTGAGCCAAATCCTCTTGCTTCAGGTCGCAGTCCCACACATCTTCGTTCAGTGCAGCCGCATAGATGGTGGTGCTGTCACTGTACAAGGTCACCCGACCCGGCAGCATGGCCCGGGCCTCCCGGTTGCTCCCAGTCAGGCGATAGATGGTCAAAAACGGCTGGGGGGTGGCTCCCTCTTCGCCGATGTAGTAGTAAAAGACCACCGAACGCTCGCCCCGGTGGCTGAGGGAATCATCCCGAGCCACTGTGATATGATCCGGCCAATTGTCCGGCAAAACCAAATACCAGCCATCGGTCTTGCAGTGATAGGTGACACAACTCACCGCCAGGGTTCCACTGCTGTCCACCTGGCACCAGTACACAACCGACTCCTCCGAGGTTTCCTCCCCTTCCTTCTTCACACTGGGCAGCTGCATGGAGATGGGAATTTCCAACACTCCGTCTTTGTTGATGTCGGACAACGTAGCCCCTGTGTCCACCCGGGCCGTCACCTGACTGTATCCGGCCTCCTTGTTGTATGTGATGTTATGCAGCTGTCCATTGCGCACCATCATCACATCGGTCAGCGACCCGCCGGAAAACAGGGAGGAGGCAAACACTGCCGGGCTGCCGTCGGATAGCTTTCCTGCCACCATGGAGTAAATGCCATAGATCTCATTGGACAGGCGGGTGGAGGAGGACATGGTCATCACACCGCCGCTGTAGTCGTAATATTCTGCCAGATTGGTGCCCTCTCCTGTGCTGTCCTGGTGACAGACCACAATCTCCTTGATGCCGTCCTTGTCCAAATCGGCCACCAGATAGCTTTCATTGTAGGTGGTGCTCATCAGCTCGCTGACCCCGGCATCCAGCATGGTGTAGGCAGAGAGAATGTGTACCTTGGTGCTCATCTGCCAGCTGACAATCAAATCCAGAACTCCATCCCCGGTCACATCCTCGTAGCTCACGGAATTGATGGAAGTGCCATCCCCCTCCACCACATAGGTCAGCCGGTAGTTATTGTCCGCCCCCTTGCGAAACAGGCACACCCGCAGAGGCTTCTCCTCGGCGGAGGTCACACGGAGAAACACCGCTGCCATCTCCTGCTGCCCATCTCCGTTCAAGTCCAGCAGCTGCACCGTGGATGTATTGTCTCCCGAGCTGATGGTGGCATACTCTGCCCCCTGCTGGTCCATGACTTTCTGAATGGTGCTTTGCAGCTGAGAATACTCTTCGGGCAAAATGGGCAGGGCATACAGCCCTTCCGCCTGCTCAAACATACATCCACTCAAACTCAACAATAGGAAAAGCAGCATGGCACAAAGTCCCACGCCACGAAAGGCTCGTCTCTTCACCGTTCTAAACCTCATTTCTTTTGCTGGACTGCCCCCCACTTTCATGGGTGTGGGGAGTCTATGTCTTACCATTATAGTATGATACCACAATCCCCTCCCCTTGCCTATGCTTATTTCACCTTCTTCCAGTTATTTTTTATTTTCTTCTTTACAAAGGCTATATAATCTGCTATACTGTCTTAGCATTCAAGATGCGCCCGTAGTTCAATTGGATAGAGCGTCAGATTCCGGTTCTGAATGTTGGGGGTTCGAGTCCCTTCGGGCGTACCAAGCTAAAAAGCCCTGAAAGCGTTGCACTGCAACACTTTCAGGGCTTTTTTCATACCTTGGCGAAGTTTGTGAAAACTGCATGTAACCGCATTAAACACCATTTGAGTGGTGGAAAAGGTGGTGGAAAAAATCAGGAGCGGCACACCAGGTATGCCGCTCCCTACAAAGCGAATAGGCTTTCAATCCAAATGTGTCCAACTTGGACACATCAGCACTTGGTGGCGTAATCCAGGGAGATCCAGCCTGCGCCGGACTTGAGACGGCCCCACTTGCTGGCTCCATGGCCACTGGATTCCTCCACGATGGTGTACACACCGGGGGAAATGATGCCATTGTTGGCATAGTTAGTTCCGGGGCCGCTACGGATGCGCAGTTCCGTCACCGACACCTTTACAGTGTAAGGCTGAAATGCAGGAGTGGAGGTGCTGGGCGGGCTGATAGTACCGCCTCCGCTGACCAAAGTCAGGTCAGACTTGCGCACGGCCGCAACCACCACGCCGTTGTAGGTGATGACGCAGCGATCTCCGCTTACCTCAGATACCATATGCTCCCTGTCGTAGACAAAGGAGGCCAGGGTTTTGCCGTTGTAGTCCTTGGCTCCCTGCTTGACCTTGACAATGCTGCCCTTGCCAATCTCTTTGGACGGGGCGGGGGTGGGGGCCGGGGCCGATCCATTGGTGGTCGTGGAACCGCCCATAGCCGTCTTGGCATCTGCTCGGAATGTGTCCATGGACTTGCCGAACTTGGGGAACCAGTGCATCACGTCAGCGTGATTGCTGGCCACACCCCGGTCATAGCCCTCGCAGTGGCAGATCACCACCCCGTCGGCCAGGGGATTGAGGCTGTACTGCTTGCACAGCATAGCGGTGAGTTCCACCGCCTCTTGGTATACCTTCCCAAAATAGGCGGCATCGGTGAGGGCGTCCTCACAAATTTCAAAAGCAATGTGGGTGTTGTTGGCACTGCCGCCACTGGTGCCGGTGCCCGCATGCCAGCCCCGGTGATTCCAGGGCAGGGTCTGCACCGAGGCCACCGATCCATCGGCCAGCTTGCCTACAAAGGCGTGGACACATACGTCCAGCCCACTGTGATTCCAGTCATTGGCGTTCCGGTTGGTGCCCAACTGCTGGAGCAGCTGAGCGCGGTTTGCGTCCTTGGCAGCAGGCTGCACATAGCGGGCCACCACCGGGTTGTTGGCCCCGGTGGAGTGAACCATAACTCCACGGGGCTTCATGGTCTGGCCTGCCTTGTAGCAGTCGTTTTCGGTTAAAAAGCACTTGGTAATATTTCCGATATTCACGCCTGTACCTCCTCAGTAGTCATACCCTCCACGGGAATCAGTCCCGTGTTGGTCAACTCGTATACCGCCGCCTCGATCATGGCGTCCAGCTTGTCCTCATCAATAGAAATACCATGACCGGCCAGCCAGGTCAGCACGTAGGTCTTTTTCTTGTCGCCCTGGGCAGGGCCGTCATAGACCTGCTCAGCAGCGGTGACAGCGATCTTGACCCACGCATTGAGTTGGGTCTGCTGCTCCAGGGTGGTCTTGCTCTTGATGTACGGAACCACAAAAGTGGTGATGATGGCGGCGCACAGGCCCACAATGGCCTGGAGCACGGGGGTAAAATCAATCATAATAGTCCTCCTCATATGTGGCCAGGATTTCCCGGTCCAGATTTTTCTTGGCCTCTTCGGCCTTTTGTAAGTTGTCCATGGCCTCTGCCAGTTCTCCATTGGGGGGCGGCTTAGTGACCGCATGGTTGAGCCAAAATAGACACCGGCCATAGGCGTGGTGGAGTTGGTCGTCCACCTGCTGCCGCCGCTTGCGGTGTTCCAGCCGGCGGGCAGCCTCCTCTTCCCCGGCCTCCAGCTTGCGGTCAATGTACCGCCGCAGGTAGGTCATGGCCAGACCTACCACGCCGCTGCCGCCCGCCAGGGCCAGGACAACAGCGGCAAGAACTTCCTCAACACTCAATCTTCCATCCTCCTTTGTTTCATGCGCTCCAGGCTCTGGCCCAGAATGGCGTCAAAAAGACGTTCCACCAACTTGCTCACAAGGAACACACCCCCCATCTAATGGTGTACGTCCACTGGCCAACTCGGTATCTGGGCTGCTCCTCCCCGAAGAACCTCCAGCGGATCACGTCATCCAGCACGATAGCCAGCAGAATGAGCGGCACCCACAGAGCCGTAAACTGGGGGCAGATCTGGCCCCACAGGTTGCCGGGCATCTTGGAGTAGTCCCACACACCCCAGCCCAGCCACACATTGACCACCAGGCCGGTGAGCAGCTCTGCCAGGGTAGCCACGGCCACGCCGATCAGGACTTGCCACACCAGGCTTGTCTCCCAGGAGAACAGTTCATTGAGCATGCCCACAGAGATAAAGACGACGGCAGCCAACACAAACATGCTCCAGTGGCTGCGGGCTCTTGCGAACACCTCCATGGTGACGTAGGCACTTCCCCCGAACCAGGCTAAGAAGATGTACTTACCCCACATTGTCCACGCCCTCATCCTCCTGGCCTACGGTGGAGTAGTCAATGGGAATGGCCTTGACGGCCTCCACGCTCTGGGCGGCGTAGATTTGCTCTTTGATCTGCTCCTGGTGGCGGCAATAGGGGTAAACATAGGTGGACACGGCCAGAGACAGGGCCAGGAAGTTCTCCGGGGTGAACTCAGTGCACGCCTCTTTGACGGCGTGCCACTCCAGCGTGGCGGGTGTCCCAGCCTGCACGGCGGCCTGGTACTGGGTAAAATTGAGAGCCATTTCGGTCTGGTCCTCCAGCGTGGTGCCATACTGCTTGCCGTCCGTCCAGGTCAGCGGGTGGGCTTTCAACCAATCCGTCAGGGCCTGTTTGTTCAATGCCTGCCGGGTGGCCTGGGCCTGCTCCAACGTTGTGCCGTAGGAGGGTAAGAGACCATCCACAATGGCCAAATCATCCTCGGTCAGAATGCCCTTACTGTGCCATGTGGCTGCGGTCTCCCGAACCTTGTAGGCGGGTTCAACCTTTGCAGCATCGGTCAAAGACTTCATCACAAATTCTCGCATATCAAACATTTTGTGCACCTCCAAGCTTCAGAATTGCGGATTGAAGTTCCTCAAAGGCTTTTTTGAGGGATTTGTTGTAGACGGCGGAGACATCCCGCTCACCGGAAACGGTGACTTTTCCTGTGGTGTCGGGGCGGGAAATGAGGGGAACAGGGGCATGAGTGTTGACCACGGGATTTGGGCTTGATATTTTCAGTACAAGCTGAATAGGTGTCCCAGCGTCTTTTTGAGCCTGAGCATAGGCTGGAAAAGCTGTTTTAATTGTGTTTGGGTCTTCATAAGAGAATCCATATGGTACCATTTCTGACATTGGTACACGAAAAGAAAAGTTCCCACCAGGAGGGTTTGAGTCTATGCCATAAACAACCAAACGACTCTCCTGTATTTCGTTGTATGTGTTCCCGTACTTGAAATGACTACTTACCCCAGTTGTAGAAGTTGGAAACCTATCAGGATTAACCCCGACAGAAGCCATTGTAAGGTGGAACCCTAAATAATCCCCGGAAATAGTATCCGTGTAAACCGATGTTGGCACCCAGTTGGAGTCAACTTCCAGATAGATGGTATTGTGTGACTCCACACACTGGCCATCCTGGTTGCTCACTACATAGTCGCCCTCGCAGAGAGGTTCCGCAAGGGGAATGGCAATGCCTTTGCACCCTTGCTTTCTGAGTAAGCTAGGTTTTCCATCAGTAGCTACAAGCATGAAAGTCCCATCTGGTTCTGACGTTGCAGCGGTTGGGTGGGGAACACCATATACGGTTAAGGGCATCCCGGCCTTATAAAGTTCTGACAGATGGGATTTCCATTCATCCACACTGGCATATTCATCGTCACGAAAGAGCAGCGTAGATGTGTATGCAAGATACACCGTCTTATCATTTGGCATGGTATTTAATGTCGAACCAGAATAATCAGTACATACACCGCCTAAAACTGTTCTTTCTGACCTTGTGTTGGTTCTAAAGGTTCTAACCCCTGTGGTTTCGCTTACCCTTTCTGTCCAGTAGTCCTCTTCCCCAGTAAATTGCCAAACATACACGGGCTGACCGCCAACCTTAATCGGCCTCACATTCTCCGGGCTGGGGTCTCCCTCCCCCTCCTGCTCGGTGTAGCCGTAGGCGGTCACAACAATGTTCGAACCTTCATCAGGGTAAATCTCGTGGGACGTTCCTTTCCCGGTGTCGGTCACAAGGGCACGGGCGAAAAGGTTGTGTGTCTCTTGTTTGGTGTAAGCCTCGTTCCCGGCCACGATCTTGGTCACTTTGTCCGCTGCCGTCTCGGCGGCCTCCCGGGCGGTCTCGGCCCGCTGGGCGTCCGTGGATGCCGTGGCGGCATCCTTCTCCACCTGGGATTGCAAGACTTCCACACGCTTCAAGATTTCATCCACGCTCAGCCATTCGTCGCTGCTCTCGATTTGTCCCTCTTGCACGGCATTCTTCTCAATGACAAACGGGATGGCGTCGGAGTTTTTCACGCCGGCGGCGGTGGTGATTTCGATGTTGCCAAATCCCACGCCAGCGGCAGCGGTCATCTGCTGGGTGATCTGGATGTATACCACGCCGTCATCGGTCACACCAAAAGCGGGGTTATACGCCGCCGTGCCGTCCGGCTTGTGCCACCGGATGCGGACGGTGGCGCCGCTGGGCGGTGTGTACTTGGCACCGGACAGCCATAGCGTGGCAGCTAGGATAGGGAGGGTGTCGTCATATTGCACCAGGCGGAGAGGATCACACGGTGCCCCGCCTCCTATGCTGATGTTCCGCTTAAATACTACGGAGTTTTCCGGGATTGTCACTTTGATTCCTCCTTTAGTTCCGTCCTGTGAGTACCATGTCGCTATCAAGAACGGATGATTTTGCTTTCCATTGGAGATTTTTTACCGCGCCGTTAGATACTGTGAGACTTCCCCCGATAAAAGCATCTGTTACTTGGAGAGTCGGTTTGTTATTCTGAATAGTAATAACTGTGTGACCTCCAAGAATCAAATCCGTTAAAGACAGGTCAGTTATTTCACCACCAGGCCCAAAAAGAGCTAATCCTCCCGAATACCCAGAACCGCCAAGGGACGCTCCGATATTTACAACTTGGTTATCTCCATCTTTAATCCTTAACGATCCTTGGTCTAGTTCCGCTTTTAAGGTAGATACATCTGACTTAGATGTGAATGTTCCCATAAGGCTTATAATTCCATTCACCAAATCCCAGGTGCTGCTCCCGTCTTTGCTTGCGATTACACCAGCAGCCAAGTATTCAGCGTTGATATACAGTTTCCCGTCCTGCATGTACAAGCCCTGCAAGGCCCCATTGTTGGTCAGCTTGTTAAAGATGTCCTGCTGGGTCTGCCCTGCGATAGCCGCATCCACATGGTTTTCCGCGATAGTTACCGCCTCTTCCACACCCTTAGACACCTCAGTGTCCGTGTACGACTTGGCATTTTCCTCCGCCCCATTGGCCAACTCCTGGGCGATACTGTCCACGGTTCGGCCCGTGATGGTCAGGGAGGTGGCCTCCATGTCCAGGGTGCCATTGTCCAAGTCCAAAACAAAGGTCTTGCCGTCCTTGCTGGACAGCACCCCGGCCTTGATGATGTTGGCAATCAGGGTGCCCACGTCCACAAAGTCGGCAACGATGTGGCCATCCTGGGTAATGGCCGTGCGGTACGGCCCGTTGTAGCCGGCGGATGAGTGGCCAAAGCCTGCGTTGTTCCACCGCCACACGTTTTGCGCCTCGGTCAGGCTCTGCCGGTCCAGGCTGCACAGTTCGCTCCAGCTGCCGTCCGAGCCAAAGATGGGCACCATGTAGCCCTTGCCGTTGGTGATCCACTTGGTGGCGTTAGTAATGGCCTGCTGGAGGTCAGACTGGGTTGGCCTCTGCTGGATTTCCTGGCCCTGGCTGAGGATGGTATCTGCCAGGGTGCTTTTGGCGTCGCCCAAGGTGACCTTGTTGTACCGGCCACGGAGCACGTCCGTCTCGATCTGGATGACCTTGGCCGTGGCGTCCACGCCCAGGGCCTCATACTGCACGGTGACGGTGTCGCAGAGGTCCACCTTTTCCAGCAACGCCAGATCCTCATACCCCATGGCCTGCTCCAGCTGGACAAAGGAGACTGTGATGCTCACTGTGGGCACCCCGATCTGGTTGGCCACCACATAGGTCTCCGCCCGGGCCTGGAGTTGCTCCGGGGTGGGTGCTTCGTCAAAATCGGCGGAAAAGTCCACCGGGGCCACCCTGGCCCGCTCGTAGGTGCCTGTGGCATGGATGATGGGCGGGTCACACACCACCAGATTCTCCCCGTTGGTGTCCGTCCAATAGGGATAGATGCCGGTGATCACATTGGAGATGTTGCGATCCTGGTTGATGTCGGTGAGGTTTTTCCCGTAGCGGATGGTTACGCCGTTGTCCCGGCCCCGCTCCTGGTGGAGCTTGACCGTGTAGCCGTCCCACTCGTATTCCCCGCCGTACACGTCCAAGATGCTGCCCTCCTGACCGCCCAGCACAGACCGGGAGGCAGAGGGCACCTTGACGGACCACTGGGCCACGGTGTCCTTGTCCGTCCAGTACACAAAGGGGCTGGGAATGGCCACGTTGCTCTGCAAGGCCACCATGGCCGCCGGTGCGCTGCCTGCGGTGCAGGGGTTGAGAGGGACGCCCAACAGGTCATAGGAGATATGCTGGGCGTAAAAGGTTACCTTGCCGCCCATGGGCTTGGTATGGCGGTAAATGCGGAACGGCTGGGGGGAACGGTACGGGCTGGGGATGGCGAAGATCAGGCAATCGTCCTGGATCTCGGAAAAGTGGACGCCGGTCATGGGATAGACCAGTTCCAGCTCATACATGCCGTTGCGCTCCTCGGTGACCGTGCAGGAGTTGGCTGCACTCAAGGCGCCCAGGCCCTGGGTGGTAAAATCCGTCGCATCCGACGGGAATAAAATTGGGATCATAGTGTCCACCACCTTGGCGTGATTTGCACGGCGGTGATACCGCCGGAGTAGGTGACGGTGGTCTCCCCCATCCCCAGGACGGGGAAGCCACCAGACACCTGGATACTTTTGTTCTTGTTGAGTGTGCCGGAGTAGGCATTTTGTACGTCACAATCCAGGGTGAGCCCGCCCTCCATCTCCAGGATAGTGACGGTGCTGTCGCCCACACTCAGCTCCCCCGGCCCAGTGCCGGTGAGCTGGATCAGCGGCTTGGCTGGCATCCATGGATTATAGAGGGTCTGCCCGGACGTGACTTCCATGGAGGTCTCCCCCGCCTTGATCCACCGCTGGGGCTGGCAGGTAAAGACCAACTCCATTTCGGCGGACAGATTCAAAAAGCGGGTGTCGAAGTCCAGCGGCCCGGCAAAGTAGCCCATCCGGTAGAACTCCGGGTGATAGTCGTCCTCGATACGTCGCCACCCGGGGCGGCCCAGGAGGTAGAGCCGAGCCTGGGCGGAAAACTCCGGAAATTTTTGGCGGATAAAGGCGGGATAGGACACAGAGATGGGCTCCAGGCGGTCCATGGTCTGGAGCAGTTCCCCGTGCCGGCCTGGGACGGTGGTGGTCTCCACCGCCCAGGCCGGGGCGTTATAGGTGTTTTCCCCGCTGACATAGATGCCAAAGTCTTTGAGGCTCTTGCCGTCAATGATGAGGTTATGCACTGTAAACCGCCGCCTTTTGTTGATACTTGGTCTCCATCCGGGCCTCCACGATGTCCGCCAGCTCGTTGACATCCTGGCCCGGTGCGCCGTAGATGTACATGGTGATGCCGCCCACGTTGGTGGTCTTTTGCTGGCTGGTGAGGGGCTGCACCATGGCCCGGTTGCCCATCATGGTGAGCAGCTCCGGCCCGGCTTCGCCCACCACGGCGGAGCCCTGGGAGAGGATGCCGCCCTTGGCCAGGTAGGGGATTTTGCCGATGGTTCCAATGTTGATGCCAAAGGATTTGCCGCCCATCCCAAAAGGCACCCAATCAGGCACGGAGAAGTGGATGCCATTGAGCCCCCGAATCAGCTGGTTGATGCCGCTGATTGCTCCATTGAGAATGCCGATTACCATGTTGATGGGAGCCTTGGCCATGGCAACCAGCCCATCAAAGATACCGCCAAAGATATTTTGAACGCCTCTCCACGCCCGCTCCCAGTCGCCGGTGAATACGCCCCGGATAAAGTCAATGACACCATCAAAGATCCGTTTGACTGCGTCCCAGATGTTTTTGACGTTGGCGAAAAAGGCGTTGAGCACATCCCCCAGGCCAGGGCCAAGGATCTTCGTCCAGTCCGTCAGAAAGATACCTTGGAGGAAGTCATCCACCCGTTGGAGAATAGCCTGGATTTCGTCGCCCTTGGTGGCAATGAGGGCCACCAGTCCAACAATCGCTGCTATGAGCAATACGATTGGGTTCGCTGCTAAGAATGATACCGCACTGGACACAGCAGAAATCGTGCCAGCCAATGGACTAATAGCACCCAAAAGGCCCAATATGGTGACAATCATAATCTGGGTCTGGCTGTCTAGGCCCATAAACCAATTCAAAAGTTCTGTGACCTTCTCGATAGCCATGGTAGCAAACGGGAGTATCTGCTCAGCCAAAGAGGCCATGCTCTCCTGGAGTTCCAGGTTTGCCTCCTTATTGGCCAGCATTTCCTCATTATTTTCCGCCCATGCCGTATAGGTGTCGTTCAGGCCAGCTTTTGCCATGGTCTGCAGCACAAGGTCTTGCTTTTCGGCGTCAGTAGCACAAGCCGCAAGTTGCGTGGAGAAGTTCTCTGCACCCACGCCAAGGCGATCCAGGAGCTCACCGAACTGGCCGGTTGCCTCTCCGCTGGCCAAGGTCTCCTGGAGGCTGTCCGCCAGGCTCTCCACTTTGAGAGTGTCGGGGAACCGCTGAGCAGCGCCTGCTAAGCCCTCGACAGCCTTTTGCAGATTGCTCTCTGTAAATCCAGCTTGCAGGAGGTTGGAGGTAGCCTCCACGGCACTGTCTGTCTCTCCGGACTGGACGGCAAAAAGCCTCCACGCCTCCCTCGCTGCGTCTGCACTGACAGCATTCTCCTCGGCATTTGCCTCCAACTTGGAGAGGTCTGTGCGCAGTTCCTCAGTTGCTGGGATGGTAGCCAGGGCAGCCGTTGCAAGGCCCCCCACAGCTGCCGTAACTGGAGCAAATTTCTGCTGGACGCTGTCAGCCACAGCGGAAACCTTATTTGCTCCGGTTTTAATGTTTAGTGCCGCATTACCAACCCCACTTACCTCTCCAGCACTCTTCTTAGCCTGAGCTTCCAGCTTTTGCAGGGCCTGCTCTGTGGCCGCAATCTCCCGCTGCAAGGCATCATACTGTTGCTGGGAGATGTCGCCCTTCTTAAACTGTTCTTGTACCTGCTTCTCAGCGGTTTTCAGCGTGTCCAGCTTGGTCTTAGTCTCCGCCACGGCATCCGCCAAAAGCCTCTGCTTTTCCTCTAGCAGTGTGATATTCGTGGGGTCTAGCTTCAGCAGCCGCTCCACGTCTTTCAGCTGGGATTGAGTATTTTGTATTTCCCGGTTCGTCCCAGATAGGGCCTTATTTAGTCCCGTGGTATCACCGCCCAGGACTACGGTGATACCCTTAATGCGGTCTGCCATATGTCACCCCCCAAATATGCGATCAATGTCCTCCTGAGTGGCCTTGTACGGGTATTCCTCATGGTCGTTGGACTGCTCAATGAGCATGTCGTACACCATGCCCATGGTCATGCCCTCTAAGGCCTCATCGGACAAGTGGAACTCCGCACAGCGGAGCATGAATGTGGCCCCCGTCTCCTCCCGGACGGTGGGCCTTAGACGTTTTTTGGGCTGGAAGTGGTCTTCTGCTGGATGTCCCACAACGCCAGGATTTCGGGCAAAATCTCATAGATAGAGAACACGCCAAAGCCCTCCAGCCACTCCTCCGGGGTGCTGGGGATGGTGGGATCATAGTGGCGAGCCATGATGTAGGCCACGTTCTCGAAGATTTCCAAGTCCAGCACCGAGAGTTGGGCGTCCTGGGTGGCCTCCTGGTAGGCCTCCAAGTCCAGGAGGTACTGGGCCACGGTCTCATCGTCGGCATCTTCTGCCGGCTCCACAGGGGCCACAGCGTTGGCCGCCTTGAGGGCCTTGGCAAAGGACTTGCGCAGGGTGTTGAGGTCCCGCACAATGTCCCGGCCAATCTTGTGCCGGTAGAGGCGGGGCACCAGGGCCGAAGCCCGAAACCCCACCTCCTTCCCGTCAATGATAAGGATTTTCTCCATCAGGCGGCCTCCTTCTCGTAGACCTTATCGAACCACTCGTTCTTGACCTGGGACGTAGTCTCATCGGTGGTACGAGCCAGCACATTGCCATTCTCCAGAGGCACCGCAGAGACGGTGCTCTTTTGGGTCTGAGGCGTTTTGCTGGCCTCGTTGGTCTTGCTTCCAATACCGGGACGGGTTGCCGTACAGTTATACAGGCAGTACCGGCGGCCGTTGACGTCGCCGTCGATCTCAAAGAGCAGCGCAAATGGCTTGGGCTCCACGGTGGAGTTTTCAATGAGTACGTTATCCGTCTCGGTCTTGGTGTACCCCCAGATGTCAATGAGCATCTGATCCGGGAATAGTGCCATCTCCAGATCACCAGAGTAGCCGTTGTTGGAGACAGAGTTATAATAGACGATACCATCCGCATAGAACGGGGTCAGTTCGCCCTGCTGATCCAGGGTAAGGCTGACCGCGCCGGGAACTTTTACCGGCGTGTCCCAGGCGGGAGTATCCCCGGAGGCTGTCTGCACAGCATAGTGGACATTTTTCAGATTGAATTGGACTTTATCAGTTGTTCCTGCCATAATTACACCTCAATTTCATAAAGGATTTGGAAGCACTTTTCGTCTTCCAGGTAGGTCTCGCTTTTTACAAATGGGATATTGTTCAGCACGGCTTCCACCGCCCGCTCCACGTCTGGGGACTTAACCTTGGTATAGAGTTCAACCATATAAATCCCAGAGCCCCAATACGCTTCTCCATCAGCGTAAAATACATTGCTATCGTCATACATGTAGCAAATGAAAGGAAGCGCAGGGGCATCCCCAATGGGAAAGGAATTGTAGGCCACAGGAAGCCCAGAGGATTCCAACAGATTTCTAAGTTCTTCTATTGTCATTCTTCTTTCACCTCTCGGATGTACCGCTTGATTTTGGTTTCAAGTCTTGCAATCGCATTTTTCTCAGCCGGCGCAATGTGTGGCTTCCCCTGCACACGTCCTCCATTTACTTTTGCATGACCTTTCTCCAACAAATGGGTCAACCTATAGTCAGGCTTCTTGGAATAAACAACCATATCAAAACGACGACTTCCCTTCAAAGATCTGTCTCGTTTGTATGCCCAACTTTTCTTATAGTCGCCTGTGGCTCCTTCAGGGGAAGTAACATTCAATTCCTGGACTGTCTCTTTTGCTGTCTCCTTCACGGCTCTTGTCATGATGTCGATGGTGACATCCTGATAGGCCTCTAGTGTCCGGACAACCTCCAACGACATTTTATCAATGTCAATTCGCTTGGACATCAGACCCCCACCTTTCTCTCCAGATAGAGTTCCATGTACTCTGAGTTTTCCGGGCGGTAGCTACGGTACACAGAGTACCGCTTGGCGCTCTCGCCTTCTCCGATCATCACCACCGGCTGGTCTGCATAATCCAGCGCATACACGATGGCCACCAGCTGGGGCTGGAGGCCATGCTGGCCGGCTGCCGCCCACTCTGCCCTGGAGACGCTCTTGATCTTGGCCCACACCGGGAACGGGGTGCCGTCCTTGGGAATGCGCTGGCCCAGGCTGTCCGTCTCGTAGGTTTGGGCAATGAGATAGATCTGCTCATCCACCGCCGTCCACCTCTTTGGGAAGCAAAGCCAGCACAGATTTGAGCTTCTCGTAGGCCCGCTCATACTGCGCCGCCTTGCCCATGTAGTCGTAGTGCCATTTACAATACAGCCGGATGGCCTCATCACTCAGGGCGTTGTCCACACCCACGGGCATACCTCCGCTCTGGAGATCCAGCATGGCAGCGGTGATGGTGCCCTGCACCTCCTGATCCAGGACAGCGCTGCTCATGCGCAACGCCAGCTTAATCTCTTGGACACTTACCATGTGGCCTCCTTTCCGGGAGGGCGGCGCTCAGGCCGCCCTCCCTTGTGTCCAAGTTGGACACATCAGGCGCCGGCACGGGTGAACACACACAAGGCCCGTTTATCGGCGGGCTTGCCGTCTGCCAGTGCCATGGCACGATACACCGTGGAGCCGGAACGGAAGGCCACAGATCCATCACTTTCAACAGTAGGAGACTTTGCAAAGTTGAACTTGTAGCCCTCCTTGAAGTCACCAAAGACGATGGTATCAGCAGCGCAGTTGTCATCCACGATCACAGGGAAGCCCAGGATGTTGAGCTTGGCAGGGGACTGGGGGTCCGTCACCACCACAGGCTTGCCAGCAGTGTCCACCAGGCCCAGCACCTCGCCGTAGAAAAGCGCACGGGGCATGGCAAACTTGGCATTCGTCAAGTACTGGGTCCCAACAGTGGCCATGATCTTGAGAAGATCTTTATAGGTGATACCAGCCTTGGTGAACGTGCCGGTCTGAGTAATCTCTCCGGACTTGAGGATGCCGGTAGCCTGGCTGGTGCCGGTTCCATTAAAAATGGCAGCATCCACGGCCACAGCAATCTTGTTTGCCAGACGATCCACCAGCCAGCTCTCGAAGGCATCAATGCCCATGGACTGGACATCGGCAGTAATCTCCACCGTCTTGATGAGCTTGTAGGCACCCAGGCTGATGGTATCTAGCACATCGGCAGAGTCGGTGGAAGCGGTTCCCATGGCCACCCAGCTGGCAGCGTTGACAGTTTTCTCCACAGGGTAGGACACATTGCCGGGAATGTATGTCACATCCACAGCGGCGATGATGGGGGTCTCCTCCAGCTTACCCACGATGCGATTCATGGTCTGGGTGGGGATGACTGCGCTGGCAGTCACAGCGGCCCGTTCCTCCACCGTAAGCTCCTTGCCCTGCAAATTGCGCAGCCAGGCAGAGCGATACTCCGCAGACTCAGGGGTGTAGGTGCGCTGCTCAGGCAGGCCCTGGTCAAAGGTGCGCATCACTTTGCCACCACCGGCAGACACTTCCCGCAGGATCTTGGCCCGTCGCTCAGCGGCCTGGGTGATCTGGGTGCGCTCGGTCTTGAGGCTGCGCACTTCCTGCTCCAGGGCGTCCAGGTCAGCCCCGGGCTGCTCCAGCTCCTGGGCAATGGCAGACATGCGGGCCTCGATGGCATCCAGGCGGTCATCCATACCACCGGGCTGGGCAAAGAACTGAATGCCGAATTTGGTTCGATTCAATACGTTGATGTGCTTCACGTTCATACCTCCATCAAAAGTCTGATTTTTTGGGCTCTCCGCACGGCAGCCTCCGCTGCCAGCCGCTCCTGCCGCTCTGCCTCGATCACTCCGTCAAGCCAAGAACGTGCGGAAATATCGGTAGACGGGTTGGCGGGCAAAGACACCGCCGATACGTCGTATACCTTCTTCATTCTCAATATGCGCCGGGTGTGGGTGACTCGGTCGTAGGATTCCTCAGCCACGGTAAAGGCCCAGGACATCTTGGTAATGAGCTTGTTGCTGATTTCCTCGTGGAGATTACGAGCCGCCACACTCTTGGACAGGTCAGCGGCAATAAAGAGGCCTGTGGGGTCTGGCAGGATGATCAATGTCCCGTTGGACTGTCTGGCCAACACACTCCCCCTGTGGTCGTACTGCATGATTACATCCGACATATCCGCCCCCACCAGGGCGTTGCGGTCTATGACCTCCTTGTATTGGATGCCTTCCTCCTCGAACAGCACATAGGGCTGGTCAAAGGTGGTGGCGTAACCCTCCACATAAAAGTCGGTGTCAATCCGCTTGTTGGCTGCCGTCGGCAGCAGCAGGCTCATGGCTCGGTATTCCCGGCCCTGCACCACTGGCATTTCCCTCTCCTCCTTCGTCTAAAATCACCCCGTCCTCTCGGTTCAGGGCGGACACCTCGGCGTATTCCCGCCGGATGTAATATTTCTTGGCATCCGGGGTGCCGATGGGCGGCATCTGCAAAATCTCCATGGCCCCCTCACCGTTGAGCAGGCCACGGTCAAAGAGATCCCGCACAGCGTTGAGCTTATCCCCCATGGTCATGTGCTGGAGCCGGTTGGTGGAAAATGCAATCTGCTTGCCCTTGGCCACCTGGTCTATGGAGTAGGTCATGTTGGTGTGGACAAGCCCCGCCTCGATGGCAAAGGGCTCCACCTGGCTCTCATAGTAGGCCGCCCACTGATCCGGGGTGTATTTGGCCTGCAAGATGGCGTCGTTCATACCAAAGTAGTCAAAGACACTCTCCCGAATCTGCTCCGTCTGCTTGGCGTCCACAATGTATGGCTGGGACACAATCTGCTTGACGCTGGAGTATTTGGCGTCAAACATCATCACGCCGCCGGAGTTGTCCGGTCCCAGGTTATCCGCCACCAGCCGCCGCTGTTCCTCTTTCATGGCCTCAGGCTTGAGGATCTGGCCAAGCTGGGCCAGAAAGCGTGGATTGCCGGAGGCCTTGACCCCGTTGATGATGCTCTGGTTCTGGGCGTGGATCAGCTCCATCACCGGCCGCAAAGCGGCGTTGCTCTCCCCGAAGAAATCATCCCGGTACTGCATCTGGGTCATGATCCCCAGCCGGTCCAATTCTACTGTGGCGATCTGGCCATAGGGGAAGGAAAAGCGCATATACGGCACTCCGCCGGACTCCACCACCTGGACCTGACTGGGGCGCACCGGGTAATATCCGGCTAGGCGTTCAATACTACCATCCTCGTACACCGGTACGATAAAGGCGGTGTTTTCCGCCTTGTAGATGGTGGCCAGCCGGTAGAGGTATTTCTTGGTGTCCTGCCACGGGTTGGGCCGGTAGTCCAGCACCCGCCCCATCTTGCCGGAGCCGGGGCCGGAGACCACCGGCTTAAGCTTCGACACATGGGTGGCAAAGGTGTGGATGCACGCCCGGGTCAGGTACATCTCGTACAAGCCGCCGTCGAAGCTGGTGTACACCGGCGTGTAGCCGCCCAGGGTGCGGAACCAGGAGTACATCTCCCGCTCCGCCGCTTTCTTGGGAAACAGCTTTTCAAACAGTCCCACTCTCTCACCTCAATTCAAGTTGATATACAGGTCTTTCTTATCCTGGAGCACCGTGTAGCCGCACAGCAGGGCCACCGTGCCGTCGATCCTGCGCCGTGGGTCCAGGCTCTTGACCGGCTGGATGTTGCCGTTGGCGTCCGTCTTGACCTCGGTGTTGATGAGACACCACTTGTCAATGGGGTTGTTGTCGTACACCACAAGCCTGGCCTGGAAGTCTGCCCGTAAATCCTTCATGGGCTGGGACAGGGTGTAGGGCCCCTGCCGGATGGGCACCATGCAGTTGGGGCCAAACTCCGCCCGGAAGTCCCGCAGCAGTGTGTCGTCCACGTGCCAGGGGTCATAGCCGATGTACAGCACATACAGATCCTCCTTGTCCCGCAACTCCTTGAACCACTCCAGGAACACCCGCTTGTCGCACTTGTTCCCCGGGCAGGTGCGCATGAGCCCTTGCTCTACCCAAAGGGTGTATGGCACGTTGTCCCGCTCCTGGCGGGTGCCCTTTTCCGCCTGCTTGTCCAGCACCGCCTGGGGAATCCAGTACATAGAACGCACATAGATGTGCGGATCATCCGGACGCATACAGATGGCCTTGGCGGCGTTGAGGTCGGTGGTATCGGCGGCGTCAAACCCGCCGATGCAGTAGTCAAACTTGATCGGATCGTCAATCATAGATAGCCACATGGTCTCGTTATTCAACTCATCGTAGAGCAGCCAGGCCGCCGTGGAGGTCTGGGGCAAGTTAAAGTCCTTGACCATCACCGTAGGCTTAAAGCTTGGATCATCCTTGGCTTTTTGCACCATCTCCCGCTGATACTCCAGGCTTTTGATGGTGCCCAGGCCTGGGTTTGCCTTGATCCAGCACTCCTCCTTGTCCCACTCATCCGGGCTATCCAACTCGTACAGGAAGGGCAAAAACCTGGGATTGCTGGCTACACCGTCCAGGATGTTGCAGGCGTACTTATACTGAGCATCAAAGACGCCGTTGCGCACAAAGCCGTTGGTGGTGATGGTAAAAATCAGGGGCTGAGCCCTGGCGCCAGTGCCCTGCTTGATGAGGTCGTACAGGTCACGGTTTTTGATGGCTGCCAACTCATCAATGGCCGCTCCGTGAATATCCAGGCCGTCCAGGCTTGTGGTGTTAGATGCCAGGGCCTTGATAAAGCCCAGGTTCATGGGGTTGTAGATGTCCGCTACCCGGCGGCGCAGGTGCTTGTTGAGCAGTGGGGACAGCTGCACCATCTTCTTCACAGCATCATAGCCCAGCTTGGCCTGGTCCATCTTGGTGGCCACGTTGTAGATCTGTGGGGAACCCTCCCCATCATTGACCAGGAGGTCAACTTCCACGCTGGCCGTCTCTGTGGTCTTGCCGTTCTTGCGCCCCTCCAGGATCAAGACCTCGTTGTACCGTCGCAGCCCTTCATCGTCCACAAATCCAAAGACGGCCTCCAGCCGGGCCTTTTGGAACAGCTCCAGCCGGAGCGGCTGGCCCAGGCGGCCGGACGGGACCTTGCAAAACGTCTCGATAAAGTCCACATGGCGGCGGGCCATGTCATGGTCAAAGTGCCATTGGCCGGGGTTGTAGAGATCCTCCAGCAGGCGCTCACACACCTGCTTGATTCGACGACAGGCATTGATCTTGCCGTCCAAAATACTGGTGCAGTAGAGCTCCAGATCGGTCACTTAGCGCCACCGCCTCTGGGCTGGTTGATAAACTTGGTCAGATCGTCCTCAGGGGCAACAGCCTCACCGAAAATCTCGTTGAGCTGCTTGATGCCGGAGATGTAGTTTTTCAGCAGAGCGTTGTACACGTCCACCTCGGGAGACTTCCGAGTGCCCCACTGGTTTTCCCCGTTTTGGTACTCACTGACCGCGCCTTTTTCCCGAATTTCGCCTTGAAGCTGGGTTAATTGCTCCTCGATGAAAACCAGATTTTGAATCAAATGCAGGCCCTTGGCCTTTTGCTCCTCACTGCCCCCATCGTAGATGGGCCAGAAGCGCCCCAGCTGCTTCTTGTTCACTTTTGCGATGACTACACCCCCCTCCCGCAACACGCTCGCTGCTGTTTTCCTCCACCCCATCGGTCCTCCGCCAGGGGGCCTCCGCCCCCGGAGATGGGGGGGAGGCCCCCGTGTTAAATGCGTCTCAAGTCCACCGGCTGGCCGTCCGGGCCAAAGCGTGCCAGAGGCTTTTTCCCCTTGCCCACGCCGTGGCCCTCGTGGAGGTCGTGGCAAGCCTTGCACTCGTAGGACAGATACTCCGGGTTGAGTGCCACCTCTGGGTCGTTGATGTTCTCCGGGGTCAGCATGATCTCATGATGCACGATGTACCCGGGTTCCTTCCCGCAGCACTCGCACAGTCCGCCGTCCACCAGAACTCTCCAGGCAATGTACGCCGCCCGGCAGACCTGCCATGCTTTGGACTTGTAGAATTTGCGGGCAAACTCTTGCACCTGGTCACCTCCTGGCCTGGCCCGTTTGTCCCCGGGCTATCACCTCCGGGCAAAACAAAAAGCGCCCAAGCCATGACACACTCCACGTTGGAGTAGATCAGGCTCAGGCGCTGGTCTCTTTGGACTCGGGCTCAGGCGCTTCGATGTTGAGTTTTGTGATATGCCCACAGCGTTTGCACTTGCAGGGCAGATCATGGACGGTGGTGGTGGGCAGCAGCTTGATGAGCTTGCCCTTGTGGCACACCGGGCAAATTGCCCATCCGTCCTTTGAGACCATTGTAGCAGATTCGGTTTTCGGTTGCAACGACTTTTCCACCTTTCTCCTCATGCGTTGGTTTTTTATCCCTTGTTTCAAGGTCAAAAATTATTAGAGCTATTCCCTTTTCTTCTTCCGCCCCCGTGTGTAGGAGTAACCTGGATTGGGCACATCCTCATAGAGCAGATACCTGGCTCCGATGCAATCGGCAAACCCATACGGGTTTTTCTCAGCAAAGGATTGGTAGTCCACGGCTCCAGGTGGAGCCGCCAGAGTCACACTGTTGCTGGAGATCTCCTCATACTCCACCTCATACTTGGCCAGGTTACGAGATGCCCGCCAGCTGTGCTGGCCAGGCTTTGGCCTGCCGTGCTCCCTGGCCTCCTTGGTGAGATACTTGGCCAACTCCCGGTAGTAGTGGACATCCACAGGCTCAGCCCGGACATATCCGCCACCGTGCCAGAGACTCCGCACCTCCTCCACCCAATCCGGACCCGTGCCATTGATGACCACATGATGGTGCAGCCGCTTGTCCTCCAACTCGCCATCCGCGCCAAGATACTCGTCCGCCTGCATCCCGTGACTGCCCTCTGTACTATAGATGTACATGAGCACCTCGCCCCGTTTTCGCCGGGCCGCCCGCAGCCGCCGGAAGAATTTTTGCAGATCCTTTGCTGCTGCGTCCTTATCTTTTGGCAAGTGCGCATCGTCATAGGTAAATGTTATGACGTGGTCCTTTGCTGCGAAGTTGGTGGCAATAGTCAGCTCCAACTCTCTCCAGCTGGTCTTATGATTGTAAAAGGTCTTGGCCACAGAGGTCGGGCGGCTCCTGGCCGCCCGAGGCTTTCGCCCACTCCTCTCCGGCACCTGTCCGATGACCTCAATGTGGAGAAGCCCGGCCCGGATATGTTTGATTGCTTTTGCCACTTCATCCTCCTTTACCCGTCCCATGTATATCGTAACTCAAAACAATACCTCGCACCTGCACAACTGCCTTGCCTAAGTACACCCTTTTGTGCTGTCGGATGGGTCCAACTTGGACACACTCAAGAGTCGAATGGCATTCCCGATAATTGCACAGCCGTTGAGGGAGCAACCATCCTCGAACTTGCACCCCAAACAGGCCAAAGAGCCTGTCTCAACTTTGAGCCTCCGAAGCCCTTTAATCACCTGCTCCCTACTTACTTCCGCCATGTCTATTCCTCCTCATTCAATCCCATACAGTACATTGAGCTGCTTGTACAGGAAGCTAGCCTTTTTTTCAGCCATGCGGACGGCTTTGTCCGCAGCAGTACTTGCATCAGATGCCGCAATCAGCCTTTTCAGCTCATTCTCGGTCATATCTTTCGCTGGCTTTGATTTTGCCAGATCAGCACAGGCCCTAAATGCGGACAGAGCCTTTTCCCGAAGATCATGGCATAATTTTTCCTGCTCCGTCCACCTGCGGTTAACGATCGCAATCAGTGCTCGCTCTTCATTGGCCATCATCATCTCAGTCAGATACCAGAGCAGCTCCTCCTTGGTGCAGTCTTTGAGGGTCATACCCCATCACCTCCCAAGCACCATCACAGAATCCACCGTACACAAGGCCACAATGGCAGCGGCCCCAAGCCAGTCCCCGGCGGCGATCTGCGCCGGGGTGACGCAGATCACGGCCAGCACACACAGGGCCAAGAGGGCCCGCCGACCCCAGCGGGGCCGGCTAAACTCAGACGTGTCCAAGTTGGACACGTATCGCACTGTTTCCTTATATCCCATTTTTAGAAATCCCCCTCAATGCCTGTTCGGCTGCTTCACGAGTTGCATATGCGTTGCTCCATTTTTCAGCGTTCACTAAGTCCTCCACCGTGTCTATGAGTTGCACAGACACGAAAGGGCATCTTCCATCCGGGCGCACCCATGTTCTGTATACGGTAGAACCCATACCGAACTTGAAAACCACGCACCGCCCGTCCCGTTTGGCCTCCAGCAGTTCACGCAGCTTCTCCAGGTCATAGTCGTCTCCCAGGATGTCCTCGATTTTCCCCAGTCTGTCAACTACATTATCGAGATTATGGCAACTATCGCAATTTTGCTTGTTGCACATCTCACTGCACCGCATGTAATAGCCATCTTGTTTTTTGGCATGCTGCTCTGTGAGCCGTTCCATACCTCACACCTCCTCCTGATCCTCATCTTCCGGGATGGGGAACCACCTCAAGCACGGAATATCCCACGGTTCCCCCAGGGCGCTATTGATCCACTTCTCCCCGTCCCACTCTGCGACATCTTTGATAGCACTCTTTTCCGAGTAGCCAAAGACACAGACTGCGTTAAGAATTTTATGAGGGCGCAACTCACCAATCAACCACTTCAGGGGCAACCATTCCGGGGCTGGAGCTGTCTCCGTCTTGGACCTAATCTCATCCGTCAATCCCATGATATAATCCACAGAGCACCCAAGCGTTTCAGCTGCCTTGGCAAAGCGCTCCACAGCATCCTGACCAAACTCCCAGCCATTCAACTGGGTGTCCCCGAAATCACCTGCTGCAAATTTGCGTAAATCTTTGACACTCCACGATCTTCCATATCTGCCCAGCTCCACCTTACAATTCCCAGCGGCACCGGACAAATCTGCCGCCTTGACTAGCCGGGCAGCAATCTCCTGTGCCTCCTTCCGGCGTTCAGCCTGCACTTTCTCTTCCCGGCTGAGGGCCATGGCCCTGGCATCATCCCGCTTTTCTTTACGGACAGCCTTTGCCTTGCTGCACATCCGATCACAGACATAATAATCCGCTTTTGCTCTGGAGCACTCCAAGCAGCACTTCTCTCCTAGGCACATATCATGCCAATTCTCACAATCATGCCGGAGAAACACATCTCCACGGGTACAGGCCTTCCCATCCGGGCAAGTCAATGACGGTTCCCATCTGGCCCCGTTTTTGTATGCTGTGGTCAACTGCTCCACCACACTCGCCACAGGGTACCCCTTGGTTGCCCCAAATATTCTGCGCTGGAAATCCTGCGGCAACTTGGCAAGGCCATACGCTACCTGCTCAGGCAGCTTGTCCTGGTTGAACAGCTCCATGTACTCTGAGCACAGACGGGCATTGATCACCTTAAGCCGGGCCAGCTTGCTCTCTGACACCTGGCAGGCCTCTGCCACCTGGGCCCGCATCCGGCCCGGGAAGCTGTACCCCTCCTCCTTGAGCTGGTAGAGCAGCTCCTCCATGCGCTGGGCCTGGTGCATTACCTCCGCCGAGGTCAGTACCCGGGCGGTGCTATTTGCCATGATGAGCTGCAACTCTGCCAGGGCCCGGCTCTGGTAGACCCTGACCAGGCATGGCACCCGGCGCAGATCCTCCCGGCCATCCTCCTCCACCAGCTTGCGGATCGCCGCCCGGCGTCGGTGGCCGGAAATCACGGTAAACCGCCCTCCATCTCCTGGTGTAACCACAAGAGGTTGGTCCAGCCCTTCCATGGCAATGCTATCCGCCAATGTGTCCAAGTTGGACACATCGTAGAAGTTAGCCTTGTGGGCGTCCAGCAGATCAATATCTATGTACTGGAGTTGTGGCTCTGCATTTGTGTCCAACTTGGACACCGTCTCATTGAGAGAGGCGGCAAAGCTGCCAATATCAAACTTGCCCATGTTGCTTCCCCTCCCCGAAAATCTCCTGTGCCAACAGCCGGTAGTCCCGGGCGGCGGAACTGGTCACCGAGTAGTCCGCCACCGCCTCCTTGACCATGGTACTCTCCAGCACCTTGTCCGATCGGCGGATGGTCTGGGTGTAAACTGGCACCGGCATGGCCCGCAGCACCTTCTCGGCCTGGATCACCGGCACCGATCGGTGCCATTGATTGATCAGCACCCCGCCCACTTTGAGGCCTGGGTTAGAGCTCCGGATGGAGGACACCTGGGCCAGCATTTCCGCCATGCCCTCGATAGAAAATCCGTCCATCAGCACCGGGATAATCACCTCCTGGGCCGCCATCAGGGCGGCGGTGGAAGCGGCGGTAAACCCAGGCGGGCAGTCAAAGAGCACCACGTCAATCTCCTGGTCCTCCTCCATAGCCTGCACAAAGCCCCGCAGGGCGGTGATATTGCTCTGCCCTGCTTTGATTGCCGCCAAATCCAGCTGCCACAGTTGGGTGGAAGCCGGCAAGATGGACAGCCACGGGGTGACCTCGATCACATTGTCCGCCCAGTACGGCTCATGTGTCCCCCGCAGCACATCCGCCACCGTGGGGCCATCCGCCTCAGAGGCTCCGTAGAAGCTGGTCAGATTACACTGTGGGTCACAGTCCACTACCACCACCCGGCGGCGGTAGTCATTGGCTAGAATGTGCGCCAAGTTGATAACGGTGGTGGTCTTGCCCACCCCGCCCTTCATATTCAATACAGCTATCGTTCTCATAGCAACGTCTCCTTTACGGTCTAAATTTGTAGCTTTCCCGAATGGTATGGCCATTGACCACACCCTCCACGGTGTAGTGCCGGTGTCTCCAATTGATGGCAACGATCCGGCCTTTGATGTGCGCCGGGTGGCTGTATCTCTTTTGCGCCCCGTCCCGGCTCAGTTCGCTAAAGGCAGACGGCACAAAGGTCTTTTCCTGCCCGATCTTCAAGCGCCCACCCCCTTGCCGGCGGTAAAGGGATTTGGCTCCGCATCTCCCGACAGCTCCCGAAAGGTGATTTGATTATTCTGAGCAGCGGCCCGGTTGGCTGCTTTGACCGCCCGCCCTTTGGCTGCCAACTCATTGGCCACCGACGTGTCTGGCTCGGGCTCCATCTCCACCATCCGCTGCCTGGGCCCATCAAAGCCCAGCATGGTGGTAAACCGCTCTCCTTCCTTGTTTTTTCCCAGCTTAAACTTGCGGGGTGAGCGGTAGTCATCCGGGACGGACTCCCACAGGAGAAAGGCGGCGTCTGCATCCTGCTCCATCTGGCCCGACTCCTTAAAGCTCTGCATGGTGGGCGGGATCAGCACCTGGGTGCCGTCCTTACGGGTCACCTTGTCTGGCCGGGTCAGCTGGGCCAGGGCCACCACCGTCACCCGGTGTCGTGGGGCAAACATTTTCAGCTTTCGGGACGTCGTTGAAACGCGCTCATAATTGCTCTTTTCCTGCCCAGGTACCAGCTGGAGATAGTCAATGTAGATGATCTGATAGCCCCGGCTGATAGTGTGGGCGGTGATGTCATCCACCGTCCATCCGGATGCCTCAACAAGCTCGAAGGGCAGTGACGCAAAGTTTGCTGCGGCACTGGCCAAGGCTCGGTAGTCTGCCTCTGACAAAGCCCGATCCTTAATCCGCCAAAGCGGCACCCCAGACAGGTGGCTCATGATCCGGTCTGTTACCTTGATGTCCGTGGTCTCCAGAGAGTAGTACCCGATCTTGTAGCCCTTCTGGGCCTGGAGCAGTGCAAACTGGATGGAGAGCAGCGTCTTACCTGCGGATGGGTAGCCGCCCAGCAGAATCATATCCCCCAGCTGGGCACACACCTTGGCGTCCGCCGTCTCAATCCCCCACGGGATGTAATCTGGCTTTGGGGCTTTGAGCCTCTCCCAAAAGGCGGCGGCCAGTTCGCTTGCCGTGGAGCCGGTGCGCACCTCCTGCCCCACCGTTGCAGCACTCAGGACCTGCACCGCTTGCCGGGCATCGGCCAGGGTACTGGTCTCCAACACTTTGGAGGCCCCCTCCCTCAATCGCCGATACTGGGCGCACTCTTTGACAATCCGCACATACTCCATCACGTTGGCCGCCGTGGGGGTGGCCTCCATCAGGCTGGCCGCCCACTTGGACCAGTCTTGGCCACCGCCCACTGCTTCCTGGACCAGAACCGGGTCCACGGCCTTGCCCTCCAGAGAGAGCCGCCGGATTGCCTGGTATGTATTCCGACACGGCCCGTCTGCCAGATCGGCGGCGGGAAGTTCCGTCATAACGGCCTTGATACACTGGTCATCAATCAGCATAGAGCCAATCACTGACCGCTCAGCGCCCAGGCTGTCCACGGTCAGAAGGTTGAGGTTGTCAGACATCTTCCACACCTCCATCCATCTTTGCGCCACAGCTTGGGCAGTAGTTATAAAGTTCCTTGCAGTATGCGTACAGGTTAAATTCTACACCGCATTCGTTACAATAGTGCTCCTGTGTGCTGTTGACTTGCACACAGCTGCTATGCACTACCGGCACAACATCGGCGGCGGGCAGTTCCTCCAGGTCTTGCAGCATCGCCGCAAAGGCTGCCTCCAGCACACTCCCTTTGCTTGTGCATCTTAAATGCTCTTTGAGCTTTTCTGCAAATTTCTCTCTTTCAATGTACTTCCCCATCTCAGGTCACCTCCCCATCTTCGCCCCAAACCGTTCTGGGGCCACGCTCTGGCGGGGTAGGAAGCTGGGACATGTCCACCCCCTGATCCTCCCAGCGACTCCCATTGAGCCAGGTGATCGGCAATGGGATATACGCCCCGTCGTCTTTATTCCACTGCTTGGACGATTTATCCCGCTCCAGTCCGGTCATCATTGCCTCGCAGGTCTCCCAATCCGGTCTGTTTGTATTCCACCACTTCCGTGCCTTTGCTTTGGCGTCCTTTCTCGGGTATAGCTTCCAAAACGCATCAAACCATTCCGGCTTATAGTCGTCTCTAGGTTTGGGGGCGGCCTTTGGCTTGTCCTCCTGCTCAACGGCATCCCCCGCCGCTTCCCCCTGTGGGGGATTATAGGGGGTATTAGTATATACATGGGTATTACATGGTAATGGTGCGCCCATTTGGGCAGATGAGTCTGCCCGTTCGGGCTCTTGCATTTGCCCAT
>CALXDO010000102.1 GCA_944387075.1 uncultured Oscillospiraceae bacterium | reverse complement strand
GGAAGAAGGGGTTCCACGATTGACCACAGTTCATCACTTACTAGCTTCTTTGGCATACCTTTCACCTCCACTAGCATTATATCTCATCATCCGTAGCTTGTCTGGCTTTTGTTAGGCGCTCTAAGGAAAACTCGATGGATCAGATGAGAAATGAAAAAAAACCAAAAGTGGCCTTTGTATGCGTTCACAACTCCTGCCGCAGCCAAATGGCAGAAGCTCTGGGCAAAAAACTGGCCGGTGATGTCTTTGAAAGCTACTCCGGGGGAACCGAAGTAAAAGATCACATCAACCCGGACGCCGTGCGCATGATGAAGCAGCTCCACGGCATCGACATGGAAGAAACCCAGTTCAGTAAGTTGATTTTTGATCTTCCGAAGCCGGATGTAGTCATCTTCATGGGCTGTAACGTCAGCTGTCCCAGCCTTACCGCTCCTTACATGGAGAACTGGGGCCTGGATGACCCCACCGGAAAAAGCGATGAG
This sequence comes from uncultured Oscillospiraceae bacterium, assembly GCA_944387075.1. Classification (GTDB taxonomy): domain Bacteria; phylum Bacillota; class Clostridia; order Oscillospirales; family Oscillospiraceae; genus Enterenecus. Next base: position 8,042 of record CALXDO010000102.1, on the reverse strand, counting down.
GTGTTTGCTGTCACCATTGAAAAGATTCAGGAAAAAGTGCTGCTTCTCAAAGATAAGCTCTCCCATATATAAACACTCAAGCTCAGAGCACCGAGGGGTGCCTTCTTATCACAGAAGGCACCCCTCGATTCTTTGTCTGTCTTTACAAGATGTCGATGTACTCCCCACTAAGAGCCTTATTCATGCTACGCACGGCGCAAAACTTTCCGCACATGGAGCAGCTGTCCTCATGCTCAGGAGCTCGGTCATCCCGAATGCTCTTGGCTGTCTCCGAGTCAATGGCACACTCCCACTGTTTTTCCCAGTCAAAGGTACGTCTGGCATCTGCCATGGCATCGTCCAAATCCCTGGCATGGGGGATCTTTTTGGCAATGTCGGCAGCGTGGGCGGCGATGCGGGCGGCGATGATGCCCTGCTTGACATCCTCTACATTGGGCAAAGCCAGGTGTTCGGCGGGGGTAACGTAGCACAGAAACGCCGCTCCAGCAGATGCAGCCACTGCACCGCCAATGGCGGAGGTAATATGGTCATACCCAGGAGCAATATCTGTCACAATGGGGCCTAAGACGTAGAAAGGTGCACCCATGCAGATGGTTTGCTGTAGTTTCATATTGGCCTCGATCTGGTCGATGGGCATGTGACCTGGGCCCTCCACCATCACCTGCACGTCCTTAGCCCAAGCCCGCTTGGTCAACTCACCCAGGCGCACCAACTCCTCGATCTGGCACACGTCGCTGGCATCGGCCAAGCAACCAGGGCGGCAGGCATCGCCCAAAGAGATGGTCACGTCATACTCCCGGCAAATATCCAGAATCTCGTCGAAGTACTCATAGAACGGATTCTCCTCCCCAGTCATGCTCATCCAGGCAAACACCAGAGAGCCACCACGGGAGACGATATTCATTTTCCGCTTGTGCTTTTTGATTTGATCAATGGTCTTGCGGGTAATGCCGCAGTGAAGAGTGACAAAGTCCACACCGTCTTTGGCATGGAGCCGTACCACATCGATGAAGTCCTTGGCAGAAAGCGTGGCCAGATCTCTCTGGTAGTGGATGACGCTGTCATAGACCGGAACCGTACCGATCATGGCCGGGCACTCTTGAATGAGCTTACGGCGGAAGGGCTGGGTATTGCCATGAGAGGACAGATCCATAATGGCCTCCGCCCCCATATCCACCGCTGCCATCACCTTCTGCATCTCAATATCGTAGTCTTTACAATCCCGGGAAACCCCCAAGTTAACATTGATTTTGGTGCGCAACATAGAACCCACACCGTTGGGTTCTATGCAAGTATGCAGCTTATTGGCGCATATGGCCACCTGTCCTTTGGCTACCAAATCCCGGATTTCCTCCTCCGTACGGTACTCTTTAGCCGCTACCCTCCTCATCTCCGGGGTAATAATTCCCTGCTTAGCGGCATCCATCTGCGTGGTGTAATTTCTCATGCTGATCCATTCCCTTCTTGTGGTGTCGTGGCTGGGGTGATCTCCGAAAACAAAAACGGGGACACCCGATTTGGTGTCCCCGCTAATGGCGGTACTTGGATTCCTACGTTGGCATTACCCAAATCAGGTTCATGGGTCGAAGGTCGAACCTTCCTCTCAGCCTGTTTACAAGCTCCCCAGTCTTCAATTGTTGGCAGAGACCGCCTTGCGGCATTGTCCCATACCCAATCTATATCTGCGTCCTTGGCACAGATACTTCTCGCATTATACAATAAGTTCTTTGGAAACTCAAGTTGAAATTTTCAGCAAAACGTCAGAACACGAGCCCCCGATAGCGGTTGAAGCAGGCATAGATTTCCTGTTTTCTAGGTCGGGCCAAAAATGCCGTCTCACAAAGGACACCGAGCCCCTTCTGCTCGATCAGCCGATCCAATTCCTCTACCACCTGTTGCAGCGTGTGTTTCCCATCCAACAGCTGCTGTTGGGCATACACCATGCAGTAGCCCAGGGCAGTAAGCTGTTCGGCATCGGTGAGCTGCTCCACATAGCGTAGGTCGATGGTCTCCCGGTTGATGGACACCCCATCTCGCCCTAGCGTTTTCAGTTTCACGCGCTCTCCGCGACGGAATTCGCCGCAGGGCTTGGGGCAGCGGTGAAAATTGGGCACTGAAGCTGGCTCCAGTCGGGTGCATGGAGCCGGGAATGCGGTCGCCTCCTGCTTGGCCAGAGCTGTAATGTCCCGGGGTACATAGCGATCCATCTGAATGATGTGGTGGGCTGGATGAAAATAGGATCCAGAACTTCCCGCCACCAAAATGGTGGAGATCCCGTAGTTTTGATACAACTCTTCCACCCGCTCTAGAAACGGGGTGATGGGTTCCATGTCCCGTCGGATGACCCGCTGCATCAGTTCATCCCGAACCATAAAGTTGGTGGCACTGGTGTCCTCGTCCATCAGCAGAACTCCAGCTCCTGCTTCCATGGCCTCCACCACATTGGCCGCTTGGGAGGTGCTTCCGCTGGCATCTTCTGTGGAAAAGCAAGTCGTGTCTTTGCCGTTGGGAAGGTCGTGAATAAACATGGAGATGTCCGCATGCTGAATGCTTCTCCCGTCTTCCGCACGAATCTTCACCGCCGTTTGGTCGGTCACCACATATTCCCGCCCATCTCCGGCTACATGGTTGTAAACCCCCAGTTCCAGAGCCTTGAGCAAGGTGGATTTTCCGTGGTATCCGCCGCCCACAATAAGGGTAATCCCCCGTGGAATCCCCATGCCGGTGATCTTTCCCCGGTGGGGCAGCTCCAACGTCACCGCCAGCTCCTGGGGGGACTGAAAGGGCACACTTGCCTTCATGGGCAAGGAGGAAACGCCAGAAACCCGTGGCAGAATACTTCCATCCGCCACAAAAGCGCACAATCCAAGCTCCGGAAGCTTATCCCGGATATACTGTTGATCTTCCGCCAGGTCTGCCACCCTTTGCAGATGTCTCCCGTCCAGATTCCGGTAAAACAAGGACTGTCCTACACACTGTGGCAGCAGATCAAAAAGAATTTTCTCCAGTCCCCTGGCGTCAATGGTACGGCCTCGAGCGGGAAAGCCCACCTCCAGACGCAGCACAAGATCTCCTGTGGTGGGATTGATCCCACACGCGGTGCGCTCCAACACCTCCTGCCCACACCGGGTGATGGAAATGAGGCCGCTGTGTCCGGAGCCCTTGGCAACCCCGGAAAATTGGCTGGCCTTTTGGGCAAACAGGCGAGTAATGGCATCTTGCAGGGCAATACGCTGGCAGGGCTTAGCGTAGAGATGGTGGGGAAACCCCGCCTTTTCCTCTTTGACATGGATGCTCAATTTCGAAGGTGCTGCAAATGGATCTCCCTGCACATGGTCGATGGACAAGGCATAGCCGGGGAACTGATATGTTCCACGGGTATCTTTGTAGGCAGGATAGCTTCGACCGTCGATCCGCCCAAGAAGCTGTTGCAGTTGTATGGCAGTCTGCATGTGTTCACCCTCCGCAGATTCGTTCTTTATTCAACCTCTGTGGGACGTATCACCGCATGGAGCACAAAACGAGCATTTTCAAAGGCGGAGCTGCATGTGGACAACGTCACAACCCGATCATCCGCCTGGGGCTGAACTTGACTGGTAAATTCGGAGCGACCTTTTATATCTTCCAGCCAAGCAGCAAAGCTATCTTGTGTAAAATTCAAATCCCACGCATTGGTATCTACACTGCTGACGTACCCAGAGAAAAATTCCAACAAGTATGTGCCATCCGGGGTCAACAGATACCCAACTGGCTGCTGATCGTAAAAACTCTGATCTTCATACAATTTCAAATCGTTAAACATGGTCTTATTGTTCATCTGATGCCCATAAATCACCGTATGTGGATCACTGAACCCAGGTTCATTCCGATAATCCACAAAGATGGAGCCTGCACTATTCCACTGCTTGGTGAACAGGCGATTTAGGTAATAACTGTTGTCACTCCCCTGTACAACAGGATAGTTGACATGGGTATTGGGAATGTAGAGCCATGCCACCACATCGGAATTGATTTGTCTCAGGGACTCAAAATCAACCACCGGAAATTCAGATGCCGGTTCTTCTTCTTGGTCATCTACAGGACTCGTCTCCACAGGAAAGGTAATGTACTGCTCCATTTCTTCATAGGCATCCTCTCCTGCTTTGTATTCCGATAAGATCCCCCAGATCTTATAGGCCGATACCAGCATCACAACCACCAGTATGGCACAGACAATTCGATAGAGCCACTTCATGTGTAACCTTCTTTCCTAAATGCAATGCAAAGTACAACGCTCTTAGCTTAGCATAATCCATATGAAATTTCAATGGAGTTCTCGCCCTTCTCCCTCCAAAGCCTTCTGAATCAATTCTGAAGCCCCCCTTTACGCACCACTTCTCTTATGTTAGTATGGACATATATTCATATCTATCACTATCGCTCGACACCCTAGAAAGGATATGATCTGCATGTATAAAATACTTTTCGTCTGTCACGGCAATATCTGCCGCAGTCCCATGGCTGAATTTTTGATGAAACAGCTGGTAATAGAGTCTGGGCTGGAAGATCAGTTTCAGATTACCTCCGCAGCCACCAGCACCGAGGAAATCGGAAACCCCATCTACCCTCCCGCCGCCCGCACTCTAGCGGCCCACGGCATTGGCTGTGCTGGACATGCGGCCCGTCAGCTGCGTAAGTCTGATTACGCCGCCTATGATCTGCTCATCGGCATGGATGACGCCAACATCCGCAACATGCTCCGTATGTGCGGCGGGGATCCAGAAGGGAAAATTCATCTGCTTTTAGACTATACCGATCATCCTGGACAGGTGGCCGACCCTTGGTACACGGGCAATTTCAATCAAACTTGGCAGGATGTATGGGATGGCTGCCACGGTATTTTGTCAAAACTCCTGAACCCATAAGTCTAGTCCATGTGCTCCAGTGCGCAAAAACCGGCTGCGGAAAACATCCGCAGCCGGTTTTACCATAACCTCAACCTGGTCAGCCCTCATCTTCAATGAGACCGTACCCTCCATCGTTGCGCTGATACACCACAGAAAATGCTCCGGTGTCATCGTTTTTGAACGCAAAGAAGGTGTGACCCAGCAAATCCATCTGCAAAATGGCCTCATCCACGGTCATGGGCTCGATGTGGAACTTTTTGATTCGGACCACCTCGAATTTGCTCTCCTCTACCACATCGGGAACAAAGGTGGACTGCTCCTCCTGAGGTACCGCCCGGGTAAAGGCATCCTGACGCAGACGCTTTTCCAAGCGGGTCTTATGCTTGCGCAGCTGACGCTCCATGGACGTGACAGCGGCATCCACCGATGCAAACATATCAGATGTACTCTCCGCCACACGCAAAATCGTGGCCCCGGAGCGGATGGTCAGCTCTACCTTATTCCGATCCTTCTCCACAGAGAATACCAGATTGGCCTCGCTGTCCGTTTTGAAGTAACGCTCCAGCTTTCCCACCTTTTTCTCTGCATAGCTACGCAGAGCCTTGGGTAGATGGACCTTCTTTTCCGTAAAGGTAAACTTCATGTGCTCAGCTCCTTTCGCCCTCAAACCAAGAGGGCGTGTCATTGGGAGGATCTCTCCTTGTTAAAGAGTATAACACATTTCCGTTCGACAAGCTATACCTTTATGAAAATTTCACAATTTCTTTTTCGTCATAAAGTTCCACAGGCATGACGGGTCACATGGCATCCCAAATTTACCACACAGGGCAGCCCTGCGATATGGGTTCCAAAGGGCTCAATGGCTACCGTAAGGGCAGTGGTTGACCCTCCCATGCCCTGGGGCCCGATACCCAGACCGTTTATCCGCTCCAGCAGTCGCTGCTCCATCTTCCGATAGAGTTCATCCTCATTCCACTGGTCTGCCGGACGCAACAGAGCACGCTTGGCCAAAATAGCCGCCTTCTCCGAGGTTCCACCCAAACCGACCCCAACCACCACAGGCGGGCAGGGATTGGACCCGGCCTGAGATACCGCATCCACAATGAAGTCCTCCACCTGCTGTTGGGTCACCGACGGGTTAAACATTTTCATGCGGGTCATATTCTCGCTTCCAAAGCCTTTGGGTGCCACGGTAATGCTGACCTCATTACCAGGCACCATCTGCAAGTGGATAATGGCAGGCGTGTTATTTTGGGTGTTCACACGGCGCAGTGGGTCGCCCACTACAGACAGCCGCAGGTGGCCCTGAATATACCCGTCCGCCACCCCTTGGTTGACTGCCTGCTCCAGGTTGCCATCCACTAGGTGACAATCCTGCCCCCAGTCTACAAACACCACTGCCATGCCAGTATCCTGACAAATGGGAAGCATCTTTTCCTGGGCAAATTCAAAGTTCTCCCGTAAATCCCCCAAAATAGCCTGTCCCACTGGGGATGCCTCCCTTTGGCATGCCTCACAAATTGCATTGCGCAAATCTTGGGGTAAAATGGTGTTGGCCTGAATACACAAATTGCGTACCAACTGAGCTATCTGCCGACTTGTAATCTCTTTCATTCTGTCATACCTCTTGTCCGTCAATAAATACATGTGTCACTTTACTATGCCAATCCAGTGGATGTCCGTCCAGCACCACCAAATCAGCATCCTTTCCCTGGGTGATGGAGCCCATCCGGTGATCTACACCAGCAATACAGGCAGCGTTGATGGTAATGGCCGCCAACGCCTCCTCCTCATCCATCCCCCAACGGGCCGCCGTCGCAGCACACAGCAGCAACTGAGGAGCCGTTGTCTCAGGGTGATCGGTACAAATGGCCACCTGTACCCCTGCTTTTGCCAGCGCCGCTGTGTTGCCCATGGACATCTGACGCAACTCCCCTTTGGAGCGATCCGTCAAAATGGGACCGGTAATCACCGGCACCCCCTGCTGGGCCAGATAGTCTCCAATGAGATAACCTTCCGTGCCATGGACAATGGCGTAATCCAAACCGAACTCCTTCGCAATGCGGATGGCAGTAGCAATGTCATCTGCCCGGTGGACATGGAAATGGGCTGGCACTTCTCCAGACACCACTCCACGCAGAGCATCCAGATTAGGGTCAAAAAAAGGCATCTCCTGCTGAGAATCTGCCCGGGCCGTCTCCCACTTGATCTGATATTCTGAAGCGCGGGTGAGCATTTCCCGAATCAGAGCTGCCGTGCCCATCCGGGTGGCAGGCCACCCACCACGTCCTTTTGGGTTCTCTCCCAGGGAAAACTTCATGGCCGCTGGAGCCCGAACCACCATCTCGTCCACAATGTTTCCCACTGTTTTCATCAGCAAAGATTGACCCCCAATGGGATTTGTGGACCCCGGATGCACCATCACGCAGGTCACTCCCGCCTCCCGCGCCTCTTTGACATAGGGGTCCAAGGGATTGATTCCATCCAGTACGCGGATATACGGAGTACACACCTGCGAGGTCTCGTTCAGATCCTCCCCATCACATCCACATAGGCCTAGATGGCAGTGAATGTCAATCAGCCCCGGCAAAATGTGCCCACCTCTGGCATCAATTGCCCCTTCCGGTTCTACTCCGGATGGTAGATTCGCCATATGTCCAACCTGTTGAATTTTTCCATTTTCCACCCGGATATATCCGCTGTCGATGGTCTCCCCATCCATGGTGTGAACCACTCCGTTCAGGATAATCATACCCTTCTCCTCCTCTCGACAGATTTTTCCTCTTTGAGTTGGTACAATAGTATGTGCGGTGAACCCGCAGCATGGGAAGCCCATGCATTCATTCCATTCTCCCGCACAACAAACCACTGGGCTTCCTCTCTCTTGAGGAAGCCGCTTTTTATGCGAAAAAACGGGGCGAGCTTACGCCCGCCCCGTGAGAGCACCAAATCAGCGGCGGCCTCGACGGCTGCTGCGCTTTTCATTCATATGCAGTTCGGAAAGCTTACTGTCCGAACTGGCCATAAACTGTTTGAGCTGATCCTCAAAGCTCACAGGCCCCTTGGGCTGGGGCGGTACCGCCTGGAAGCTGTTTACGCCAGGTCTGCGGTTGGGACGGCGCTCTCCACCATTCTCTCCCCGATGTCCCACCGGAC
>CALXDO010000101.1 GCA_944387075.1 uncultured Oscillospiraceae bacterium | reverse complement strand
GGTGACTTGTTATGTGTTGTGGTAACAATGGTTTCGGTGGCGGCTGCTGGTGGATCATCATTCTGGTACTCATTCTCTGCTGCTGCTGCGGCAACGGCATGGGCGGCAACAACTGTGGCTGCGGCAATAGCTGCGGCTGTGGAAACAACTGTGGCTGCGGCTGCAACGAAGGCTGCTGCTAATTCCGCATACACCGGGCAAGGGCGGAGGGGAATGTCTCTCCGCCCTTGCTCTTTCTTTTTAGCCGTCAGTGAGCACCAGCTGCACCGGTACGTCATACTCTGCGTGGGGCAGCTGCTCTTGCAGACGAGCGGCGGGACACACCGACACGGTAAAGCCGGGATAGCCCTTCAGCCACCGGTCATAATAGCCGCCGCCTTGGCCAAGCCGATACCCAGCCCGGTCACACATCATATTGGGCACCAGCACCACGTCAATTTCCTGGGGAGGCACAATGGGGCAATCCCCATCCGGCTCAGGAATGCCGTAATGGTTGGGAATGAGCTGCTCCTGGCTGGTGATGGCCCGAGCCTCCATGTTCCGCTGGGGCAGACACACCGGAAGGGCCACCCGCTTTCCCATCTCCAACAGCTGGTCAATGAGAGAGGTGGTGTCCGGCTCCCGACCCACGCCGCAAAAGACCATCACGGTGTGGGCCGCTTCCACCTGGGGCAGGGCCAAAAACTGCTCCAACAGGTGGGGAACGTCAGCACGGGGAAGCGCTGCGGCCTGCCGGCGCAGCTGCTCCTTGTGCTCCTGGGGGGTCATGCCTGATAGTGAATGGCGCCCCGCACCTTCTCGGCCACGTCGGCGCCGGCCAAAGCGGTGAGCAGAGCCAGGCCGAAGTCAAAGCTGGACCCGGCAGCCCGGCCGGTGATGAGGTGATCCTCCACCACAAAGGGCTCCGACATGCAGGGGACCGCCCCGGCGTTCACCAGATCCCCCTCCATACCGGGGTAGCACACAGCGCGAGTACCGGCAGGGAGCAGCCCGGCCCGGGCCAGCAGGGTGGGGGCGGCGCAGATGGCGCACAGCCACACCTGGGGGTCTGCGGCGGCCTGGCGGATGAGGGCCATGGCGGCCTCACTGTGCTCCAGCACGTCCACGCCGCCCAGTCCGCCGGGGAGCATCACCAGGTCGCCGGGGGCCAGCTTGACCTGATCCAAGGTGACGTCTGCGGTGACAGTGACGGACTGAGAACTGGTGACGGTGGGGCCGGAGACCCCGACCAGGGACACGGGGACGTTGCCCCGACGCAACACATCCGCCGGAGCCAGGGCCTCAGCGGTTTCAAAACCGGTACCTAAGAGAATGTAGACCATGATGTTGTCCTCCTTATATGTATTCAGATGTACTGCATAATTTCCTGATGAATGTCCTCCACCGTCCGCAGCTGCCCCAACTCATTGACGCAGGGGATGCGCTGCCAGCCGAAGAGCTGGGCGGCCTGGGCCGCAGCCTGGGTGCAGGCGGTGAGATAGTGGGTGTCCACCTCGTGGATGTCGGCGTGGGTGTGGGTGGTGGCCTCCCGGCGGCGGAGATTGGCTACCGCCAAATGGGTGGGCATATCCAGCCAGATCACTTGGTCAGGCTGGGGCAGACCCATGCGGTGGTATTCCAGATCAAAGAGCCAGTGGAAAAACTCCTCTCGCTGGCTCTCGGGCAGCTTGGAGGCCTGGTGTATGGCGTTGGAGGTGGTATACCGATCCAGCACCATCAAGCCCCCAGCATTATAATACCCGCCCCACTCCTGCTGATACCCGGCAAAGCGGTCCACCGCATAGAAGGTGGAGGCGGCGTAGGGATTGACGTCGTTGGGATGACTGCCAAACTGGCCGGAGAGATACATGCGCACCAGGGCGGAGGACTCCTCCTGATAGCGGGGGTAGCGGGTGGTGCGAAACACCCGGCCCTGGGCTTCCAGAGCCTCGCAGCAGCGTTGGAATTGGGTGGACTTTCCCGATCCGTCCGTTCCTTCAAATACAATCAGCTTTCCAGCCATGGGGCTGACCTCCTTGGGATTCTCTGCATGATTGGGTCATCACAGGGCGGCTGCCCCCAAAAGCGATCGCAGAGCATGGAATTCTTTTGGTTCTCAGTATACCATATCCGGGGGGTAAAGTCCATGCCTGGGGCGCTTGTTTCCCTTTCGTTTTGGGCCAGCTCCCGCAGGCAAAGGGCCAGGTCATACTGGTTTATCTCCAGAAAGGATTTCTTTTCCAGGTGATTAATGTAGGTATAGAGCAGCTCATAGAGGTTCCGTTCCTGGGTAGGCGGCGTATACTCCACCGTCATCAGCACACGTTCCGGTACCTTGGCGTAGCGTTTGGCCTGGGAGCGAAGGGTGCGGAAGAAGCAGTAGGGGCTGACCAAACTACTCAACTATGGATAGTTCTCTGGGCTGGTGTTTTGCTGCCAGTGGTCACGATGAGTGAGCACCACATAGGGGACGGTATATAGTAATTCCTCCCCTCGTATGAATTGTTATGCCAGATTTTGTGGTGAGAGACAAGGAAGAGCCTGCAAGGAACGGTGTAAAAAAGTGGTAGGGGGCGGTTTCCATGCCGCCCCGACCTCTGCGACCTTCCGGGGTATTCCAGGGCGGAGGCTGGAACAAGCTCAGTCTGCTGCTCCCGTGAGGGATGCCACCACCACGCCTTCCCACACCGACCGAAAAGCCCGGAGCAGACAACAGGAAAAAATTGACTTGGGACACAAGGCGGATGATCATAAGGATAAACCCACATGGGAACCATCCATGTGAATATTTTTCAGATTAATAGAGGAAAATGTTGGATAGGATATGATAGTCCATTGCAAATGAACGTGCGTGAAAAAAGTAAAGTGGTAGAGTTGTGGCTGACACGAGAGGAAAGGAATGACCCGGAGTTCCGGGAATCATTGAAACCCATCTACCAGCAGTACAAGGCACAAAAGTATCTGGTGGCGGTGTTCCTGTCGGGAGAGGAAAACCTGTACGAGCATACCCGGGATCTCCTGCTCTACAACCGTCGGCGGTCAGCGGAGAAAGAGGTGCAGAGGCAAAAGGAGATGGAACCGGTGATGATACAGTGAGACATGGGGGAGGCAGTTCGAACTGCCTCCCCCGTTTGATACGATAGCCATTGTTGAATTTTATTTGGAAACTTGATACAGCGAGTAGAAATATCCTTTCTTTTCCAAAAGCTCATCAAAGGTTCCGGTTTCTTCGATCATGCCATTGTGCAATACCAGAATTTCATCATACTGCCGCATAATTGCGGCCTCCAGACGGTGGGTGACCACAATGCGCAGCGTGGAGTCCAGATTGAGAATAGTCTGCAAAACAGCGTTGGCAGTTTCGTTGTCCAGGGCCGCCTCTGCCTCGTCCACCAAGATGATGGGAGACTTTTGGATGAGACAGCGGGCAATGGATACCCGTTGGCGTTCCCCGCCGGACAAATTGCAGCCGCCCTCACCGCATAAGTAATCCATCCCCTTGGCTTGGCATAGGGCAGACAATCCGGCGTGTTGGATGGCTCGCTCCAGTTCTTCCTGAGGAAACTCTCGGAACATGGTAATGTTGTTCTGGATGGAACTGTTAAAGCAGAAGACTTCCTGCTGGATGATGGAAATGTGCTCGAGAAGTTGGTCTAGGTCCAGGTCTCTAAGTTCCATTTCGTCATATCGCACTTCGCCGGTGTAGTTGGGCAGAAAGCCCATCATCAATTTCAAGAGCGTGGACTTTCCGCTGCCGCTTCCACCCACCAGGGCATAGCGTTTCCCAAATTCAAAGGAATGGGAGATGGAGTGGAGGACACAGGTACCAGGTACGTACCCAAAAGAGAGGTTGTGCAGGGTGATGGTGTGGGGTGGAGCGGAGATACTCAGCTGATCGGTTTGTGCGGTTTTGGTATTTTCGATTTCATGCCCAATTCGTTGAATGAGGGCATTGGCTGCACGACGATTCGCCACCAGAACACCCAGGCTTCGAATGGGGCTGAGCATGTTCCCGCTCAATTCGTAAAAGCCAATGATTTTACCTACACTGATGCTGCCGTTGAATGCCAGCAGAAAGCCCGCGGAGAGAAAAATGACTGATACCAAAATGGAGGAGATGTTTCCCACGATGGACACAGTGTCATTGGAGGCTCGGCGCTTTTGCTTAGTGGACTCCAGTTCTACATTCTTTTGACTGAACACAGACATGATCTGATGTTCCGCTTTGAAACTCTTAATCACAGGAAAGCCACTGAGCAGGTCTTTGGTTTGAGCTACAAAGTCGGAGGCCTTTGCCATGGTTTCGGTTTCGTTTTGAACAACCCTTCCGCCAAACCGGAAGGAGACGAGAATGGCAAGGAGTGAGGAGACGATTAAGGTGATGCCCAAGGGCACATTCAATACCAGAAGAACCACGCCCGTCACCACATAGTTCAGAATCTCCACAAACAGGTTCAGTTCTCCCAGAAGGTAATTCTGTTCGATGGAATTGAGATCGTTGGAAAACGCAGAGATGAATTTTGCCGTGTCGCCACTGGCATAGCTGGAAATGGGCTGCCCCAAAATCTTGGCAAACACATAATTCTTGAACTGGGTCAAAGCCTTGCGTAAATAGGTGTTCTGGTATTTCCGTCGAAACAGTCCACAGGCCATATTGGCAATGATATACACCGCAACCATGGAAAGGCCGTATAGAAATTTTTGAATGCTTTGGTATTCCAGAGACTCCACAACAAAGGTAAAAATCAAGCTGGAGCTAATGGTCATGACCACAGCAAGTAATTTTCCCACCAGAGACAGGACATAATTTTTCTCGTTGCCTGCCCGAAATTGCTTGCGCAATGTGGAGACTTCTGCGTGTTCTTCCATGGTATTTCCCCTCTCCGAGTGTCGGTTCAAAAAACAGATTGCTCTCTATTATAGTAAAAAGTCAGACAAGTGAGATTGTAGCATAAAAATGGAAAAACTTCCAGCGGCTTTTTACCGGACTAAGGTTTGACATGGGGCGCTTGTTTCCTTTTCGTTCACACTTCCACAAAAAAACCTTGACATCAATGCGTTAAAGCATTATACTTACTGCAACGAGCCGGATAGGCTCTTCTTTCAAACGTGGACACTTTGATGACTAAAAGCGTTGAAGTGATATTGGATGGATCGGAGGAAATGAAGATGAAGAAGAAATGGAAGGCAGGAGCCGCTTTGCTGGCGTTGACCATGGCGGCAACCTTGGTGGGTTGCGGCAATCAGGCGGCGCAGCCTAGCCAGTCTGCCCAACAGACTGCGTCCGGCGGGGAGGGGGATGCCGCCACTTATACCGTGGGCGTGGTTCAGCTCACCCCCCATGAGGCCCTGGACCAGGCCACCCAGGGCTTCCAAGATGCCCTGAAGGAGGCCTTCGGAGATCGGGTGACCATTGATGTCCAGTATGCGGCCAACGACCCCGCCACCTGCGCCACCATTGCCAACGGCTTTGTCTCGGCGGGGGTGGATCTCATCCTGGGCAATGCCTCTTCGGCACTGCAGGCTGCGGCCTCTGCCACCGGAGACATCCCGGTATTGGGCACCTCAGTGACCGAGTACGGGGTGGCCCTGGGCATTGAAAACTTCTCCGGCACCGTGGGCACCAACGTCTCCGGTACCTCCGATCTGGCCACTCTGGACCAGCAGGCGGCCATGATTCAGGAGTGGTGCCCGGATGCCAAGACGGTGGGGCTGCTCTTCTGCTCTGCGGAGCCCAACAGCCAGTACCAGGTGGACACCGTCCAGGCCTTTTTGCAGGAACTGGGCTACACCTGCACCCAGTATCCCTTCTCCGACTCCAACGACATGGCGGCGGTGACCCAGACCGCGGCGGATAACAGCGACGTCATTTACGTTCCCACCGATAACACCGTGGCCTCCAACGCCTCCATTGTGGATAACATCTGCCGTCCCGCTAAAATCCCCGTCTTTGCCGGAGAGCAGGGCATTTGCGCCGGCTGTGGCGTGGCCACGTTGTCCATCAGCTACTATGACTTGGGTGTGACCACCGGCCAGATGGCGGTAAAAATCCTCAAAGGCGAGGCGGACATCTCCCAGATGCCCATTGAGTACGCCCCCAAGTTTACCAAAATGTACAACGCAGCCATCTGTAAGGATTTGGGGTTGACTCCCCCGGAGGGCTATACCCCCATTCCAACTGAGTAACCGTATCTGTGCACAAGAGAGCGGGGGAACCCCTCGCTCTCTTGTCACATGTCAGGATAAGGAGGAACAACCATGCTGGATTTTTTAAACGCCTTGCCCGGCGCCATATCCCAGGGACTTATCTGGGGCATTATGGCCATTGGCGTCTACCTCACCTATAAGATTTTAGACATTGCCGACCTGACGGTGGACGGCTCATTCTGCACCGGGGGTGCCATGTTTGTGGTGCTCTTCTCCCAGGGGGTCAACCTCTGGCTGGCCCTGCTGGCCGCGGTGGCGGCGGGACTGGCGGCGGGACTGGTCACCGGTCTGCTCCACACCCTTTGCGGCATTCCCGCCATCCTGGCAGGCATTTTGACCCAGCTGGGGCTGTGGTCGGTGAACCTGGCCATCATGTCCATGAAGGCCAACGTGGCGTTGAATATCATCAACCCCCAGGTCTTGAACCAACTGCTGGTGTCTCTGCGCTTTGTCCAGGACGTGTCCAACGGCTCCCGCCCCTTCTACCAGCACCCCATCTTTGTGGTGGGGGTCTTTACCCTGGTCATCATCGCCCTGCTCTACTGGTTCTTCGGCACCGAGCTGGGCTGCTCCATCCGTGCCACCGGCGCCAACCCCGCCATGGCCCGGGCCCAGGGCATCAACACCCGGCGCAACCAGGTGCTGGGGCTGATGATCTCCAACGGCTTGGTGGCCCTGTCCGGTGCCTTGCTGAGCCAGTATCAGGGCTTTGCGGATGCCAACATGGGCCGAGGCGCCATCGTCATCGGTCTGGCGGCGGTCATCATTGGAGAGGTCATCTTCTCCAAGCTGTTCCGCAACTTTGGCTTGAAGCTGCTGGCGGTGTCCATTGGGGCCATTCTCTACTACATGGTCATCCAGCTGGTGCTCTCTTTGAAGCTCATGGACTCCAACTATCTCAAGCTGCTCTCCGCGGTGGTGGTGGCGGTGTTCCTGTCCGTGCCCTACTGGAAGAGCAAGTACTTTGCCAAGCCGGCAAAACGTGGAGGTGTGACCCGTGCTTAAACTTGAGAACATCTACAAGACCTTCAACGCCGGGACGGTAAACGAAAAAACCGCCCTCAACGGCGTGTCCCTGCACTTGCAGGAAGGGGACTTTGTCACGGTCATCGGCGGCAACGGCGCGGGAAAGTCCACCTTGCTCAACGCCGTGGCCGGGGTGTGGCCGGTGGACGAGGGGACCATCACTATTGGCGGGGTGGACGTGACCCGCCTGCCCGAGCACAAGCGGGCCAAGTACATTGGGCGGGTGTTCCAGGACCCCATGATGGGCACCGCCGCCACTATGCAGATTGAAGAGAATTTGGCCCTGGCTGCCCGCCGGGGCAAGGGGCGCACCCTGCGCGCCGGTATCACCAAAGCGGAGCGGGCGGAGTACCAGGAACTGCTGAAAACCCTGGACCTGGGCCTGGAGAACCGCATGACCTCCAAGGTGGGCCTGCTCTCCGGCGGCCAGCGTCAGGCCCTGACCCTCCTCATGGCCAGCCTGGTCAAGCCCAAACTGCTGCTCTTAGACGAGCACACCGCCGCCCTGGACCCCAAGACAGCGGCCAAGGTGCTCTCGGCCACCGAGACCATCGTGGGGCGAGACCATCTCACCACCCTGATGATTACCCACAACATGCGGGATGCCATTGCCCACGGCAACCGGCTGATCATGATGTACGAGGGGCGGGTGGCCCTGGACATCTCCGGAGAGGAGAAAAAGAAGCTCACCGTGGAGGACTTGCTGGCTCAATTCGGCCAGGCCACCGGCTCCGATGAGGCGGATGACAAATTGCTGCTGGGGTAAAAGCGGGAGCCTCTTGTACCATAACTGTGTAGAAAAAATGGATGCAGCTCTGGACGGCTGCATCCATTTTTCATGTAGATGGGGCGTTTTACAGGGAAACCTTCTTTTCAAAGGAGAAAACAAATTCATCGAGTATACATCGATTTGTGTGTTCAAATTAAAATTCACTGCACTAAAATACATAGAGTGAAATAAATTACTATTTAAGTAACAAATACCTTCTTAAGATATAGTATACTAAAGTATCAGAAACTATTTACATTTGTTTTGTCTGAATTATAATAAAGCCAGAAATTCGAAATACGTTTTTTGTGCAAGAAGTAAAAACGGCAGCGATGATTAGGAGGTTTATCATGAAAAAGTTTAACGTATGTATTGTGGGTGGCGGAAGCACGTTTACACTGGGCTTTTTGAAGTCCTTTGTCCGGATGAAGGATGAGTTTTGCCTCAACAAGCTGGTGCTGTTTGATATTGATGCAGAGCGGCAGCGCCCCATCGGTGAGTTTGGTAAGATCCTGTTTCGGGAGCGTTTCCCCGAACTGGAATTCTCCTACACCACCGACCCAAAGGAAGCCTATGAGGGCATGGATTTCATCTTCATGCAGATGCGTGCCGGCGGACTTCCCATGCGTGCCAAGGATGAGCACATCCCCCTGAGCATGGGTCTGGTGGGGCAGGAGACCTGTGGTGCTGGCGGCATGGCCTATGGCCTGCGCTCTTGCGTGCAGATGATTGAGGCCATTCACCAGATTCGAACCTATGCGCCCAACGCATGGATTTTGAACTACTCCAACCCCGCAGCCATCGTCGCTGAGGCCCTTCGCCGGGAGTTCCCCAACGACAAGCGGATTTTGAACATCTGCGACCAGCCCGAGAATGTGGTGCGTTCCTGCAGCCGGCTGTTGGGCTGTGATTGGGAGAGCCTGGACCCGGTATACTTCGGTTTGAATCATTACGGTTGGTTCACCCACATGTATGATGTGAACACCGGTGAGGACCTGCTGCCGAAGATCCGCGAAATCATCAAGGAGAAGGGCTTCCTGCCCCAGGACGCAGAGCAGAGAGACCCCTCCTGGCTGGACACCTATGGAATGGTTCAGACCATTATGGCAGACTTCCCCGAGTATCTGCCCAATACTTATGACCAGTATTACCTCTATCCCGACTACAAAGCCGGCCACCTGAACCCCGATTTCACCCGTGCCGATGAAGTTATGGCAGGCCGTGAGAAGCGTGTGTTCAACGAGTGTGCGGAGGTCATCGCCGCAGGCAGCCTGGGCGACAAGTTCCACAACATCTCGGACGCCCATGCTGAGATGATGATTAAAGTGGCCGAGGCCATCGCCTTCAACAAGAACGACCGCCACATCCTCATCGTGGAGAACAACGGCGCCATTGCCAATATGCAGGACGACGCCATGGTCGAGGTGGTCTGTGAACTGGGCAGCAATGGACCTCGTCCCATGGGCGTGGGCAACATTTCCCAATTCTATTTGGGCCTGCTGGTCAACCAGGTCTCCTGCGAGAAGCTGTTGGTGGACGCTTACTTTGAGAATTCCTACCAGAAAGCCTTGGAGGCCTTTACCCTCAACCGCCTGATCAACGATGCCAAGAAGGCGCGTAAGGTGCTGGACGCTCTGATTGAAGCCAACAAGGGCTTGTGGCCTGAGCTGAAGTAATGAAGCCTAGAAAATTTGAGAGGAGAGGAGAAAAACATGAAGAAAAATAAAGTGATGAACTTCTTCTCCGCCTTGGGCAGAAGCTTGATGATGCCCATTGCGGCGTTGGCTGCATGTAGTATCGTGCTTGGCCTTACCGCTGCGCTGATGAAAACGGAGGTTTTGGAAGCAGCACCCTTTTTGAAGCAGGAAGTCATATTCTTTATCATTTCAACCATCAATAAGGTTTCCAATGTGGTGTTTACCCTTCTCCCGGTTCTGTTTTCCATTTCCATTGCTTTTGGTCTTGCCAAGAAGGACAAAGAGGTGGCAGCCTTCGCAGGCTTTATTGGCTACTACACCTTCCTGGTCAGCTCTTCCTGTATGATTAACTCGGGGTTCATGGACTTCAGTGCCTTGAAAATCTCCGTGATCCTGGGTGTGGAGACGGTGGACATGGGGGCTGTTGCAGGCATCATTACCGGCCTTCTCACTGCGGCTCTGCACAATAAATACCACAAAATTACCTTCCCCGCGGCCATCTCCTTCTATGGCGGCAAGCGATTCGTGGCCCTGGTGGTTATTTTGGCCTCCGCGGTTGTGGGCCTGATCGCCCCCCTCATCTGGGAGCCCATCTCTGTGGGTATCAACGGCCTGGGTGTGATCATCGGCAAATCCGGTGCTCTGGGTGTGTTTATCTTTGGTACACTGGAGCGGTTGCTCATCCCCACCGGTTTGCACCATGTGCTCAACAGCATCTTCCGCACCACTGCGGTGGGCGGTGTCTACGATGGAGTAGAGGGCTGTCTCAACGTGTTCCTGCAGTACGTGGGTCAGGTGGATCTGTCTGAGCTGCGCCCCTTCACCCAGTTCCTGGGCCAAGGCAAGATGCCCTTCATGATTTTTGGCCTTCCCGGTGCAGCCCTGGCCATTTACCGCACCAGTCCTACGGACAAAAAGGCAAAGGTGAAGGCCCTGATGATTGCCGCTGTGGCGGCCTCTGTGGTGTCCGGCGTCACCGAGCCTGTGGAGTTCTCCTTCATGTTTGTCGCGCCCGTCCTGTATGTGTTCCACTCCTTGATGGGCGGCCTGTCCTTCATGCTCATGTCCGTGTTGGATGTTGCCATTGGTAACACAGGCGGCGGCCTCATTGACTTCTTCATCTGGGGCGTGTTCCAGCCCGGTTCCAACTGGTTCATGGTGATCCCCGTTGGTGTGGCGTTCTTCTTCATCTATTACTTTGTGTTTTCCTGGTACCTGCGCCGCAAGCACCTCTCCATCGACGTTGCTGCCGATGAGGAGGAGGACGATGCCCCGGTGGACAGCGGCAAGAAGCTGGAGGATGCAAAGAACCAGAAGGCGGCCCTGGTCATCGAGGGTCTGGGCGGCTACGAGAACATCGTGGCAGTCAACAACTGCATTACCCGGCTCCGCGTTGACGTCAAGGACATGTCTCTGGTGCAAGAGGATATTCTGAAAAAGACAGGCTCTTTGGGCATTGTCAAGCCCAGTGAGACCCATATCCAAGTGATTTACGGGCCCAAAGTGGAGAGCATTGCCGATGCCGTTCGTGAGGTTTTGAACTACTGACGTTCCGTGTATCTCTGTGAATTGTCCCTCCCGGATTGCGCGCATCCCTGTGCCGAGGCCTCCTTCAGAGCGGGAGGCCTCGGTGAGGATGCAGCAAGTGTAAAAGCGGATGTAGCGCAACACTACATCCGCTTTTAGATGTTTTTGTCCTGGGGGCCACCCTGCTCCTGGGCAGACGGGGAGAGCTGGCTGGATCTCTTCCGGTAAATCAGTTCGATCAGCACCTGAATTAAAGTAAAGGTGTGGAGCTTGAAATTAAAGTCAATGTTGCGATATATGATGTTTGTCTCATGGGTATGAATGAAAATCTGATGGGACAGGGGGATGCTGTGGTTTTCCTCACTGCAAATCCAAATCACCCGCCGGCTGGCATCCTTCAGGTTCTCCAGGATTTTGCCGTAATATTCGTGGGAGGCGTGAGCGGTAAAAAGCAGGATCACCGCATCCTCGGTTTGATCGAAGTTGTAGGTAAAGGCCTCCAGGAGATAGCGGCCCTGGAGTAAGATGGTGCGATAATCCAGGGTGGTCATAATGGAGTGGAAATACTGAGCGGCCATGAGGCTGGAGTCCGCACCATAGATGTAGCAGACCTTGGCACGACACAGCTCGTCGCAAATGGAGTGCAGCAGCGGCAAGTCAATCTGAGAGAAACTGTCCATAGCCACCGATAGCTGCCAATCCAAAAGACGCTTGATTTCTTTGATGTCATCCCTGGTGTCTTCAAATTCCTGGCGAAGAGAGAATTTTAATTCATTATACCCGGAAAATCCTAGCTTTTGGCAAAAACGAACCATAGATGCGGTGGAAATATACATCTCTCGGCACAGCCCCTCCAGGCTGGAGGTCAAAATTGCGTGGGGATGCTCCTGGAGATAGGTATAGATGCAACGCTCGGACTGGGTGAGAGAGGCGGGGTCGATGGATTGTAAGAGCTTGAGATTCATAGGCGGATTCCATCCTTATACAAAACATAACAGCGGATGAGTGCACTGATCAAATAGAACAGCGGAAGGCGGGAGGTCATCTCTGCGCCGCTGTTTTCCCGTTGGGTGGTAAAAAAGCGCAGGTTATACTGGGCCAGGGTGGACAAGGTGTTGGCCTCATAAGGGGAGACGGCAATTATGGGAATTTGCCTCATGGCGGCGATCTGGGCCAGACGAAGGGTGGGGGCAAAGGTGCCGCCGGTGGAGATGAGAAACAGAATGCTGTCGGGAGACAGCTCCTGGACGATGTGCTGCGCCAGTTTGGTGGAATCCATCATAAACACCTGCTTGCGACCGGCAATGAAGAGCAGACGCTGGAGGTATTCCGAGACAATGCCTGTGATGCCACCGGGGGAATAGATGTATAACGGCTTGTCACTGTCCAGCAAGGCAATGATCTCCAGAAGCTGATCGTGGTCAATGAAATTAAAGGTAGCTACCAGTTCCTTGGACATGTTCTCCAAAATCGTGGTGTCCTCCCGTGGCTCACCGGTGGAGGATGAGAATGTGGGCGCAGGCTGCTGCAATCTGCTTTTGAGCGTGTATTTCAATTCGGAAAACCCGGAGAGATTCAATTTTTTGCACAGCCGTAGTACCGTTGTGGGAGAGTAGCAAACCTGGGAGGAAAGCTCTTTGATGCTCATAGAGCATACCTCTTGGGGGTGGGCGTAGATGTATTGAAGGACGGACAGTTCATTTTTACTGAGGCTTTTCATCACTGCATCGTCTACATGAAACTGTAACATAGAGAATCCTCCATATGATAATTCAGTGAAAAAGATGGGATGGTTGAATAGAAATGGTAGATATTCAGACACTTCTGGTGACAATGCTGGAGCTCTTCGCATTTATCATTTTGGGTTGGGGCGTTACAAAGATTGGAATATGTGATGCCCACGGAAATCAGGTTATTTCCTCTCTGGTGTCCAATGTACTCTCTCCGGCTCTGATTCTCAGTGCCGTGCAGTCAGAAGGGGGAGACAGCATAGATCAGAGTGTTGTATGGGAGGCATTGTTATATGGGGTGCTGCTGTATGCCATTTTTCTGGTGCTTGGATGGGTGTTCACTGCGTGGATGGCAAAGGAGGAGCGAGCTGTCTACAAGATGCTGCTGATTTTCTCCAATACAGC
Source organism: uncultured Oscillospiraceae bacterium (assembly GCA_944387075.1). Lineage (GTDB taxonomy): Bacteria > Bacillota > Clostridia > Oscillospirales > Oscillospiraceae > Enterenecus. Next base: position 4,381 of record CALXDO010000101.1, on the reverse strand, counting down.
TTTTGTGGGCTATCCCATTCTTCGGGCCTTGTTTGGGGAATTTTCTGTGTTTGTGTTTTCCCTCATGCACATGCCGTTCAATGTGCTTATCTTCTCCTACGGGGTATATCTCTTGCAGAAAGATCATGGGGCCGGAAGTTTCCCGTTGCGAAAAATGATTACACCTGGCCTTGTCTCCTCTATTATAGCAATCCTTTTGTATTTTTCCAACCTAAAGCTTCCGGCGGCGATGGTGGATTACTTATCCACCCTGGGGGACTCCAGCATCCCCTTGAGCATGATCGCAGTGGGCGCCTCGGTGGCGATGCAGCCCTTGAGGGGGATCTTCACAAACAAGGTTCTCGACCTGATGACGGCGGTGAAGCTGGTGGCATTTCCATGCCTGCTGGCAGCGATCAGCAGCTTTTTCCCCTGCTCGGAGTTTACCCGTCAGCTCTTCATCCTCTCTGGTACGTTGCCCGCAGGCACCATGACGGTTATCTTGGCAACCCAGTATCATTCCAATGCTAAAGTGGCGTCGGCGGGGGTGGTGCTGTCCACCCTGTGTTCCATCATCACCATTCCGCTGCTCTGTCAGCTTTTGCTGTAAGAGAGACTGCAACGATGCAGGTGCTCGGAGGCGTTTTTGACAGAGTAGACAGAGGGTCGGTGGGTGTGAGCGGAATCGCTCACACCCACCCAAAATCATAGGGAGACGAAAAAAGACGACCTCAAACGAGGTCGTCTTTTTGGTGGAGGAGGATGGATTCGAACCATCGAAGTCGAAGACAACAGATTTACAGTCTGCCCCCTTTGGCCACTTGGGTACTCCTCCGTGTGAAATTGAATGAGAAACGTGGAGCTGGTGGACGGATTCGAACCCCCGACCTGCTGATTACAAATCAGCTGCTCTACCAGCTGAGCTACACCAGCTTGTGCGGCGCATCACGTTTGCAGCGAAGGTTATTATAGCAGGGGGTTCTCAGATTGTCAACAGCTTTTGCGAAAAAAATCAAAAATTTTTTCATTCCTCTGGCAGGGCATAAAACAGGCCCTGCCAGAGGAGCGTCTCACTGTCCGCAGGCTCCGATGAGCTCCTGGGCGTAGGGCAGGGAGAGAATCACATCGCACAGGGTGTGCCACTCGTCCAGCTTATGGCCGCGCCGGGCGTAGTAGATATTGGCCAGCACCTCATAGTTGAGGGTGACGGTGCGCATCTGGTTGTAGCTGGAGGGCAGCAACTGAATGAGGTCGTACCAGTGGGCCTTGTCCTTACTCTCCAGGTAGCGGTTGCGCACCTGCTCCAAATAGGCGATGGTGCCGTCAAAGTGCTCCAGGGTCTCGGGGGTCATGTGGTCGCAGCTGAAGTCGGCGCGTTCAAAGGCCTTGGCGTGGATCTTGTGCATGGTAGAGGTGGAGTTGGCTACCGTGCCCACCTTGTAGGTGTCAAACTCCTTCCACCAGTACATGGGGGCCGTGATGTCCATGGACACCAGAATCTGACGGATAAACTTGCGGTGATCGGTACCGGCGGAGCACAGGCGAGTGGCCAGAGACAGGTCATTCTCCCCCAGAATGTAGTTGCCCTGGTCATCGTAGTGGCTGTCGCTGCGGGCCCAGCTGTTTAGGGGGTTGCGGGCGCCCCGCATGGCGTTCTCCAGATTCATCACGCTGATATGGTCAACGGTAAGCATAACGGAAATACCTCCTGTTTGGTATGATTTCTTTTCAGTATACCAGAACCCCGCAAAAACTGCAAGGAAGATTCCCCACCAGCAACCGGGGCTTTTATGGCTCCCTTGGTGCCAAAACCCACCCCGCTTAATAGGGAGGGAATATCCGTCATAGGGGTGAGGAAAAACATAGCACCACTGCAAGCATGTTTGCAGTGGTGCTATATAAAAATGGGTCAAAATTAGTTCACAGAGATGTATTCACCCATGATGTAGCCGGTCTCAGAACCGTTGCTGCCAGCGTAGGTGATCTTGTACCAGCCATCTTCGGCATAAGAGACTACGGTGATGGGATCGCCGTCGTTCAAGCTGGCTTTGACGTCATAGCTGGTGCCGGGGCCGGAACGCACCCGCAGACCGCCGGAGGCGTTGGCGATAACAGCCTTGGAGTTGTTCGGAATGTCACCGTTGTTCTGGACGGGCTGCTGAGTGACCACGGGTTCCGGCGTGGACACGGGAGCAGGGGTGGAGACGGGGGTGGTAGAGGCGGTGGCAGACTGGCAATACACCGTGCAGGTCACTGTCTGGTTGCCGGCAATGGCGGTGATGATGACACGACGCTGGGTGCCGGAGGTGTTGACGTTGGTAACCACGCCCTCTGCATTGACGGTGGCGCAGGTCTCATCGGAGGAGGACCAGGTGACCGTACCCTTCCAGTCCACAGGATCAAAGGTAAGGGTCAGGGGATGGGATTGATCGGCCTGGAGGGTGATGTTGGCGGTGTCCAGGAGCATGCTGTTCAGACCATCCTCTCCTGCAGAAGCCGAAGTGTTGGGATCCGCGGAAACGGTCTGGGTGGGCGCATCCGAGGCGTTGGGATTGGAAACCTGACGCAGGTGGGGATACACCACCTTAAAGAGCATCACCAGAACCACAGCAATGATGACCAGGGAACACAGGAAGGTAATCAGCCGGGGCCAGTTGACCGGAGGGGGCGGAGTGGGATGCTGCACGCCGCCGCTGGCCAGGCGCTTACCGCCTTTCCCGACAGAGTTTTCGTCGTCGGACTGGTCAAAAACGTCCTGACCGTCAAACTCATATGCCTCCTGCTTCGGTGCGCTGGGCCGAGGGGTGTTTTGCTTGGGCACTTCGTGTTTATGCGCCTCTGGCTGAGAGGCCGCCTGCTTGGGTGCCTCCGGCTTATGGGGTTCCGGAGCAGGAGCTGCGGGAGCATCGGCAGGGGGGGCGTTATAGCCGCCGCAGAAAGGACAGAATTTATAGGTGGCACTGTAATCTTCTCCGCAAGAGGAACAGTGAATGAGTGTGGAATCTTGCTTGCGAGCCATGGTAACATACCTCCATTGACCATAGATATTAACATTCTACACGTTTCTCTTCATTTCGTCAATCCCTTTCCACATATGGAACCGTCCAGTAAAAAAGAAAAAATGAAATTTCCCTCTTGCACAATGGTGTGTGATATAGTATAATATCTCTCGCACCATGCCGGTGTGATGGAATTGGTAGACGTAGTGGACTCAAAATCCACCGGTGGCGACACCGTGCCGGTTCGAGTCCGGCCACCGGCACCAAAAATCCCGAATGCCAACGCATTCGGGATTTTTGTTTATGACCGATTCACCCTTCACTTGCCCTGAATGCAGCTGCATTCGGGGCTTTTTCATTCTTCCCCAGGGAATTGGGCCATCACGGTATGCTTGGCCTCCATGAGCACATCCATCCCCTGCTGGGTCTGGGTGTAAAATTCCTGCCAGCGGGCCTCTTTGTAGAGCATGGTGTCCCCTCTCTTCTCATCCACCTGGGCGTTCCAGTCGTCGCAGCAGAGGATGGGGGCCAGGATGAGGTCGTCCCGTAGCTCATAGATGGGGTAGCCGTCCATGGTGGGGGGCTCCTCCTCCGCCTGGGCGAGAAAGACCAGGTAGTCCCAATTATTTTCGGGCAGATTGACATAGCCGGACTGTAAGCCGGGGGGCTCCCGATCCCCCAGAATGTTCCACTGGCCACTGGTGAGCCAGATCAGAGTGTGTTCTTCCAACCCCTCCCCGGCGTACACCTCACGGACATAGAAGCGCTGGATCAGGGCAGAGCCGCGGGATATGGGGGAGGAGGAGGCGGAAACCCGGGCGATGATGGGGGAGCTGGGCAGCTGCTCCACCATCTCCCGGGCGGCAGCGGCACAGGTGTCGTCGGGGAGAAGGGAGACGGACAGCGGGGTCAGGTCGTCCAGCTGGAGAGGGGTGGGGGTCTGCGCCTGCCGGCGGATGACCCAGAAGATGCCGAAGCCCACCACCACCAGGAGAACCAGCAGAGCCAGAATACGGCGCGTCCGTTTCATGATACCACCTCCAGTTTTCCCTGTTCAATGCGGAACAGGTGGTCCGAGAGAATGCGGATGTCCTCCTGGTTGTGGCTGGCCAGCAGGACGATGGCCCCCCGGGCCTTCTCCGCCAAAATCAGGTCCCGGATTTTGCGCACACCATCGTCGTCCAGGCCGTTGGTGGGCTCGTCCAGCATGAGCACGTCGGGGTGCTCCATAATGGCCTGGGCAATGGCCAGCCGCTGCTTCATGCCCAGGGAGTATTTGCGGTAGGTGCGCTTGTCGTCGGGGTCCAGCCCCACCCGCTCCAGGGCGGTGCGGATGTCCGACGCCCCGGCCCGGCCGGTGAGACCGGCCAGATAGCGCAGGTTTTCCACCCCGGTGAGGTTGG
>CALXDO010000100.1 GCA_944387075.1 uncultured Oscillospiraceae bacterium | reverse complement strand
GCGTGGCACGGTCAACTCTTTCCGTACGCACGGGCACCACTAAGATGACGCCCCGGCCGGCTCGTGGTCCTTCCGGCAGGGACGGCCGCATTAAGCAGCGGCGAGAACGACGTTATCGTTGTTCTTTAATTTATAAGTTGCCCATTTTAAGGCGGCTGGGCACCGCCACCCGCTTATCCTGCTTCCTAGTCCCCGTCGAAACCAGTACGCCCCCGTAGAACCTCCCGGTCACGCCGGGAGGGAAGGGTGAACCAATTAGATGGTTTCGGGCTCGGGATATTCCACGCCGAAGGTGTCCACGGTGACCGTCTTCATGCGCTGGTCCTCCAGGGGCTTGTCGTTGTAGTCCCGCTTGGTGGACACGATACCGTCGGCCACATCCATGCCCTCGATGACCTTGCCAAAGGCAGCATAGGAACCGTCCAGATGGGGGGCCTTTTCCACCATGATGAAGAACTGGCTGCCAGCGGAGTCAGGGCGCATGGAGCGGGCCATGGACAGTACGCCGCGGTCGTGGGCCAGATCATTTTGGAAGCGATTCTGGGCAAACTCACCCTTGATGGAGTAGCCGGGGCCGCCCATACCGGTGCCATCAGGATCGCCGCCCTGGATCATGAAGCCGGGGATGACACGGTGGAAGATGAGACCGTCGTAGAAGCCCTTCTTCACCAGGGAGATGAAATTGTTCACGGTGTTAGGAGCCACCTCGGGATAGAGCTCGGCCTTCATGATGCCGCCGTTCTCCATTTCAAAGGTGACGATGGGATTTTGAGCCATGGGAATTTCCCCTTTCCGTATATGTTTCATGAGTCAATGAGTTTGTAATAAGCCTCGCAGAGTTCGCGCCTTCCAGGTGAGAATCATTGAAATCTATGTTTTCCGGGGACATGTGCCTTGGGAAACATACTTCTCAGGCTGCAAGTGTGGCATTCATCCGCCGTTGGCGGATGAATGATGCGCGCAGCGGACTGCATCTTCATCGAAAAAGATGCTGGCATCTTTTTCGAATTAATAGCGTCCCCGGGAGACCCGGTCCATTTCCCGCTTGGCATCCCGCTTGGCGGCGGCCTCCCGCTTATCATACAGTTTCTTACCTCGGGCCACTGCCAGCTCCACCTTTACCCGTGGACCGGAGAGGTACAGGGAGAGGGGAATAAGGGAGTACCCATCCTGCTGAACCTTGGCCTGGAGTTTGAGAATCTCCCGCTTGTGCAGCAGCAGCTTACGGGTGCGCCGGGGGTCCTTGTTGAAGATGTTGCCCTGCTCATAGGGGGAGATATGCATTCCGTGGAGAAACATCTCGCCATCCTTGACGATACAAAAGGAGTCCTTCAGGTTTACATTCCCCTTGCGCACGGACTTGACCTCAGTTCCCGCCAGTTCGATGCCAGCTTCATATTTATCCTCGATAAGGTAGTCATGGAAGGCCTTTCGGTTTGAGGCCAGCTGTTTGACCGATTGCTTTGCCACCCCGGACACCTCCTCTCTGGGCAGGACAATAGTATACCATGGATTGCACAATGACGCAAGAGGGAAGCGGCTCGAAAACGGGTAAAATCCTGTCAGAGCAGGGAATTCTGCCAGGTTAGTTGACAAAATAATAAAAAAAAGTTTACAATTAAAATGTAAGAACAAATCCATGTGACCTGGTGCAGGCAGAAAGGGGAACTGGTATGAATATCACCGAGTTCGCGGCTCTGGCCGGTGTGTCCAAAACCGCCGTCAGCCGATATTTTAATAATGGGTATCTCAGTCCGGAAAAGCGGGCTATCATTGAGGAGGCGATACGCCGCACGGGGTACTCACCCAGTGAGACCGCCCGAGGGCTGCGTACCCGCCGCACCCGTCAAATTGGTGTGGTGCTGCCCCGTCTCAGCGGTGAGAGTACCGCCCGGGTGGTGGACGGAATCAGCTTGGTTTTAGGTGACAAGGGCTATCGGATGTTGCTGGCCAACACCGCCAACCGCCCCGAACGGGAGGTGGAGTACCTGGACACCCTGCGCCAGAGTGGGGTGGATGGAGTTATCTTCCTGGCCAGTATCTTCACCCCTGAGCACCGGGCCGTTCTAAAAAGCATGCACATGCCGGTGGTGATTGTTGCCCAGCAGTACGACGGGTACAGCTGTGTCTACCACGATGACCTGGGGGCGGCCCGGGATCTAACCCAGCTGCTCATTCAGCGAGGCAGCCGCCCAGCGTATATCGGGGTTACTGCCCAGGATCAGGCCGCCGGTCTGGCCCGGCGGGAAGGCTATGTGCAGGCCATGCGCCAGGCGGGGCTGCCGGTGCGCATGGAGGACATGTGTGTGTCCGGGTTTGGCATTGAGGATGGCTATGAGCAGGCCATGAAGCTTCTTCAGACCCGCCACCCGGACGGCATCTTCTGTGCCACCGATTCCATTGCAGTGGGTGCCATGCAGGCCTGCCGGGAACTGGGGGCTCAAGTAGGACGGGACGTTCTCGTGGCTGGTGTGGGGGACAACCGGATTGGACAGGTGACCGCCACCCCCCTCACCAGCGCCCATCTCCACTATAAAACCAGTGGACAAGAGGCTGCTCAGCTGTTGCTGCGTCTGCTGCGCAGCCAAGGCAGCGGGGTGCGCAGTGTGTGCCTGGGGTATGAAATCGTGGAGCGGGCCTCCACCAGCGGTAGGCAGCAAATGTGAAACTTTGCGAAACAAACAAGATCTCTGGGGAGATGTTCTCCCTGTGAGTGCATAGATTTCCTGTAATCCTCGTGGTAAAATAGGTTTGACAAGATGAAATCGATTTCACATCGGTTTGGTCAGGTGCGTGAACAAAGGAGAGAAGATTGCGTGGATTACAGGCAAACAGCTTTGGAAATTTTGAACGCAGTGGGCGGTGCGGAGAATGTAGTCAATGCGGCCCACGGTGCCACCCGGCTGGGTCTGGTCATTGCGGACGACCAGAACGTGGACAAAGCAACCCTAGAGAATGTGGTCGGGGCAAAGGGCGCGTTCCTGGCCCAGGGGCAGCTGCAAATCATTTTGGACACTGGTACGGTAAACAAGGTGTACGAGGAATTCATTCAGCTTTCCGGTACAGCTGCGGTGGGCAAGGACGAGGGCAAGTCCGCAACGAGCAATGCATTACAGCGAGATTTGCAGTACCTGGTGAAACGCATCGAAGAGGAGGATGGGCCCATCGCCGCCGCAGACCTCCGCAGACAGCAATATCATCTGATGCCGCCGGTGGGGTGGCTCAACGACCCCAACGGTCTGTGTCGGTGTGGGGATTGGTACCATGTGTTTTACCAGTATGGGCCTTTTGACGCCACGGGTGGGGTAAAGCACTGGGGGCACTACAGGAGCAAGAACCTGATTGACTGGGAGGCACTGCCCCCCATGCTCTACCCGGACCAACCTTGGGACATCCACGGGGTGTACTCTGGTTCGGCACTGGTGGAGGATGGCGTGATGTACCTGTACTACACTGGAAATGTCAAGCATGCCGGTGATTATGACTACATCAAGGCTGGGCGCGGCCATAACACGGCCCTGGCCGTCTCTCTGGACGGGGTGACGGTGCACTCCAACACTCTGCTGATGGAAAACTGCGACTATCCCGCAGGGCTGACCTGCCACGTCCGGGACCCCAAGGTATGGGCGCAGGATGGGAAATACTACATGGTCCAGGGGGCCCGTACGCTGGATGACAACGGCCAGCTGCTGGTGTTTGAATCCACGGACAAGTACCACTGGAGCTTCCTCCAGGCGTTGAAAACGCCCCAGCATTTCGGCTATATGTGGGAGTGTCCCGATCTGTTCTGCCTGGACGGGCAGTGGTTCCTGGTGTGCTCTCCCCAGGGAGTGCCCCATGAGGAGAATCGGTTCCAGAACGTGTACTCCTGCGGCTATTTCCCCCTCTACGGGGATTTTCGAGGCGAGTATTCCCTGGGTGAGTTTGTGGAAATGGATGTGGGGTTTGACTTCTATGCGCCCCAGACCTTTGTGGATGGACAGCGTCGGCTGTTGTTCGGCTGGATGGGGATGCCGGACGCGGATTACACCAACCCCACCACAGACCACGGCTGGCAGCACTGTTTGACGGTGCCCTGTGAGCTGCGCCGCAAGGGGGACCGCCTGCTGCGCCTGCCTGCTGTGGAGGTGACGGCGCTGCGGGGCGTGGCGATTGCCCCAGAGATGGCCCGGGAGTTTGACCTGGAGGCCTGCACCCAGCCCAGCGGACGAATGGTGTTTCGGGAGGCAGCAGTGCTGGAGTGGCAGGAGGGGATGGTCACCCTGTCCTTCCTCCAGGGGGGCGAGGGGCGCACCGTGCGCCGGGTTCCACTGGAACGGCTGCATACCCTCCGGGTGTTGGGAGATCGAACCAGCCTGGAGATCTTCCTCAACGACGGCATGCAGACCATGTCCACCCGCTACTATCCGGATTTGGATGCCTCCGGCATCATCATTTCCAGGGCCGAGGCCCGGGTGTGGGAGATGGGGGCCATGAAGGTCAGTCGGCCCGACCTCTTGTGAGAATTGGAAAAACGGATGCACCCTTTTGGTTCCCCCTGACAGGGGTAACTTTGCAGATGTCTGAACCCCCGGCAGATATTGCTACGGCAGTATCTGCCGGGGACTTCTTTTTGTCTCACGCACCCTTGGTGGTGGACTGAACTTCCGGCTGGGTGAGT
>CALXDO010000099.1 GCA_944387075.1 uncultured Oscillospiraceae bacterium | reverse complement strand
CATATCGGCTGCGGTTTCCTTGCCAGCAAAGGTAACGGAAGCGGTCTGCACGTTGCCGTCCTTATCCAGGTACTTGACCTCCATGGAGACCACATTGCCGTCCGTCACAGTGCCGCTAAAGGTCAGGGTCTGGGTGAAGGCAGCACCATCCCCAGCCGTAACAGTGGTACCTGCGGTATCCATAACGCTGGTGGCACCCTCGGTGGCGTTCAAGCTGCCGTCCAGCAGGTTGATGCCGTTGAAGTTGGAGGAATCGGCGATACGGTCGATCTCGTCCTTCAGGTTCTTGACTTCCTTCTGCAGCTGAGCACGGTCGGTCTCGTTCTCGTAGGTGCCGTTGGCGGACTGCTCGGCCAGGGAGTACATACGGTTGAGCATGTCGTGCACTTCGGTCAGAGCACCCTCAGCGGTCTGCACCAGGGAGATGCCGTCCTTAGCGTTCTTCTGAGCGCCTTCCAGACCGGTGATCTGAGCACGCATCTTCTCGGAAATAGCCAGACCAGCGGCGTCGTCACCGGCGCGGTTGATCTTGTAACCGGAAGACAGCTTCTCCAGGTTCTTGGACAGAGCGGAGTTGTTGGTGGTGTAGTTGCGATAGGCGTTCATAGCCATAATGTTATGTTGGATTCTCATAACTCTTTGGACTCCTTTCCAATTTTAACGATATATAGTCTGTGCGCGCCGTTGGCTCCTCCATTGGCGCTGGGTGGAGTGGGGCAGATCAGGCTCACTGTGCGCACAATGGGCCGGACCGCCGACACGGGACTATTTCAACCGGCACGCGAAAACCGGCAGAAATCAAAGGGACAGGTGGGGGATGGGACATATGGCCAAGCCTTCCCAACCCGTTCAATAGTGTTATCGGCAGGATTTGGGGGAAGTTAAGGGTTTTGGAAAAATATTTTTTATTTTAATTTTTGGTCATCCATCCCGTGGATTTTTGGTGGTTATTACCAAAAATTCCGTGCGTGAGTCCCCGGTCACAGAGTTACGGTAAACGCAACTCCGGTGGGGGTAGCCTGGGCGGAGCAGCGGCCTGCGTGGAGCTCCATGATGTTTTTCACAATGGCCAGCCCCAGCCCGGTGCCAGCCCAGGGGGCGGCGTCGTCCCGGCGGTAGAAGGGGTCAAAAAGCCGGGACAGCTCCTCCGGGGGGATGGGGGCGCAGTCGTTGGAGATGGACAGGGTGGTCTGGCTCTGCTGGGCGGACACCTCCACCTGGACACGGCCCCCGGCGGGGGTGTACTTGATGGCGTTGGTGAGGAGGTTTTCCACCACCTGGGCCATGCGACCCCGGTCGGCGTGGACGGGGGCGGGGTTGGACAAGGCCAGGGTCAGGTGTAGACCCTTGGCCCGCAGGGCAGGCTCCCACTTCTCCACCGTGGAACGGGTGAGGGCGGACAGGGAGAAGGTCTCCCGGCGCAGCTTGACTTTCCCCGCCTCCAGCCGGGACAGGTCCAGCAGCTCCAGAACCATGTCGTTCATGTGCTCGGTTTCGCTGCGGATGGTGGCCAGGTACTGCTCCCGCTTGTCCTCGGCAATGTGCTCTTGCAGCCCTTGGACGTAGCTGTGAATCACCGCCAGGGGGGTTTTCAGCTCGTGGGCAATGTGGGAGGTGAGCTGCCGCCGGTGTTCCTCAGCGGTTTGGGCGTAGGTGAGGGCGGGCAGGGCACGGGGACGGCGTTTGGGCGGAGAGGGAGAGGGCCAGCCCGTCCAGCTCCATGCGGTCGCTGTGGCGCACGCTGCCCCGGCTGCGGCGAATGAGGGCCATAGTCTTGGCGTAGAGCACCGACAGGTTGAAGGGCTTGGTCACATAGTCGTCCGCCCCCAGCTCATAGCCCAGCAGGGTGTCCTCCTCGTCGGACAGAGCAGTGAGAAAGACGATGGGCACGTCCTGGGTGCGCCGCAGGGCCCGGCACACGCTGCGCCCATCCAACTGGGGCATCATGATGTCCAGCAGCACCGCATCGAACCGCTCCGTTTGCGCCAGTTCCAGGGCTTTGGCTCCGTGTTCCGCCTCCATAGGGCACACGCCCTTGCTGCGAAAGTAGTCGCACAAAATCTCCCGCAGATGGGGCTCATCTTCGGCAATCAAAATTCGGGTTTGCATAAAACCACCTCCTGACATCCACAGGATACCGGTGGGATGTGTAATCTCTGTGTCATTGTATCAAAAAAATCACAGCCCTACCAAGAATATAAGCCCCCCTGGGTGCGGAACTTCCACACCCAGGGGGGCTTGCGGGGTTTGCGGGGGATCAGCGAAACCGCTTTTGATGCAGCGCGGAGGCCTGCAAGGCGAAAATGTCCCGGTAGAGCTTGCTGTCCTCCTCGGCGGAGAGATTGACAAAATGACAGCCGTAGATGGATGCGTCCTCCATGTCCGGGCAGGGGGAGACACGAGCCACCTCGAAGGAGACGGTGTGGTGAGGTCCGTCGGCCCGGAAGGGCTGATTGTGGATGGAAAGCCAGTCCCCCACCTGATAGGAAAACGTGCTTCGGATGGCAATGCCGGTCCCGCTGATGTCCATAATGGTGCAGGGCTGCTCCACCTCCCTGTGGTTGACCCAATTGATGGTGGCGGGATACAGGACGTTTTGGCGGAAATGATCCCGGGCATCCACTTTGGAAAACACATAGTCCGGGGTGACAATGAGGGAGTCGATGGTGGCGCGCTGTACCGTCCCCTCAATGACAATCAGCGCGTTCCGGCCCGGCATGGGAGTGGTGAGGATTTTCACCTCCGATTTGGGGCGAATGTCCCGCCAGAGGGCATATTCCTCATTTTCGCAGATGACCTTGACCGTGTGGGTGGCCTCGTCAAACTCAATGATGCGGCCAAAGAACAAAAAACCATTTTGGCCCGAGATGACGGTGCAGCGGGCATATAGATTGTCGCGAATCAGTTGTAGGCTCATAATCGTTCCAGACCTCCTTCTTGGATGCGCGTGAGAGAGTGGTCAACAGCGCACCCTGAACTGTGTATATTATACTATACTTTTTTGAGGTTGGAAACAATTTTGTAAAAAATATGAAAATATTAGCCCTGCTCTTCGGTGTGTTCCTCCGTCAGGGAAAAGGCGTGGTGCAGCGGGCCGGAGCCGTGGCCCAAGTCCAACATAGCCGCCAACGCCCCGGAGAGGTAGTCCTTGGCCCGGCGGATGGCCTCGTCCAGGGGAGCACCCTTGGCCAGATGGGCGGCAATGGCACTGGACAGGGTGCAGCCGGTGCCGTGGGTGTTGGGGTTTGGGATGCGCTGACCATGAAACCAGGTGAGGACGCCGTGGTCGTAGAGCAGGTCGTTGGCATCCTGGACCCGGTGGCCCCCCTTGCACAACACGGCGCAGCCGTAGGCCTGGCCCAGCTGGGCGGCGGCCTGTTCCATCTCCTGGGGCCCGGGGATGGGGTGGCCCCAGAGCAGCTGCGCCTCGGGGATGTTGGGGGTGATGACGGTGGCCAGGGGGAACAGCTTCTCTTTCATCACTCCAATGGCGGAGTCCTTGGACAGCACCGAGCCGCTGGTGGACACCATCACCGGGTCCACCACGATGTTTTCGGCGCGATAGTGGGTGAGCCGGTCGGCCACCACCTCCACCAGGGCGGGGGAGGAGATCATGCCGATTTTCACCGCCTGGGGCGGGATGTCCTCAAAAATGGCGTCCAATTGCTGGGCCAGAAAGTCCGGGGGTACGTCCAAAATCCCCGTCACCCCCAGGGTGTTCTGGGCGGTGAGGGCGGTGATGGCGGTCATGGCGTAGACCCCGTTCATGGTCATGGTCTTCAAATCCGCCTGAATCCCCGCCCCGCCGCTGCAATCGCTGCCGGCAATGGATAAAACGGCTTTCATCTCTGGCTCCCCCCTAACATCTGATCCACCAGGGCGGCCAGCTCGGCGGCGGCCTGCCCCGGGTTTTCCTGGGCGAAGATGGCGGACACCACCGCCACCCCGTCCACGCCGCTGCCCCTAAGCTGCATGAGATTGTCCTTGTTTACCCCGCCAATGGCCACGGTGGGGATGGAGACGGCGTGGCAGATCTCCGAGAGGGTGGCATAGGGCAGGTGCACCACATTTGGCTTGGTGGAAGTGGTGAACACACAGCCCAGCCCCAGGTAGTCCGCCCCCGCCTCCACCGCGGTCAGGGCCTCGGAGAGGTTGTGGGCGGTGACCCCCACGATTTTGTCCGGCCCCAGGAGGCGGCGGGCCTGGCGGGGGTCCATGTCATCCTGGCCCACATGCACCCCGTCCGCTCCACAGCGCAGGGCCAAATCCACGTTGTCGTTGACGAGGAAAGGCACCCCATACCGGCGGCACAACTCCCCCAGGGCCACCGCCTCCTGGAACCTGTCCGCCTGGTCTCCATCCTTGTCCCGCAGCTGGACGCAGGTCACCCCATGTGCCAGGGCGGCCTCCACCTGCTCATACAGGCTCAGACAGCCCACCCAGGCCCGGTCGGTGACGGCATACAGCCGCATCATGGTCTTATCGCACTTCATAGTCGGCGTTCTCCTCCAAGTTCTCCCCGGTCAGGGTGCACAGAGCGTCCAGTAGGTAGGTTTGATAGCTGCCGTTGCCGTCCTGGGGGGTCATGCGGGCAAAGGCCAATTCCCCGCACACCCCCATGGCGCACACCGCTGCGGCGGTGGCCTCCAGCACCTGCCCCGGGCTGGCGGACACATAGGCCCCAATGAGGGCGGAGAGCATACACCCGGTGCCGGTGACCCGGCTCAAAAAGGGGTGGCCGTTGCGGATGCAATAGGCGTGGGAGGCGTCTGCCACCACGTCGGTGGCCCCGGTGACGGCCACCACCGCCCCGGTGTGTCGGGCAAAGGCCCGGGCCAGAGCGATGGTTTCCTCCAGAGGGTCTTCCGCATCTGCGCCGCTGGCATCCACCCCGTGGGCGCAGCCCCGGCCCAGGGCCAGGGCCTTCACCTCGGAGATGTTGCCCCGGATGACGGAGAAGGCCACCGTTTCCAGCAGCATGTGGGCGGTGTCGGTGCGCAGGGCGGAGGCCCCCACCCCCACCGGGTCCAGCACCACCGGGTGGCCCAGGGTGTTGGCGGTCTGCCCGGCGGAGACCATGGCGGGGATGGTGTGCTGGTGGAGAGTGCCCAGGTTGAGCACCAGCCCCCCACAGCCCTGGGTGATTTCCGCCACCTCGCCGGGGTCGTCGGCCATGATGGGGGAGGCCCCGCAGGCCAGCAGCGCGTTGGCGCAGTCATTGACGGTGACATAGTTGGTGATGGCGTGCACCAGAGGGGCGCGGGTGCGCACCCGTTCCAGAAAGGGGGAGAACATAACAAAGAGCCTCCTGCTACATTAAGAATCGAGTTTCAGCTGCATCTGCTTGACGGCCCCGGCCTTTTCCAGGGCGAAGAGGATGACGCCGGAGAGGATGGCGCCCCCGGCGGTGGACACCAGGAAGGGGACGATGTAGGCGTAAAAGGCCAGCTCTCCGGCGGTTTTCCCCAGAAAGAGGATGGCCATGGGGTAGGCGCACAGGCCGCCCAGCACGGCGGTGCCGAACACCTCGCCCACCAGGGTGGGCAGCAGACTGCGGGTTTTCCAGTACACCACCCCGCACAAAATGGCCCCGCACATGCTGCCCGGGAAGGCCAGCAGGGTGCCCAGGCCCAGCAAATTGCGCAGCAGGGAGGCGGCGAAGGCCACCCCCAGGCCATACCAGGGGCCCAGAAGGACGGCGCAGAGAATGTTGACCATGTGCTGCACCGGGGCGCACTTGCTGCCAAACACGGGGAAGGAGAAGATGCTGCCCACCACGGCCACGGCACAGAGAATGCCCGCCAGGGTCAGCTTGAGAACGTGGTTGTTTTTCATCTTATATACACCTCGTAAAGGTTCCGGGAGAAACGGCATGAGACAGCGACGCTCCTTCCCGGGAACGTAAAATCGTCGGTCGAGACTTACTGGTCTCCTCTCACGCCGGAACACGGCTTCCCATCGCTGTCTTGCCCGGATTCAGGGCGCTCCCCCTCAATCCGCCACGGACACACCGTGGATGCCTACTTCCCTCCTTTTCCAAGGAATACAAAACCAGGAGACACCCGTGGGGATGCCTCCTGGTCAACATGAAATCCATATGACTCCCTACGGCGGCATGATCCGCATCAGGTCAAGGGTCGAAGCGATACGGCTTCCTCTCAGCTTGCCTCACAAGCTCCCCTGTGTTTTGATTGCATGTGTGATTATACCCGCCGGAGCGGGGGATTGCAAGAGGCTTTTTCAGGCGTATGGGTCGGGGGTGGCCTCCACCAGGCTCATGAGGTAGTCCCAGTCCACCTCTTGGGTGATGTAATAGTAGTCGGTGGAGCCCCCATCGCCCAGCACGGTGACCTCCATGACCTGGTCTGTGATGGCAATGAGCCGCTCCTGCTGGTCATCGGTGAAAAAGCAGTAGAAGTCCCGCTGCCCGTCGGGAAAGGTGTAGCTGCCCATCAGGTGGGCCAGGGTCAGGCCGGAGAAATATTGGTGGAGGGCCTGGGGATCGGTGAGGGTGTACGAGTCTTGGGGCTGGGCGGTGTGGGGGGGATACAGGTGTACCCCGTCCACGGCGACGGTGCTGGCGGGTTGGGCGGCGTAGAGCACCTGGGCCCCGGAGGTGGGGGAATAGGCCAGCGCGCCCCATCCCCAGGTCACGGACAGCCCAAAGAAGATCACCCCCACCGCAACAGCCCCGCTGGAGGGAATGGAGGAGGAGAGCACCTGCTTGAGGCGGCGGCGCAGGGTGGCGGCGGAGGCGGACAGGCAGGTGGTGAACCCCCGGGCCTCCCCGGCGGTGTTGAGCAGCAGGGCGGCGTACTCCTTGCGCTGGGGCCCATGGGTAAAGAGGAGCACCGTCTCGTCACAGCTCAGCTCCAGGTCCTGGGCGCAGGTTTTCATGGCCACCCACATCACCGGATTGAACCAGCACACGGCGGTGCAAAACAGAAGGAAAAATTTGTTCCAGCTGTCCTGCCGGGCCAGGTGAATGACCTCGTGGCGAATGACCCAGTACAGTTCCTCCTGGGTGTAGGGACGTGGGGGCAGCACCACCCGGGTGGAGCGGGGGATAAGGCCGATGGACAGGGGTGTTTTCACCGCTGGGGACACCACCAGCTGGTATTTGGGGTTTCGCAAGCCAGCCTCATGGATGACCGCCCTCCAGACATCCAGCGTTTGAGGGTCGGTGACGGGGACGGCAGGGGCCAAAATGCGGCGGCGGAAGGTCAGGTGCTGGACCATATGCCACCCCAGCACACCCCAAAAGCCCGCCAGCCACACCCACAGGACTGCCATATGCCACTGGCCCGGAATCACCAGGACCCACAGGGGCTTGGGCATGTGGTAGATCCTTGCGCTGGTAAAGTACAGCACGTTGGGGATGACCCACAGCAGCGCGCAGGTGCGGGCGCAGATACGGCCCCGGAGCAGGGGGAGCACCAGCAGCAGCGCCAGATGGTAGACACTGATGTGGAGAAATAGCCCCACATAGGTGGAGAGGGTTTCTTTTGCCGCCCGGGAGAATCCCATCAGGGCCAGGGTGGCCACCAGAATGGGAATGCACAGAGGCAGCAGGTAGGCGGCGTAATAGGGCAGGTAGGCGGGACGACTGCCCAGGCTGGGCAGGCCGTCATGGCCGAATAGGGGGTCGTACCGGAAAAAGACCATTCCGGCCAGGAACAGGGACCACAGCAGAAAGACCAGGGTGCGCAACATCCTCAGTCACCTTCTTTCAGCAGCTCGCGCAGCTCTTGCAGTTCCTCCTTACTCAGTCCGCTCTCGCACAGGGCCGAGGCGAACATGGACAGGCTGCCCCCACACAGCTTCTGGATGAAGCTGCGGCTCTGGGCGGCCAGATAGGCCTCCTGGGTCACACAGGGAGTGTACACGCTTTTGCGCCCCTGTTTCTCCGTGCGCACAAAGCCCTTGTCGCTCAGCCGGGACAGCAGGGTGAGCAGGGTGGTGGTGGCCATGGGGTGGGTCTGCGCTAAAATCTGCTCCAGGTCGGAGCGGGCGGCGGGGACATCGCAGGCCCACAGGGCCTGCATCACCTCCAGCTCGGTGTCGGGCAAGCGGCGGATGGGATGGTTCATGGGATCACTCCTCTACACTTGTAGTATCTGCTTATATTCTACAAGTGTAGAAGAATCTTGTCAAGAGGGTGTGTCTATCAAGCGGGGACACAGGGGATCAGCAGGGCTGCATGTCGGGAACGAGGCGTTTTTTGCGCCAAGCCATCACCATCAGGCCCAGGGCCATGGTGCCCAATTCCACCACCGGGAAGGCCATCCAAATTCCCAGCATCCCCCATAGAGCGGAAAGCAAACACGCGGCCCCCGTGATGCCAAGACACCCCCGGAAGATGGACAGGGAACAGGCGGCTTTGGACTGCTCGGTGGTGCTGAGAAAGGCCGCCGTCAAATAGTTGTAGCCCACAAAGAAAAAGCCGATGAAGTAGAGCCTGACGCCGGTCTCGGCCAGGGCCTGCAAGGCGGGATCGTGTTCGCCATTGAAACAGGAAACCAAGGCCGGGGTGGCAAGCAAGGAGATGCTGACCACGCATACACCGATGGCCAGGGCGAGAAACCTGCCTTTTCGATACAGATACCGCACTTCCTCCATATTTCCCGCGCCGTAAGCACGGCTGAGCAGAGGCTGAATGCCCTGGGAAAGACCGGTGAACACAGCCAGTACCATCAATGCCAGATTGGCGACGATTCCGTAGGCGGCCACGCCAAGGTTTCCGGCTTGGCGGAGGATGAGCAGATTGAACACCACCAGGACGATGCTGGAGGAAAGTTCATTGACAAAGGAGGAGAGGCCCGGGGCTGCTGTTTCTGCGATGCGAGAAACGTCCATGTGGGTGGGAACCAAGTGGAAGTGGTTTTTGCGGGTGAGAATGTGAAGGGAGGCGATGCCAAGGCCAATCACGGGGGAAAGGCCGGTGGCCAAAGCGGCCCCGAACATACCCATATCAAGGGGATAGATCAAGGTGTAGTCCAGAACGATGTTGGACAGGCTGCCTACCACCATCACCGCCATGGCCAACTTGGGGTTGTTATCGTTGCGAAGAAAGGCCATGAACAGATGATTGAGCAGGAAGCAAGGGGCGAACAACAGAATGGTTTTCAGATATACGGCGCACATGGGGAGAATTTCCTGGTTTGCGCCCAACGCCTGGGCAAGCGGGTGGGAAAACAGCAGCCCCACGGTAAAAAGAGCGATACCAAAAAAGAGCGCAAGCAGAAAGGAGCGGGTGAACGCCTGGTTGGCCCGGTGGTCCTCTTTTTGGGATTGGAACGTGGCGTAGCGCGTGGCCCCGCCCACTCCAAACAGCAGCCCCAGGCCGTTCATCAGCCCAAACACGGAAATGGAGAGATTCAGCGCGGCCAGTCCGTCCGCCCCCAGGCGGTTGGAGATGAAAAACGTATCCGCCAGAATGGTTCCCGAGGAACCCAACATGCCCAGAATACTCAGGGTGATGTACTTCCAAAAATTTTTCTTTGCGTTTGCCATGGTTTCCTCCTGGTTCTATTGACAATGGGGAAAAACAAAAAAGGTGCTTAAATGCATTCCTTCTAAGATCTACGGAATACATTTAAGCACCTAAAAAATATTCATCCGATGACGAATACCCATATGCCAATTATTAAATTTTCTCAACTCAACTGTGCCATTGTACTATGTGAGAATGAGAATGTCAACCCATGCTTGCTGGAAATGCTTGCATCTCTCCCCGCTGGGGCGGCCCAGGAGCCGTCCCAGCGGTGAGACGGGAAATCTCACACCCCGGGGTCGGGGGTGGCGGGGGTGTCAGTCTGGTTGTTGGACAAATCCAGGGCGTACTGGCCCAGGTTCATGGCGTAATCGCCCAGCACCAGGGTGGGGTGGTCGCCCATGCCGGACACGTCATAGGTCTGGGTCCACACCAGATTGCCCGCCTCGTCTCGGGTGGCTGCCCCGTCATCGACTCCATGCTGGGCCAGAACCTTACCGGTTTGGGTGTCCAGGAAGGACACGCCCGCCACGGACAGATTGTCGCGGAAGGTGAGGGTGAGCAGACGCTCGCCCTTGTCTCCCGTGGAGGTCTGGGCATCCAGCAGCTCAGGGGCGGCGGTGTCCACGGTGACATCCACCGACTTGGATTGGGGCTTGGCCCCCGGATAGTCCAGGGTGGCGGCCAGGGTGAGGGTCACCTTGGTGTTGTTGGGCAGGGGGTTCCCCTGTGCGTCGGTGAACTGGTAGGTGGGGGTGTAGACGTGGGGGACGCACAGGTTCTCCGAGGGCACAAAGTGGCTTTTGGAGACGTGGTCCACGGTGTCGGTGAAGTAGACCTCACCGGTGTCAGCGTTGCTGTAGGTAAAGGTGAGGTTGGCGGCGTTTCGCAGCAGAGAGACGTACATACCATCCAGGTAGTCACAGGAGCCGTCGGCGTTGGGGGACACGGAGACATGGCGCAGGTCGAAGGCCTCGTCCACAAAGGGGTTCATGCCGGGAATCCACTGGGAGGCTTTGCCGTTCATCTGGGTCCACAGGGCGGTCATGTACTGGCTGTAGAAGGCGTTGTCCTTGTCTCCCCAGAAGAAGCCCAGGGTGTCGGGGTTGGTGTTGTCGCCGTCGAAAATGGGGGCGGCGGTCCAGTCACCGTAGAAGCCCAGGTAGGGCAGGGACAGGTCGGTGCCGCCTGCGTTGAGGGCGGAGAGGAAAGTGTAGCCCTCCACATAGCAGCCGTTGGGATAGTTGTCCTGGAAGTAGGCCTTGTCCGTGTCGGCCAGGGTCACAGTGACGTGGACGGTCTGGGTGGCTCCAGCCTCCACCGCCATCACCTGGGCCTTCAAATCGGCGCCTTGGTCCAGGCCCACCAGGGCGTTGAGATAGGCCTGCACGTCGGCGGCATCGGTGGTCTCGTCTCCATTGGTGTTGTAGCGGAAGGCCACATCCGACCAGTTGGGGTCCTGGGCCTGACCGGCGACAACGGCTCGGTACACCTGATAGGCGTCGTGGGAGTCGCACACGCCGCTGCCGTCCACATCATACTTGAGCACCATAGCGGTGGTGGACTGGGCGGTGGCGGCGTCCAGCGCCTTGGGGGTGCCGGACATGAAGGTCTGGCCGTCGGCCTGGGTGACCCCTTCGGTCTGGGCCACGGTGTTCAAGTCATAGAACAGGGGGGTGCTGCCAAAGTTGGTGACGTGGAAGTCGTAGCCATAGGTGCCGGTCTTTCCCGCGTCGTCCCCCAGTTCCGCCTTGGGCACGTCGCAGCCGTCCACACTCAGGTAGGCGTGGGTGGACACCGAGCCGTAGGCGTTGGCCAGGCCTGCGCCCTGCTTGCGGGGGGAGTAGTACAGACCATCCTGGTTTTGGAACACCAGGGGGGTGGCGGTGCTCATCATCAGGGCACGCACCAAGGAGTTGGTTTTGGCCCCGTCGGCGTAGCCCAGCCCATCC
The DNA here is from genome assembly GCA_944387075.1 of uncultured Oscillospiraceae bacterium. Taxonomy (GTDB): domain Bacteria; phylum Bacillota; class Clostridia; order Oscillospirales; family Oscillospiraceae; genus Enterenecus. The sequence goes on along the minus strand of CALXDO010000099.1, from coordinate 12,846 downwards.
TCAGCGGTGACATGCTGCTTGACCAGGGCGGAGATGCCCGCCAGGTTGGGAGAGGCCATGGAGGTGCCGCTCATCAGGCCGTAGGTGCCCTTATCCATGGTGGAGTAGATGTTGCCGCCGGGGGCGGTGAGATCCGGCTCCAGGGTCAGGGAGGGGGTGACGCCCCAGGAGGAGAAGTCGCTCATCTGATAGGCGGTGTCGCTGGCGATGAGGGTCTGTTCGGCCCCCACGGTCACGGACAGGTTGGGGTCGGACTCCAGGGCGGAGAGGAGGTAGGCCCCGTCGGCCATGGTCAGAGAGGCGCAGGGGATGGTGACGGTACTGCCCGTCATATCCATGGTGATGGTGCCGCTTTGGTTGTTGTAGATGAGACAGCCCGCCGCTCCAGCCTGCTGGGCGTTCTGGCACTTCTCGGTGAAGGCGATGACACCCCGCTGTACCAGGGCGATTTTACCCTTCACATTCACCTGGGCAAAGTCCTCCGGGCTTCCGGACCCAGGCACCGAAACCATCTGGTAGGGGGTGCCGGCCAGGGTGTTGAAGGGGGCGTTGGAGCCGCTGGCACCGTTTTGGTAGGCGATTTTGTGGTCGTCACCCACAGCGATGTAGTCGGACATGGTGTAGACATTGTCCACACTGGCCACAGACAGGGCGTTGGCATAGGCGCCGGGAGAGCCCAGCATGGCGTTGTCCGGATTGGAGGTGAGGTTGGCGTTTTGACCGAAGTGGTTGCCGTAGCCGGAGGTGTAGGCGTTGCCGGCGGAGATGCACAGCACGGTGCCGGTGTCCGCCACCCGGTGGAACACCTCGTTGACCCAGTCGGCATCGGTGGTAAATCCGGCGTCGGCGCCCAGACTCATGTTCACCACGTCAGCACCCAGCATCATGGCGTCCTCCAGGCCGGCCACCCAGTCCTGGGTGTATGCCCCACCCTTTTGACCAAAGACCTTCATCACCAACAGCTGCGCGTTGGGGGCCACGCCCACCACGTCGGACTGGGCCACCTTGTTGGCGGCGGCAATGCCCGCCACATGGGTGCCGTGGTCACCCTGCTTGTCCTGGTCGTGGGTGATGTCCAGGCTGTCGTCCACATAATTGTAGCCGAAGGCCACCTTGGTGTTGCGGTACAGGTTGTTGACGGTCAGCCCCTCATAACGCCGGTAGGCATTGAGATTGGTCAGCACACCTGCCATGGCGTCTTTGGTCAGGCTGGTGGTGGTGAGGGCGGAGTCGGGCAGGGCGGCAAAGTTCTGGTGATCCAGATCCAGACCGGTGTCGATGATGGCGATTTTCATGCCCGTTCCGTTGTAGCCCTTGGCCCAGGTGCTTTCCCGGCCAATCATCACCCCGTCGGAGATGGTGGTGGGATAGGCGATGTCGGACTGGGTGGAGCAGGGCTTGTAGACGGTTTGGAGCACCACTTTGCGCACCCCAGCCACGGCCTCAATGTCCGACAACTTGCCGTAGGGCACGGTGGCCGCCACGCCGTTGACCAGCCAGCTGTACTGGTAGGCCACGGGCAGGCGATCCCCGTCCAGGGCGGTCCGCTCGATGTGGGCAATGACCTCGTCCTGGGTGGCCTTGATCTGTTCCATCTGCTGGGCGGTTTCGTCGCTGTACACAGCGGTATGGTCGGCGGAGACCACGCTCTCGCCGTCCATGACGATGATGACCCGCACGTCCTCATCGGGACGGGGGGTGGCGGCCAGCTGGTCCTGAGATACGGCGTCCCAGCGGGTCAGGGACAGATCCTGGTTGGCATCCTCCACCTGCTTCACCGTCACGTTGGAACGGTCGGCGCGGGGAGCGGAGGCGGCCGAGGTGGTGCCCACCGCCGCGGAAACCACCATGCTCAGTACAAGTGCCAAAGATAAGAAGCGTTTCATGTTTTTCATTTTGCACCCCTCCTTGAAAAACGCCAGACAACGGCCAGGCCCAAAGCGACGGCACACACTCCGAGCAGGGTGAGGTACAGGCCCACATGGGCGTGGTCACCGGTGTCGGGCTGCCCCGCATGGCTGTTGCTGCTGCCGGGGGCCATGCTGGCGTTGGGGTCCCCAGGCTGCTGGGTGGGAGTGGCGGAAGGGGAAGGAGCGGGGGATTTCTCCGGCTGGGGAGCGGGCTGCTGAGCCACCGGCACGGCCTGACCGTCGGGGGAACTGGCGGTGCCGGAGACGGAGAGGTCGCTGGGGGCCGCGCTGCCCTGGTTGGGCTTGAAGTTGACCTGGAACAATTGGTCTACGCTGCCGTTGTCGGTGCGGGCGTCCGGGGCAACCCAGGACACGCGTACAACGCCTTCCTGGGCCTGGGTGTCGTTGACTGCGTACATGGCCACATAGGGCTTGTACTGGTTGGATTCCCCCACAAAGTCACAGCCCACATAGGTCAGTTTGTCCGCGTCAAAGGTCAGCTGAATGGTGCCGTCCGTGACCGCGGTGTTGGCCTCTACAACAGCGGAGACCGTGTCCGAGGTCTCGGTCAGCTGGGTCCACAGGGCGTCTTCGTTGGCGGCAAAGGCGTAACCAGACAACACAACGCAGATCAGCGGGACAGCCAGCAACAGATGGATTGCTTGCTTGATGCGATTCATTTGCATCCTCCTCTTGTGGTTTTTTGTATTGCAAAAGACACAAGCCAGTGTTCTGCTTTCCCCTGATGCCAGGCATGGCTACCCCCCTCTCTCTTCAAAGAGGATCAGCGAGCGTGGAACGTCGGTCTTGTCCCTGATACAAACCCCAAAACAAAACGGGGACGGACAGTGTCTGAGCAAAGCTAAACTTCCAAAATTTATAAAATATGTCTTAAAAATTCCTTAAAACATGGAAAGTGTGGGACTTTTGGCTCAAGATGGGCAATAATCTAGCACTGAGGCACTACAGCTGTCAATACAGTTGGGACAAAAATGTCCGCCATATGCGTAAATTTGTCTATTGTGCAGATACAACCAGCGGCAAGAAAAAGGCCAAGTCCCATCTGGCGGTTCCAGATGGGACTTGGCAGGCGGTTCGTAAAAATTTTAGGACTTTATCATGAAAAAGAGAAAGAATGGGATTTCCAGTTGGTGGGCAATTTGGGCAAAAATATGCCGTTATGGCGCGGGGAGGATGGTGCACTGGAAGGGGGAGAGGGTCTGCCCCAGGTGCTGCACCGGGTGGGGATTGTGGTTGATGACCATACAGATTTGGTTGGTCTGACTGCCCCGATACACCACCTCTACCCCGGGGGCGGAAGGGTGGGAGGCAATGCCCTGCTGGGAGGCGATGTGCTCCATGAGCTGCTCCAGAAGGGGCTGGTCCAGGCCGCAGCCCAGGTAGTATACATAGCCCTGGCCCTGCTGGCAGCAGGTGACTGCGGCAAACTCCCGGTAGAATTCATCGTCGTAGCGCAGCAGCACCTGGGCGCCCTGGGCCACCAGCATGTCCCGGAAAATGCCGCCCTGGCCCTGGGTTTGAGCGAAGTCGCCTACTCCCACCACCGGGAACTCCTGGCCCTCTTGCAGGCTCTCGGTCTCCACCACGCACACCCCGGCGAAGGTGTCGAAGTCCACGGGTATTTGCTTGCCCAGCACCAGATTGTTGTCATAATCCTTGACAAAATCCCGGTAGGTGAGCACCACGGTGCCGCCCTGCTCCACAAAGGTCTTGATCTTGGCCTGGAATTCCGGCTTGGTGACAATCATCTGGGGGAGAATCACCACCTGGTAGCCGGTGAGGTCTGCGCCGGCGGGGATGACGTCCACGGGGATGTTGCGCGCATAAAAGGCCTTGTGATACTTTTTCATTTCCCTCTCGCAGTCCAGCAGGAAGCTCTGGCGCTGGATGCGGAAGGCGGCCAGGGAGTCGTAATCGTAGACAATGGCCACGGTCGCGTGGATGGGGGTTTCCAGCTGGGGGGCATAGCGTTGGATGTGGGTAAAGAAGCTCTGTACCTCATAGAACTTCCGCCGCTTGACGTTGTCCGCATCCAGCACCCCATAGCAGAACTGCTCGGCCCCCTTGATGGCGCCTCGGTAGCGGAAGAAGAAGAGGGATTCACAGCCCCGGGCCATGCTCTGGTAGGCCCACATTTTGGCCTGGTTGGGGCGGGGGGCAAACCCGGTGACATCGTGGCCCTGGGCCCCCATGATGGCCTCGGTAATCCAGAAGTTCTGCTGTTTCAGGCCTCGGATGTAGTCCAGGCCGAAGGCAATTTCGCTGGGGGGCAGGGGCTCTTTTTGCCCGCCCCACACGGGGTAATTGTTGTAGGCGGCCAAGTCCAGGCATCGGGATACGGCGGAGTAATCCACATGCTTGCTCAAACCGCCCCCGGGGAAGTCGTGGATGACCACCACATGGGGGATGATCTCCCGGAGCAGGGCGGCCTGGAAGTGGGCAAACTTCACGATGCTCTCGCTGCGGAACCGTTCCCAGTCCAGGCGCAGGGCCGGGTTGTGGGTGGTAATGGTGCGGGTGGGCAGGGGAATTTCGTCGAAGTCGTTGTACTCCTGGGACCAGAAGGTGGTGCCGTAGGTGTCGTTGAGCTGGTGGATGTCCCCGTGAAATTTGTTCCGCAGAAAAGCCCGGAAGGCATCCCGGCACTGGGGGCAGTAGCAGATGTCGCTGTCCTCGTGGCCCAGCTCGTTGTCAATCTGCCAGGCCACAATGGCGTGTTCGTTTTTGTAGTGTTCGGCCATGGCCCGGATGATACGCTGGGAGTAGGTGTACATCTCGGGGCTGTTGAAGCAGGACACATGCCGCCCGCCGAAGGTGCGCTGGGTGCCGTTTTCAAACTGGGAGAGGATGGAGGGGTGCTGTTTGGCCAGCCAGGCGGGAATGGTGGCCGTGGGGGTGCCCATGACCACATGGAGGCCGTGGGCCTTCGCCCGGTCGATCACATGGTCGAAGAAGGAGAAGTCAAACTTCCCCTCCTCCGGCTCCATGCGGTGCCAGGCAAACTCTGCGATGCGAATGACGCTGCATCCCAGCTCACAGATATTCTTCAGGTCATCTTCCAGCAGGGAGATGTCCCATTGTTCCGGATAATAGTCTACGCCAAGCCACATGATGATTACGCCACCTTATCTAATTTCTCGGTTTTCAGCTGCCGCATGATGTTCTCCAGATAATTGCCTTCCAGCTTATAGCCCTTAACGTAGATGACAAAGGCCAGCACGGTTACCACGGTGGGAATCACGCCAATGAGTACCCGCATACCCAGGATGGTCTCGGCGGTCTGGGGTACATTCTGCACATAGCCCACCACGGTCAGGCCCACGCCGATGAGCCAGCCGGCCACCGCGGAGGCGGTTTTCACCAGCAGGGTCTGGAAGGAGGCCACAATGCTCTCGTTGCGGGTGCCCAGCTTCACCTCGCCGTAGTCGATGACGTCAGCCAGCATCACGGTGGTGGCACCCAGGGTCAGGCCGGAGCCAAACTTGAAGAACACACCGCAGATGGCGATGAGAACCACGTTGGAGGGGGCCACAAAACCGGAGAGAAGGAGGAGAATCAGGCCCACGGCAGGGGCAAAGCTGGCAATGGCAAACACCTGCTTTTTGGACAGAAACCGGGAGAGAATGGGGAAGGCAAACAGGGCGAGGATCTCCGCAAAGGAGGCAGCTGCGGTGAAAATGGGGAACAGGTTCTCATCCCCCACCACATACTTGAAGTAATACAGAGCCATGCCGCCGGCCAGCTGCACCACCAGATTGTAGGCCAGCACCACGCCGATGTACACCTTCAGCTGGTCGTTGCCGGTGATGATGCGCACAGCGTCCTTCAGGCTGATGCGCTCCGCCTTTTGACCGGCGTCAGCCTCGTGGCTGGTGCGGTCCTTGACGAAGATCACGGTGATCAAAATGGTGAGGACGAACACCGCGGCAATCACCACAGCCAGAGAGGAATAGCCTTTTGCGGTGTTCCCCTGGCCCAGCTTGTTAATCATGGCCAGGCCAAAGGTGCCCACCAGCAGCCAGGCGGAGCTGGCAAAAATGCGGGGGATGACGGACATGGCGTCCCGCTCCTCCTTGGTGGAGGACAGGGAGGGGAGCATGGACCAGTAGGGGATGTCCATGATCGTGTAGGTCATGCCCCAGAGGATGTACATGACGGAATAATAGGCATACAGAGCGGGGCCTTCCAGATCGGGACGGCGGAAGAGGAACACGAGAATGGCCGCATTGAGCACCGTGCCAATCAAAATCCAGGGCCGAAATTTGCCCCAGCGGCTTCTGGTGTTGTCCACCACAAAGCCCATCATGGGGTCGTTGACGGCGTCCCACACCCGGGCCACCAGGAACAGGTTGCCCACAAACAGGGGCAGAAGGCCCACGGTGTCAGTGAAATAGATCATCAAATAAGTGGAAACAATGGCATAACACAAATCTTTTCCCAGTGCGCCGATGCCAAAGGCGAATTTGGATGAATTGGATAATTTCATGGTGTACTCCTCCCTGTGGCTGTATGTAGAACCCATATGGTGTGGTTAGGCTTCCTTGGTGAACGAAAGGATGGTGCTGGCGTAGTCGCCGGTGAGGCGCAGGGGCAGGCCGTGGTGCATCAGGTAGTGTCCGCTCTTGGTCACGTCCCCGTCCGGCGTGTGCAGGGTGTACCGGGCATCTGCCTGGAGCCCGCGCAGCCGGATGGTGGTGCCCCAGTGTCCCATCTGACTCTGGGGAAGGAAGGCAAAAATCAGGCCCTGGTCGCCCTTGAGGTACTGGTACAGGAAGTAGGAATTTGCCGAGGGATTGTCCAGGCGGTAGAAGTCGCCCTCCTGTACGATGGGGCGAATCTCCTTATACTGGGCAATCATCTTTTGGGACAGCTCCACCTCCTCAGAGGTGAACTTCAAGATGTTGCAGCCGATTCCCAGGGTGCCCATCATGGCGCTGTGGTAGCGGAAGGTGAGGGGGATGACCCGGCGGGAGAGGAAATTGGGGCAGTCGGTGACCCAGGCCCGCATGGCCTTGATGGGGTAGATGTAGGAGTAGGAATCCTGAATGGTCAGCCGGTCGTAGGCGTCGGTGTTGTCGCTGGTCCAGAAGTCGTCGAAGATACCCAGAATGCCGTAGTCAATCCGGCCGCCTCCCGAGGCGCAGGCCTCAAAGAGGACGTGGGGGTGCTTCTGTTTGAGCCGGGTGACGATGTCGTACACGGCCCGGATGTGTTTGACCCAGATGTCCCGCTGGGGGCAGGTCTGGGAGATGGGCCGGTTGGCATCCCACTTGATGTAGTCGATGTCATAGCGGGTCAGGAGGTGATCCAGCATGTCATAGACAAAGGTCTGCACCTCTTCCTTGGCCATGTTCAACACATACTGGCCCCGGGAGGTGTCGCTGGTGCGGGTCTCAAAGTGGTAAATCCAGTCGGGGTGGTCCTGGTAGAGCTGGGACTTGGGATTGACCATCTCCGGCTCCACCCACAGGCCAAAGAGCATATCCAGGGCCTTCACCTCACCGACGAGCTCTTCCAGGCCGTGGGGGAACTTGCTCTCGTTGACGTACCAGTCGCCCAGGCCGTTGTCGATGCCGTGACGCTGGCCAAACCAGCCGTCATCCAGCACAAACAGCTCCGCCCCCAGCTCTTTGGCCTTGCGGGCCAGTTTGATCTGCTCCTGGCTGCTCACGGCAAACTCCGTGGCCTCCCAGGAGTTGTACAGCACCGGGCGCAGGCCCTCCCGCAGCAGATGCTCCCGGGCAAAGCGGTGGAGGTTGTGGGACATGGTCTCAAATCCGGTGGCGGAGTAGCCGCAGAGAATGGAGGGGGCCTCAAAGGCTTCCCCGGGCTTCAGCTCCAGCGCAAAGTCGTGGGAGTTCAGCCCCAGCTGGGCCAGAGTCTCCCCATACGGCGTCTGCTCAATGACCCCACTGAAATTGCCGCTCATGCGCAGGGCCCCGAAATAGACCTCACCGCTGGTCTCGGTGGCGTCCCGATCCAGGATGAAATAGGGGTTGTGGTTGTGGGAGGAAATGCCCCGGCGGTTCTCAATGACGATTTTGCCATAGCTGACCTTCTGGACAAACCGCTGCTGCTCAGCCCCCCAGTGTCCGTGCACATTGGAGAAGTTCAGCCCTTCATAGGGGATGTGGAACTGGCCGGAGTGGATTTTTTCCACCTGAATGGGCTCGCCGGTGTGGTTTTTCACCACCACGCTGCGCTCCATCAAATCATAGGCGGGGTAGAGCTTGTAGTGCAGTTCCATGAGGAAGTCATAGTGGGTGTCCTTGAGCCGGATGACCAACTCCTCAGCGGTATCGGTGGCAGCCACCTCATAGCCCTCGTACCCATACACAATCTCCCGGGTGCCGTCGGCAAAGGCCACCTTCAAACAGTGCTCCTTGTAGCGCAGACCCCCGTAGACGGGAAATTCCTCCGGGGTGATCTCCGGCACCGGATCGTTGCTGGACACCTCCCCGAGGACCGGTATCTCAAAATCTTCCACGCAGTCCATCTTTTGGCCCCAGTACAGATGTCGTACCAGGCCCTGGTCGTCGATCCCAAACGCATAGCTGGTGGATTGCGTGCTGAGAAGAAATACATCCCCTTTTTGGCTAACTGCAATACTCATGGCGGTGATCCTCCTGTATTTTTGTAACATGTACCGATCATGATAGCACTGCATCCAGAGGCCGTCAATATATTTACTAAAGATTATACCTGTTTGCGCACACTTCTGTAAAATATTTACTAAAATAATTACTCGGAATTATGAAAAATGCAGAAGAAAAACTTCTCCTGCATTTACAAATTATAGTGCCCTCACACTGCCGCGTTCTTCCAGGCGGCAGGAGATGGTGATTTTTTTCGGGTGAGTCTTTTGGTTCCACAGCAGTTCCATGCACAGCGCGGCGGCCTCTGCGTTTTCCCGCATGTACACCTCCACTGAGGCCAGAGGCGGCTGGGACAGCTGGGAGATGCTGGTGTTGTTAAAGGTGATGATACCCATGTCCTCCGGAATGCGAATGCCATGTTCCCGCAGGGCTTTGAGCAGGCCGGGGGCCACCACATCACTGGCGGTGAAGATGGCGTCAGGCAGGGGTTTTCCGCTGTCCAGATAGGCTTTCATGGCCTCATAGCTGCTTCTGGAGTTCATTTCACAGTCCATGACCAAGGCCGGGTTGTAAACATTCCGTTCCAGCAGGGAGTTTTTGTAGTAGTAGAACCGGGGGTCCATGGACAGCTCCTTGGTGTTGCCAAAGGTGTACACGCTGCCCAGATAGGCGATATGCTGGTATCCCCGCTGCCAAAAACAGTGGAGCACCTGGCGCACCGCCAGATGGTAGTTGGGCACGATGCTGCAATATTTTTCCTCGTCCGGAGAGGAGTCCAAAAACACGATGTTGTCGGTGTATCCGTGGAAATCCTGGATTTCCTTCTGGGTAAATCGGCCAATGGCCACAATGCCATCCAAAGGCAGATCATCGTTTTTGACAAAGTGCCCCTGTTCGTTGCGAAAGAGGGTCACGGTGCTCCAGGTTTTTTCAAAGCACACCTCGTCCAAAATATTTTTCAGCATCATGTAATAAATATCTTCCAAAAGCTGCTGATTTTCAAACATTTGAGCGATGCCGATGCGCCGTTCCATGGCCTCCTGGGGTTTGACAGGGGCGGGAGGGTCTGCCTCCTGATAGGCCTGGTACCGCTGCTGCACCGTGCGATAGCCCAGTTCCTTGGCAGTCTGGAGTACCCGCTTCCGGGTCTCCTCCGTCACACTCAGGGACGGGTCCTGGTTCAGCACTCGGGATACTGTGGCTTGAGATACCCCAGCGATGGCTGCGATTTCTTTTAAGGTCGCCATGGTGACATACCTCCACACAAAAAATGAATGACCAACAAGATTGTTCATCATTTTACTACACCTGACACCATGACACAAGGGTGAAAATAAAAGGAGCTCCGCCAGGGGCTGGGAGACCCTGGCGGAGGGAATGATAGGCTCATTGAGGACTTGCCGGATGGCTGCTGAGCAGGGAATATAGGACAACGTCCCTCCAACGGTGATCTTTGGCGAGAAAATAGTCACGCAAAATCCCTTCTTTGGTCATGCCCACTTTTTGCATGACTCGCTCTGAGGCAGAATTGTCCACGCTGCACTTGGCCTGTACCCGGTGGAAGCCAACCTCATCCAACAAGTAGCGAATCACCACCGTGGCGGCTTCTGCGGCGTAGCCATTGCCCCAGTATGCTTTGCCGATCTTCCAATCCAATTCGCACCAACGGTTCCGATTACTGAAGTCATCCACAAAGATTTCCCCAATGACGTCTCCGCAGGTTGCCTCTGTGATGGCCCAGTAGTATGTTTCCAAGCTTGTATAGGCTTGCTCAGCGGTGGAAAGCCATTGGGACACATCTTGAGGGGTGCGTACTTGCTGGCTAATATGGCGGTAGATGTCCGGATCAGCGGCCCAGTTGCGCACGCAACTCTCTGCATCCTCTGCCCGGAAGGGGCGAAGCGCAAGGCGGTGGGTTTGAAGATATTTTGTGCCGGTGTGTTTCAGCATCACATCCACCCCCCAGGTAGAATGAAATTTCAGCGGTAGACAATCCCCCACGGGTTGGGTTGCGTCTCGTCCACGTTCATGTCCTCGTTCCAGGAGCAGTAGGCCTCGGTGTAATGATCTCCCAGAAAAATGGGAAGATAATCGGGGAAATTGGGGGCCAACTGCATAGTTTGCAAGTCGTCCAGGCTGGCCCAGAACACCTCACCCTCCGCAGTGGATGCAAGGAGGGAGCCAGAAAAGTCCGTTGTCTTATAAAAGTAAGTAAAATATTTATCCTGAGTTTTGTTGTTAAACCAATACATAAACCCGCAGGGGGTCAGGTTTTGGATGTCCAGGCCCGTCTCCTCTTTGATCTCCCGGACGGCACTGTCATAGATGGATTCCCCCGGCTCGGCGTGTCCGCCGGGGAAGGCAATCCCACACCAGTTTTTCACACGCTTTTGTACCACAACTTGCCCGGTTACAGGGTCTTGCACCATGACCATGTTGGTGATCTCAAGGTTTGGCATACATATGTCCCCCTCATTTGGATCAAAGAAACAACTGCTTTCTACATGCTACACAGGTGACACGGCGTTGTCAAGATAAACCGGTTGTGAATGGTCAGAAGGGTTAATGCCTCGGTTTTCTAAAGTTATCATGCCCCCCTGTATGTCCGCCTTGGTTGGAACTGGACGCATTGGGGTTGTCAAAGCTGACGTTGAGCGCGTTGGCGACCGCTTCAAGAATGCCGTTAGAAGAAAAGGTTGCGCCACTCACGCACGACACATCCACGGATTGGGTGTTGATGATTTCTTGGATGATGGTATTTTGGGCACGGGAGAAAAACTGGGCGTCATCTTGGTAGGAGACGATGGTGATGTCGGTGATTTTCCCGTTTTCCACCGTGACAGAGACGCTGGTTGTGCCTCGGAAGCCCTGCCCACTCCCTTGATAGGTTCCATCTGCCAGAGAGGATAGGTCCAGAGTGGAAGGGGTGTTTTCTGCAAAATCGGTGCTGGATGGGTTGGGATCGGTAGACGGAGCCCAATTGGGTTCTCCTTGCTGGTCATCGGGCAGGACGGCACTGCCGGATTCAGACTGCGCTTCCAGACCAAGGGCATTGGCCACGGCATGGAGAATGCTGCGGCTGGAATAGGTTGCTCCGCTGACGGTTGGAACATCGGTGGATTGTTGGGATAGAATTTGGCCGAGGATGGAGGATTGCGCTTTCTGGAAGAACTCGGGATCGTCTTCATAAGAAAGCACAGTGATGTCGGTGATATATCCCTGTGCCACGGTGACCTGAACCTCTGTGTCGCCACGGAAGCCGGTTCCGACACCGGTGTAAACGCCATCGGTGTAGCTGCCCTGACCCGTCTGGTCCAAACCATAGGCCGACAATGCGGCCGACTCCTTGGGCACCGTAAGGGTGCCAATCTGAACCAGGCCACACGTCATGATGGCCGCAGCCGTTCCGGCTACCGCGGGGGCAGGATTGGCAGACAGACATTTCTTGGGGCAGGTGGTCAGGCACTGCATACAGTTGATACATGCGCCAGAGGATACATCGCCTTTTTTCAGGATGGGAATCCCCATGCTGCATGTTCTCTCGCAATGACCGCAATGGGTGCAGGCGGATTCATCACGTCGGATTTTATAACATCTTTTCCCGGAAATGATGGTGAACAGAGCACCTAAGGGACAGAAATACCGGCAAAAAAAGCGTTCCACAAAAAGTGAGCCAATGGCAAACGCCAATAGCAGGACAAAGCCCCATGTGCCCACCGCAGCGGCCATGACCGAAGGATTCCCAGAAGTCAGCATACCAAATATCCCCCACGGATTGAGGGAGGCATCCATGGGCAGGGCCAAAATCCATAAGGCAACCACGATAAACACCAAAACCAGATATTTGAAATATTGAAGAATATGGTCAAGCCAGGCGGGAATGGCAGCTTTTTTAGGGAAAAGCTTTTTGGAAATCCAGAAAAAAAGCTCTTGCAGTGCGCCGAAAGAGCAGAGATACCCACAGAAAATGCGCCCCCATATAGCGGTCATCAAAAAGATGGCCGCGATGGTAATGAGTTGTGCGGATAAGGTATTCAAAGAAAACGTACCATTGGTCAGGGCGGTCACCACATTGCCCAGTGCATGCAGCGCCGTGACAAACAATTCTGGAAAGAGAAGAAAAGCGATCAACTGAACCAGATGGCGCAGAATTTGTATGGCGGAACCGTGGTTTGTTTTCATTCCGTCAACCTCCTTAGAGCGCCTAACAAAAGCCAGACAAGCTACGGATGATGAGATATAATGCTAGTGGAGGTGAAAGGTATGCCAAAGAAGCTAGTAAGTGATGAACTGTGGTCAATCGTGGAACCCCTTCTTCC
>CALXDO010000098.1 GCA_944387075.1 uncultured Oscillospiraceae bacterium | reverse complement strand
AAAATCGTTGTTCATGAAGCGGTCAAAGGTGAGGACGGAAGCCGGGAACAGGAGGTAGAAATCTTCTACCGCTTTATCGGCAAAATTGATTAAATGACACCAATATCTTTAACTATGTGATACCGGTACCACATACCCAGACATCACCACACTGCCCGCCCTGGCTCGCGTGCTGCAAACCGACCTGAACACCCTTCTCTCCTTCCAAGATGACCTGACGGATGAAGAGATTGCCTGTTTTGCCAGCCATTTGGATCACACATTAAAAGAAGAGGGGTACGAAATTGCCTTTCAGTGCGCTATGGATCAAATTCATCAGTTTCCAACCTGTGAGAAGTTGATCTACACCACCATTTTCTATCTGGATGGGGCCCGTTTTCTCCATGGAGTCCCGGACCCGGATGCCTACACAGAGAAGTTGATGCCATTTTATGAGTCCATGTCCCACAGTCAGACCCCAGAGATTCGAGATGCTGCCCTGACCATGTGCATCTCCTACCACCGAAACCGAAAGAACTTTGCGAAGGCGGAAGAACTCATTAACACGCTTCCCCCCTCTCGCATTGACAGAGAGGAACAACTGGCTATCTTGTATACCCAGCAAGAAAACTATGAACAGGCTTTGCGGCTCTGGGAGCACCGGGTGCTCCTAAGCACAACCAATATTCAAACATCTCTGATAAATCTCATGGATATTGCCATGCAACAGGGACGGGAGCAGGATGCCCAGTTCTGTGCGGAAGTCTATGAACAGGTGTCCAGCCTGCTCCATATGACAAAATGGACCCCCTATATCGCAAAATTGCAGCTGGCCACCCAGAACAAAAATCCGAAAGCCTGTCTGGAGGTTCTGCACAAGGTGCTGCCCACCCTCACCGAGCCTTGGGAGCCCCAAACAAGTCCTCTTTACCACGCTCTGGACGGTGGAGATGTGTCCACCATCGCCCAATCACTACACCGCCGGATTCTGGATGACCTGGAACACAGCCAGGAGTTTGCCTTTTTCCGGGACAGCCCAGAATACCAGCAGCTGCGCCCCCTCTTAAACGAAGCAATCCATACAGACGAATAGGCTTTTGCCAGTTATAGACCATCTGCGGCATAAAGCTACGTCAAGCATTCAGACTCGTTCCGTGAATGGTGTGACAAGCTGAGATACAAAGGGCTTTTCCATAGCCAAAAATAGAACATGGAATCTGGCTTTGTGTTCAAAAGCCAGATTCCATGCTCTATTCCTTTTCCCGTCTGTTGTTATGCCCTCTAGGCATAGATCATCCGGGTCATCTCCTGCACATCAATCATTTCTGCGCCGACCGCCCACAATAAGCAGCAGCCGGAACAGCTGAGCCAAGGACACTGCCAGAGCTGCCACATAGGTCATGGCTGCGGCCCACAGGGTTTTCTTGGCCCCCACCATTTCATCCTCATCTAATAAATGGCCGGACTCCAACGCAGTCAAAGCCCTGCGGCTGGCATTGAATTCCGTGGGCAGCGTCAACAACTGGAACAGCGTAGACAGCCCGAAACATGCGATACCCGCATAGGCCAGCTGTACCCCCAGGTCACCGGAGACAAACAGCAGACCAATGAGAATCAGCGGCATCGCCAGCTTGGAGCCAATATTGGTCATTGGTATGATGGCTGACCGCAGTTTGATGGGGGCATAGTGAACCGCATACTGGATGGCGTGCCCCGCCTCATGGGCGGCCACACCGATGGCAGCGGTGGAGGTGTTGTCATACACCGAATCGGACAGGCGGATGACATTGGTGCGGGGATCATAGTGGTCGGTCAAATTGCCTGACACTCGCTCAATGCGCACGTTGTACAGGCCGTTGGCATCCAACACCCTGCGGGCTGCATCCGCCCCGGTGAGACGGCGTCTGGACAGCTGCTGGGAGTACTTGCGGAACGTACTGTTGACCCGGCTGCCGGCCCACATGGCCAAAATCACAGCGGGCAGAACAAGAATGAGATAGTAGACATCGAAAAACATCAAATCACTCTTTCTGAGTTGTGATACGGCTATTGTACCCCAAGATTATGAACAAATCCACCTGTTTGATCCATGGGTTCCTTCTGATGCCTCAAAGGGCTTTTCGATGTCAACTCCCAGTGCGGCAAGATACTGGGCCACTTCTGGATAGGCTCCCTTGACCTTGGCGCAGTAGTTCCAGCAATCGGCGCAGTCGCAGATGGTCTCTGGACCAAGAGCACTGTAATAGGCTCTGGTTTTCGCAATATCCGGATTCATCATAACTTCTTCCCACCCTTTCTTCTGCCCACGACGGTGTACAAGAATTGCAGGTAATAGGCAAGAATGCTCACACCCACCATTAGAAAGACACCCCTTCTGAGTAGGCTTTGGCCCTCTATCACAAAGACCAGCAGAAACAAGCTGGCAATGCCCATTAGAAATACGAGGGATATGAGAGCAATGCAAAGGATTCGTGCGGGCCTGGAAACGCGCTCCGCCTGTGCCACGTCAATCAACTCTCGCAGCAAAACCTCCAGCCACATAGGAAGCCGCACCTCCTCACACCAAAATCCAATTCTGGCCGTCCGGCATGACGTGGAGTCGCCCGGGCAGCCGATCTAAGACTGCCCCTGTATCAAAATCTCGTACCAGAACCTCCTCCCGGTAGTCCGGGTCCTCATACCAAACTGTGGTATAAAGCTTCTTTCCGACCAAGGACGCAAAATACTCGTTGTCCTCCACCGAAAATTCCCGGCGTTCCGGCCAGAGGATCTGGAACTTATGATCATGCGCCGACCGCGTCAACATAAGCGGAGATGCCTCCAGCATCAGGTTGTAACAATCCGCCACCATGGAGAGAGGCAGCACCGCCAGCGTGGTTATCTGCTCCGACTGCCCATCAAAGGCCACAATCTGGATCTCCTCTTTTGGAAAATCCACCAGCAGCAAGACCACCTGTCCGTTGTGGTACACCGGTTTACCCAGGTACTGCCCTGGCTGTGGACAAATGGGCTCGTACACCGTGCCCTGTGGATAACGCACCAGGATGAGTCGGTTTTGCTGGATGGGGTTTCCACGTCGAAATAACCCCTCTGCCTCGTACAGATCGCCGTTGGTGTAGTCCATGCCCCAATACCATGTTTCGCTGCCCGGCAGCGCTTCCAGACAAGCAATCCCATTGGTGATGATTTGTTTCATGCGGTTCCCTCCTCATCGGTCGATGTGCTAGGATTATATCATAGGGAACCGCAAGCCGGTATTAACATCTTCTTAAGTTTTTCTTTGATCGATCACTATGCAGGATTTCAGAGAGACCGCATCAAAGCCCTCGTGGCTTCGGGTCATCAGAAACGCAATCAGCCATAGCGTGTCAGGATTTTTCTTTTCATCTCCTTCTTTCTTTGGAAACAGTCTTACGGTATAATACCCATACAGACATACAGACGATGGATGGAGGGTCGTGAACCGTGACGAACAAAGAGCAGATTGCCCTCAGTATTCTGGAATACTGGTATGCAATCGAATTCCTTGGGCAAGACTCCTACGAAGCCTGCACGAATGCCGGAACATTAACACAGGAGCTGCGCCAATATAAACATTCCAGGCAGCAAAAAAACACTTCCAGAAAACAAATCACCGTATTCACACCGCTGGATGGCGTGCAAGACATTCGTTCTGTGATTGTCCATGAAGCCAGCGAATGTGGTATGCACACTTGGGGAAACCTGACGTTTTATGTGGGGAAGGTCAAACGTCAGACCTGTATCGTGCATCTCGCAGAACAGCTCGGGCCGTCCGAACTACAGCAGGCAGAGGACAGCACGGATGATATTCCCATACTCAGCTTCCAGTGTGACGAAAGAGGCAACTATATTCCCCATTCCCTCTCTCTTTCCACCATTGTCTGGGCATTATCTCAAGTGCATAGCAAAAAAATTGCACCGATTTCATCCCTTCTTTCCGAACATGCTTACACGTCTGACCTGGAAGATCTGGAAAAGGAGTTATTTGGAGAAGAACCTCACACCGAGGAAGCTTCCCTCCACTGTCCTGCCCCTTCCGTTGCTGAGAAAATCGGGCCCGAATGGGGTGAAGATTCCATTACAATGGCGGTCATCGCCGGCATCCAAGAAAAACTCACAAACATCTATGGCACATATTTTTCATCTCCCACGGGAACCGACATGGATCTTACGGCTGCCATGAAAGTTCAGCTTTTTGCGGATGACGCATCAAAAGAAAAGTATGATGACGACAATTACCTGGGGTTGAGCCATGATTTCTTTTCCAATGACCTGAAACTGGTGAAAGATCGCATTCAAACAGACAGCCGGGCCTTTACCTGCGGCATCCTGCGGGAACTGGTCGAATACATCTGCGCCCCCTATCACCAATATGACCAATGGGAACGCCACGACCTGGTAACCCCCAGTGACCGAGAAGCATTGTTCCGCACGCTCACGGATATTCTGGACATTCAAAATGCACCTTTGGGAAAGTGGCCGTCCCGATTTATGCCTGCGCTGATGCAGCAAGTGGCCATCAACCTTGCCATCTCTCATACAGATCAAGGGTTCATCGGAAAAGTTGGCAGCATTTTTTCCGTCAACGGTCCCCCCGGAACTGGAAAAACAACGATGCTAAAGGAAGTAATTGCAGAGCATGTGGTGGAAAAGGCAAGGCTATTAAGCCAATACGAGGAGCCCGACCAAGCGTTTGAAGCCCACAAGTTCCAACATGGGGATAAAAACGGTGCATATTCCCAATATTTCCCCCGTTGGTTTTCCTTTGTGAACGACCAAATTGGAACTCATGGCGTACTTGTGGTGTCTTGCAACAACACAGCCGTAGAAAACATTACCAAAGAGTTGCCCATGAGCGGCGGTATCAGCGGTCAGCTAAAGGTTCAAGCAGAGGGCACACATCCTGATGACGAGGATATGCAGAGCCAACTCAGGGAGATCTCTGCCCTTTTTTCCGTCTCTCCTTCCACAGAAAAGATTCCTCTATATAAAAATGATGCAAAGCGAGCGGGTGACTATCCTGAAATTTATTTTACCGGTTATGCACAAAAGCTGTTTGGTTCCCCTGGATGCGATGCGGATGCCTGGGGGTTGATTGCAGCTCCACTGGGAAAGAAATCCAACATCAAGAGTTTTTACTATGACGTGCTCAACCCGCTTTTGCAGGATTTTATGAGACAAAACCAGAGCATCGAAGGGCGTGTCCAACACTATCGGCGCGCTCGGGATCAATTCCTGGCACAGCTGCAACGTGTTGAGACGTTGCGCGATCAGCTATCCTCTTACTCCAATCGCACACAGACGGCACATGAAGCGTCCCTACGGTATCAAACGGTAGAAGCCCACAACAAGCAGAAAACCGCTGAAGCAAACTCAAAACTCCAGGATCTTGCAGCCAAACTCCAGGATGGAGAACATCAGCTGCATGCGGTCAGGGCGGAATATGATGAGGCGTCGGCCAAGGTCTCCCGCTGTTCCCAAATGATTTGTCAGCTGCAGGACTCTTTGAAGGCGATCCGGAACCAGGAACTTGAATACCGACGAAAAGCCTTAGAGGCAGAGGAATCCGTCTCTTATTTGAGCAAATTTTTTCGGAAAAGCAAATACCAGGCAGCCGTGGAGTTGGGCGCATCCTATACAAGAAACGCGGAGGAATGCGCTGCATCCGCAACTCAATCCGACTCTGCGCTGCAATCTGCGAAATCCGACCTGGCCTATGCAGAACAGGCCCGAAGCACTGCGGCGCAACGCCTTACAGATCGGAGAAACAGCCTGGAAATTCTGCAACAGCAGGAGAAGCAGCTGCGTGAGACCATTCAGCACCTGCACAAACAAAAGGAGGCGGCTAAAAAAGAAGCAGACGAGTGCGCAAAGGCATATGATCTGCTTGTGCAGCAATTCCAGAGTGCCTCTCAAACCAACCGGGCCGCCCCCATAGACGATGCGCTGATTTCGGATATTTTATCCCATGACCCAGCACGCTCCACGCAGGCGCAGTTGGTCAACCCTTGGGTGACCCAGCACTACAACCGTGAACGAGAAAAACTGTTTTACCTTGCGCTGCAAATGACCAAAGAATTTTTACTAAGTTCCAAGCACTGTAGAACAAACCTGAGCATTCTTGGGCAATACTGGGGCCTTCGGACGGAGAGCGACACGGAGCGTATCGTTTTCCACGAAGCCGATCGGCAAGCGATGGCCAGTTCCCTGTTCCAAACGCTATTTTTGTTAACCCCCGTGATCTCTTCCACCTTTGCCTCGGTTGGGCGTTTGCTCAAGGATATGACGGAACCAGGTTCCATCGGTACCCTTATGATTGATGAAGCCGGACAAGCCCAGCCACAAATGGCCGTAGGCGCCATATACCGGGCAAGACGGGTGCTGATCGTGGGAGACCCGAAACAGGTGGAACCGGTTGTCACCGATGATCTGAACCTGTTAAAAGCAGCGTATTCCCAGCCGGTTTATCAAAATTATAAGGATAAGTCTCTGTCGGTCCAACGCTGTGGAGATACCATTAACCCATTTGGTACATTCTTTCACAACGGAACCGATTATCCAGACTGGGTGGGGTGTCCTTTGCTGGTGCACAGGCGTTGTCTCTCGCCAATGTATGATATTTCTAACCAAATATCCTATGATGGTATGATGAAGCAGCAAACCCTTCCCCCGTCGGAGAAAAAAGAAGCCTTGTTCCTGCGCAGCACCTCCCAATGGATTGATATAGCCGGCAACGAAATGGGGAAGAAAAATCACTATGTCCCTGCACAAGGCGCCCAAACCTGCGAACTGGTAGAACTGGCCTTTCAGCGGGCCGATCTTCCCAATCTGTATATCATTTCTCCATTTACCCAAGTGGTGAACGGCATGCGAAAAGAGCTGCTCCAGTATGCCAAGACCCATCCAGATTCTGCCCTGTCCTTAAAGCGAACTTATTTGCATGCGTGGCTTGGCTCCAACCTTGGAACCGTTCACAAATTTCAAGGGAAAGAGGCGGATGAGGTCATCTTTCTCTTGGGCTGCGATTTGAAACAAAAAGACTCCTATGCCGTAAGGGGGTTTGTGAACAGTAATTTGGTCAATGTAGCGGTGACCCGTGCGAAATATCGCCTCTATATCATCGGAGATCAGAGCGTTTGGAAGGAAAATCCATACATTCGTCAGGCCAAAGCCATCATGGACGCCTCTTGTACCCGTCAAATCCAGCCGCTATCCGGGCCTAACTAAGAGAGCCCATGGGCTACGCTGTTCTGTTCTCAGACGCACCCGTCCGGAGCCGTTCGGGTTCCGCTTGATGCACAGCTTTTTCAGGTTCTGGTTTGTCTGTACCAGCAACTTGCCGCGCAAACGAAACGAGAGGCCACCCCCAAAAGGGTCGCCTCTCGCTTTGTTGTTCTGACCTGTTTTGCAGCAGGCTTCGTTTTTTACAGTTCCCCCCGTTCCGGATTTACAGCTTCTCTGAAATCGGGGACTTCAACCCACATGAAACTTGTAAGTTACATTCTTATTATCCTATATGGCGAGAGAAATTTCTATCACCCATTTCAAGGGTAAAAATTGGTCATGCCTAGGGACAAGTCCGCAGGCATGTTGGCTATCGCAGCATATATTGTTTCAAGTCTTTCCGGTTCTCCACCTTCAATTTTTTCATGGCTTGGGAGATATGCCGCTTGACTGTATTGGCTGAAATGTTCAAATGCCCCGCAATTTCCAGGTTGGTCCAATTCCGGGCGGCCAGCATGGCCGCAGCAAATTCCGTTGTGGTCAAGTCATCGGCTACATCATGCCCGGTGATGGGGTTGTGAACTCTACGCCAGCCGGAAGAGAACCGGTAGGTGATGTCGATGATGCGTTTGAAATCTTCCGGCCAGTTGGGTTTGATGACTGCCTCCAGCATCCCGCCCAACAGACCATGGTGCTCCCCGAACCCTTCGATCAAGTCATCGGGGCGGGCCAATGTCCAGGCAGCCATCAGATGGGCTTGCGCCTGCTGGGTCTGTTTCGTGCTCATGTAGTCCATCACCGCCACCAGGTGGAGGTAGATGGCGGGGATGGGGTATGCCTCGGCGCCCATGGCAAGGGCGGCCTCCACCATCCCGGCACTGTGCTCATACTGTCCCTTCAAGTAAAGGAAATGAGCCTGAACGTACAGCGCAAAAGCCCGCACACCGGGAGCGAGCAGCGGAAGAAATTCTTGGGCGGGCGGCATCTCCTCCGGCAACGGAAGATGCAGAAGCACAGCGGCGGCAAACGCGACAAACGCTTCCATGGCACGCACCGGCGGGGCCGATTCTCCACTGGCCGCCAGCGTGCATCGAATCTCCTGCAAGCCACGGCGGGCGTGGTCAATCCGTCCCATGGTCAGGCAGGCGTAGGCAAAAATCCAAGAGGCGGAAAGACGAATGGCTCCATCCGAAGCGGTCAGATAGACCTCTGTTTCCTGTATGGCCTTTTCCGCCTGTCCGCTGAAATAGTGATACTCTGCCAGAGCGATGTCCTTTTTCGGCCCAGCTTTCATTTTATCAATCGTTTCCGCACAACGCCCCGGCTCAAAGGGCGTGTTCATCAGGGGCATAAAGCCCGGAAACAATGGCGTCGTTGCCGGTGGGCACTGGGCCACCGGTTGCTTTCTTTCTTTTCGCGGGTCGCCAGGTTTTTCAGCGGTGTCCGGGATTGCCCAGGCTCCACCGAACCGCTCTGCACCGGGAATGCGTCCCTCGGCGCAGTATTGATGGATGCGACGCTCCGACACACCCCATTTTTTTGCAGTTTCCCGAATGGATCGATAGCCTTCCATCCCGCTCCCCCTCGTCTGAATCGGTTTTGTCGTGTTTCATTATATACGAATTCGCGTAGAGTTTCAAGCCGCAGGGAAATCTGACCGTTCTGGCCCAATCCCCTGTGACCATCGGAGCATCTGGAACACCGTGAGGAGGTTTCCGTTTTCTGAGATAGTTCGGAATACAAAAACCGGGAAGGTTGTGCTTTGGTTCTGCACAGCCCTCCCGGTTTCTTCTGTTCTACCTGTGTTTTCTCTTTGGGCTTACCCTGTCCGGTTACACCGGTTCTCCCGGTGTCCCGTCCTCATTGAGGTAGTATCCATCTGCAATGGTTCGCATCCCACCGCCGAAGCTCCAATGGTTTTCCTCGATCCAGTGAATAAACCGATTGCAAAACTCGTCCTGTGACAATTCCATGGGTACTTCCACACACCCTTGCACCTCGATCTCTTTGCAATGCCCCTGGGAAATTCCTTCGCTGGGCGCAATCACAGAGACAGTGGGCGGCTCAGCTGCGATCACATCGGCAATGAGATTCGTCCCCACAACCATCCAGTGGACAGCATTCTCCGGAAACAGGGCGCTTCGTTCCCGGGAGGCTCTCAGGTATACAGAGTCTGCACTCTTCCAAAAGGGCCACGCCTGTTTCGGGTCGGAGACCCAGAGATCTTCCCGGTAACTCTCCTGGGACAGTTGATAGCTGACGATGGATGCCCAGGTAAACGTCAGCCGCTGCCCTTCCAGTTCCTTTCGCCGCTGTCCATCGGGCAGCAGAACAAGGGAACATCCACCCGGCCCAATCCATACATCACCCACATCGTACATTGTGTCCAAATTGTGATGGGGATACCACTTTTCAAATGTTTCATTCATCGGTCGTTCCTCCTCGTGGGCAATCGTCTCAAAAAGCATCTCCGACCACTTCTTGCGGATGTATCGAGATTATATCATAGGGAACCGCAAACTAGCATTAACATCTCCTTAAGTTTTCATAAGTTCTGTCTCGATGTACGGTTTTTGTCTATCCAGTTCAGATTTTTTCGATAAAATGACGCAGGAGAAGGGACGCTCGTCCCTCTCCTGCGCTGCGCTTTACATCTTTAGTGCCCCGGACAGATTCTCCATGGCATCCCCTGCCACCTTAGCCGCCTTACTGGCAGCCTTCTGCATTTTGGTCTTTTTCTTGGGGCTCAAGGCCATGCCCACAATACCACCGGCCAACATGCTCAGTCCTGCCACTGGAATCACCATATTCATCTTCATAACACATTTCCTCCTTTGCTTTGGGTCTACCCTAGTTTGCCCAAAGAAAAGGATTTCTCTATTCCAGTTTCTTCTGAATTGGAATATTTTTTTGTCAAATTTTGATGTCCAGAGACACCGGACAGTGGTCGCTTCCGTAGATGTCACTGTGGATGAACGCCCCCTGAACCTGCTGGGCCAGCCGCTGAGACACGACAAAGTAGTCAATGCGCCACCCCGCGTTGTTGGCCCGGGCGTTGAAGCGGTAGCTCCACCAGGAGTATGCCCCGGTGACATCCGGGTACAGATACCGGAAGGTGTCCACAAAGCCGCTCTGGAGCAGCAACCCAAACTGCTCCCGCTCCTGATCGGAAAATCCGGCCTTGCCTCGGTTGGGGCCAGGGTTCTTCAAATCAATTTCTTGATGGGCCACATTCAAATCCCCGCAATAGATCACTGGCTTCTCCTTGTCCAGTTCCATCAGATAGGCGCGCAGATCCCGCTCCCACTCCATGCGGTAGTCGATGCGGGCCAACTCATTCTGGGCATTGGGGGTGTAGCAGTTGACCAGGTAGAACTCTGGGTATTCCAGGGTGATGAGCCGGCCCTCATGGTCGTGGGGCTCCAGTCCCATGCCATAGCGCACCGAGAGAGGCTTGTGGCGGGTGAAGATCGCGGTACCTGAATACCCCTTCTTCTCCGCCGAGTTCCAAAACTCCTCATAGCCGGGCAAATCCACGTGGGCCTGGCCCTGCTCCATCTTGGTCTCCTGAAGACAGATGAAATCCGCATCCAGCCCCAGCACCGACTCCTCAAATCCTTTTTTCAAACAAGCCCGCAGGCCATTGACGTTCCATGAGACAAATTTCATGTGTTTTTTTCTCCTCTTCGACACAGGTTCACCAGGTGGACAAGGCAAAGAACGAAGGCCGCCGCCATGGCCGCTGTCTCCCAAAACATCACCAGATAGTCCCCCGAGATATATAAAATGTAGTTATATTTCAAACGCAGGTATACCAAATAGCTGGCCAGGGACGAGGCGCACACCAACAGCGCCACGGGAATGCGCCGCAGATTGGACACCGCCCAGCATACCGCCAGTACATCTGCCAGGTAGAAATACCGCTCGTGCATATGGGGCAGTAGGAACGGGATTCCCACCACCAGCACCATGGCCACCGCCATGGCCAACTGGTTATCCAGCTGTTTCCCCTTCCATGCCCCGAGGAACAGCATCGCAAAGGCCAGCACCGCCGCGGCGCAAATGCCAACCTGAGCCAGCAACTCCGGGTT
Source organism: uncultured Oscillospiraceae bacterium (assembly GCA_944387075.1). Taxonomy (GTDB): domain Bacteria; phylum Bacillota; class Clostridia; order Oscillospirales; family Oscillospiraceae; genus Enterenecus. The sequence goes on along the minus strand of CALXDO010000098.1, from coordinate 2,477 downwards.
GTATGCGGCATGAGAGGGAATGAACTGGTAAATGGATGGAGCATTCAGCGTCAACCGATCATTCTCTCCCATCTGCCCCAGGTAGACACTCAAAATGTCCACCAGAGGTTTTCCCAGCAAAAGAGCCGGTACAGCGGTGAGGGCATACACCCCCGGAAAGACAAACAGCTCCCGGAACTTCACCCGTCCGGCCAGCCACAGCACCCCCCACAGTGGTATGATGAACACCGTCTGTAGTTTGAAGGAGAACGCCACGGCCGACCACACCAGGGACCACTTATTTTTCCCCTCCAGAACACAGGCCACCGCATGGACCACCAACGCCCCGTAGATGGCGTCGCACTGGGCCCAGTAGCTGCCATTGAGTACCACCGTGGGAACGAAGAGCAACACTCCAAAGGCAATCTGGGGCAGCAGAGCGTTTCCCCCGTCCCGGGTCAGCACCCGCACCAGCCGTAATCCGCCCCAGGCCAGGATCACGTCCAAGAGAATGGAGAACAGCTTATACAGGTACAGATCCGGGATATTCAGGTAGGAGATGAAGGCGATAAAATAGAGGTAGGGCACATTGTAGTTTCCCACCGGCTGGGCGATGGCTGCAAATCCCCCCCTGTCCCGAATCACCTGATACCACTGACTGAGGAAGGTCTGGTAATCTCCGCTCTCGTGGTCCAACAGCAAACACCGCACCAGCATAGCTGCCGCCAATGGCAAAAGCAAAACCATGATCTGATGGGTGGAAACACCCTCTCTATACAACAGCACAGCCCCCAACGCTGCAATCAGCACCAAGCTCACCGCCACCCACACATGGTCTGCCACAGTGCCCTGGTTCAGTTGGAGGGCTGCTGCCACAGTACCCGCCAGGCATGCCAAGGCCAATATCACACACAGTTTTTCGTACCATCTCACTTTTGACCAACTCATGGTGATCTCCTGCTTTCCATTTTGTCTATTCGATGTATTCTACCATGGTCCCGTTGATGATTTCAACTGTATTCTTTCCCTGGACCAGTTGACTTTTTTCTATATAAGATGTATGCTGGAGTCTGAATTTTCAAATGTCTACTGGAGGACAACGCTATGTGCGGTTTTACCGGATTTCTCTCCCGCTCCACCCCTGACGTCAACGCCCTGCACGCCATGGGCGATTCCATTCGTCACCGTGGCCCCGACGAAGAGGGCTATTATACCGACGACCACTGTGCCATTGCCCACCGTCGTCTTTCCATCATCGACCTGGCCAATGGTCACCAGCCCATGAAAAGCCCGGACAGCCGCTATATTTTGGCCTATAACGGCGAGGTCTATAACTTCCAGGCCCTGCGCACGCAGCTGCAGGAGCTGGGCCACACCTTCCTGACCAATTCGGACACCGAGGTGCTGCTCCACGGCTATATGCAGTGGGGTGCTGAGGTCAGCCGTCAGCTGCGGGGCATGTTCGCCTTTGTGGTATGGGACACCCAGAGCCAGACGCTCTATGGGGCCCGAGACCCCTTCGGCATCAAGCCCTTTTACTATGCCCCCATGGGAGACACCTTTTTCTTTGGCTCTGAGTTGAAAAGCTTCCTCCCCCACCCCGCTTTCAAAAAAGAACTCAATCGGGAGGCTCTGAAATTCTACCTCACCTTCCAGTACTCTGCTCTGGATGAATCCTTCTTCAAGGGGGTGTTTCGCCTGCTCCCCGGCCATCACTTTACCTATCAGGATGGCAAGCTGGAGGTCAGCGCCTACCACACCTTCTCCTTTGAGCCGGACTCCAAGAGTCTGGAAGAGCACGCCCAGGAGATCCGTGAGGTGGTTACCGAGTCGGTGAAGGCCCACCAGATCAGCGATGTGGAAGTGGGCGCCTTCCTCTCCGGCGGCATCGACTCCAGCGTCATCACCGCCCTGTCCCACCCGGATAAGACCTACTCCGTCGGCTTTGCCAACAAGGGCTTTGATGAGACCAGCGAGGCCAAGGCCCTGTGTGAGGAGCTGGGGCTGAAGAACATCTCCAAGACCATCAGTGCCGACGAATTTTTCGACATTCTCCCCACCATCCAGTACTACGCCGATGAGCCCAACGCCAACCTGTCCACCGTGCCCCTCTATTTCCTCTCCAAGTTGGCCGCTCAAGACGTGAAGGTGGTGTTGTCCGGCGAAGGCTCCGACGAGCTGTTCGGCGGCTACATCACCTACCACACCACCAAGCCCTACCGGGCCTACCGCAAACTACCCCTGGCCCTGCGCAAGGCGGTGGCCGGAGTGGTATCTAAGCTTCCCGCCTTCCACGGTCAGGGCTTCTTGACCAAGGCCGCCAAACCGGTGGAGGACACCTTCGTGGGACAGGCCTTCATCTTTGGCAACGACGAGGCAGAGCGGGTGCTCACCCCCGCCTATCGCAGCAGCCGCACCTGGAAGGACATCACAGCCCCCTACTATGCCCAGGTCCCCCATGCAGACGATCTGACCAAAATGCAGTATCTGGATCTGCA
>CALXDO010000097.1 GCA_944387075.1 uncultured Oscillospiraceae bacterium | reverse complement strand
GAGATCATGATTCACCAGCCCTCTGCCGGCACCCAGGGCCAGATCACGGACATGGCCATCCACCTCAAGCGTCTGGAGATCATCAAAAAGCGAATGAACCAGATTTTGGCCGACAACTGCGGCAAGCGTGTGGAGCAGGTCACCGCCGACTGTGAGCGCGACAATTTCATGACCGCCGAAGAAGCAGCGGCCTATGGCCTCATTGATAAGGTCATCTATAATCGTTGATGGTTCAGAAGGGCGGAGACGATCAGGTCTTCGCTCTTTGGCACGTTTCCGAAAGGAAGGTATCTATGGCTCGAGATGAGTACAAAACTGTGCGCTGTTCCTTTTGCGGCAAGCATCAGGAGCAGGTGGAGCGCATCATTGCCGGTCCTGGGGCATACATCTGCAACGAGTGTGTCCACCTGTGTATGAGCATTCTGGGCGAGGAGCAGGAGCCGGAACTGGACAATCTGGAAATGCCTGACGTGATCCCCACCCCTCGGGAGATCCGTGAGGTTCTGGACGAGTATATCATTGGCCAGGAGCAGGCAAAGGTTGCCCTGTCTGTGGCGGTATACAACCACTATAAGCGGATTTACTTCGGCGGCGGGGACTCGGTGGAACTGCAAAAGAGCAACATCCTTCTGGTGGGCCCCACCGGCTGCGGCAAGACCCTCTTTGCGCAGACCCTGGCCCGGGTGCTGAAAGTGCCCTTTGCCATTGCCGATGCCACCACCCTCACCGAAGCCGGTTATGTGGGTGACGATGTGGAGAACATTCTGCTGCGGCTGGTGCAGGCAGCGGATTACGATATTGAGCTGGCTCAGCGGGGCATCATCTATGTGGATGAGATCGACAAGATTGCCCGCAAGAGCGAAAACACCTCCATCACCCGGGATGTGTCCGGCGAAGGAGTGCAGCAGGCTCTGTTGAAGATTTTGGAGGGGACTGTGGCCAACGTCCCGCCCCAGGGAGGCCGCAAGCATCCCCACCAGGAGTTTTTGCAGATTGACACCAAGAACATCCTGTTCATCTGCGGCGGCGCCTTTGACGGTCTGGAGAAGATCATCGAGCAGCGCATGGAGCAAAAGACCATCGGCTTTGGCGCACAGGTGCGCACTGCCGCCGAGCGGGAGCAGGAGGACACCTTCCGCTATGTGCAGCCCCACGATCTGTTAAAGTTCGGCATTATCCCCGAGCTGGTGGGCCGTCTGCCGGTGATCACCGGTCTGAAGGCTCTGGACGAGAAGCAGCTGGTGCAGATTCTCACCGAGCCCAAAAACGCCCTGGTCAAGCAGTACCAGAAGCTGATGGAGTACGACAACGTGGAGTTGGAGTTCACCCCGGAGGCCCTGGAGGCAGCGGCAAAGAAGGCGGTGGAGCGGAAGATCGGTGCCCGTGGCCTGCGTGCCGTTCTGGAGGAAGTGATGACTCCGGTGATGTACGATGTGCCTTCGGATGACACCATTGCCAAGGTGATCATTACCCCCGAGGCCATCCGTGGGGAAGAAGAGCCCCGGGTGGTGCGGGAGGAGGGCCGTCCGGCCCGGCCCCGACTGGGCGCGGCTGCCCTGCGTGCCGAGATGGGTGGCCAAGCCAAAGGCAAGGGCAACGCATCCTAACATAGAAAAAATAAGAGGGGCGGGCGCAAGGCTCGCCCCTTTTTGTCTACCCATGAACGTCCATCTCCTCCTTGGAGGAGGAGGAAAGGAGGAATCCAAATGACAACCAAGCGAGAACCTGAAATTGTGGCCATGCCTGCCCTGGCGCTGCGGGCCATTACTGTGTTTCCCAATTTGCTGCTCCATTTCGATGTGGGCCGGGAAATTTCCATCCGGGCCCTGGAGCAGGCCATGTCGGGCAGCCGGGAAATTTTCCTGGTGACCCAGAAGGAATTGGCGGTGGAGGAGCCAACCCAGGAGCATCTGTATGCGGTGGGTACGGTGGCCACCGTCAAGCAAATCCTGCGTTTGCCGGACGACAACGTGCGGGTGATGGTGGAGGGCAGGAGCCGGGGCCGAATGCTCCAGCTGCTCACCACCGAGCCATACCTTACCGCAGAGATCGAGCTGCTGGAGGAGGAGCCCAGCCCCCGGGCCAACACCCCACGCACGGAGGCCCTCATCCGCCAAATCTACGCCATGGTGGAGCGGTACACCGAGTTGTCCGACCGGGTCTCTCCCGAGTTGTACCTGCGCCTGTTGGCCAGTGACGACCCCGCCTACATAGCCGACTACGCCGCCCAGAATCTGCCCCTGCGCTTTGAGGACAAGCAGCTGATCCTGGAAGAGCTGCGCCCCACCCGCCGGCTGGAGAAGTTGGCCCGGATTCTGGCCCGAGAGGTGGAAATCCGTCAGGTGGAGAGCGAACTGGAGGGAAAAGTCCAGGAGCAGATGGCGGAAAACCAGCGGGACTACTACATGCGGGAGCAGCTCAAGGTTCTTCAGAGAGAGCTGGGGGACCGGGACGACGGGGACGAGATCACCGAGTACCGCCGCCGGGTAGCGGAGGCCAAGCTCCCCGACGAGGTGCGGGAGAAGCTCAACAAGGAAATCCATCACCTGGAGAAGCAGCCCTACAGCTCGGCCGAGGCCTCGGTGCTCCGAGGCTATCTGGACACCTGCCTGGAGCTGCCCTGGATGGTGAAAACCAAGGAGCGTGCCAATGTGGCGGCGGTGTCCAAGGTGCTGGACGCCGATCACTACGGCCTGGAAAAGGTAAAAGAGCGCATTTTGGAATTTGTGGCGGTCAAACAGCTGTCCCCTGAATTAAAGGGACAGGTCATCTGTCTGGTGGGCCCTCCCGGTGTGGGCAAGACTTCCATCGCCATGAGCGTAGCCCGGGCCATGAACCGCAAGCTGGCCCGCATCTCCCTGGGCGGCGTCCACGACGAGGCGGAAATCCGAGGCCACCGCAAGACCTATGTGGGGGCCATGCCCGGGCGAATCATTGCCGGCATCCGCCAAGCGGGGAGCGTCAACCCGGTGCTGGTGCTGGACGAGTTGGACAAGGTGGGCAGTGACCACCGGGGCGACCCCAGTGCGGCGTTGCTGGAGGTGTTGGATGTGCACCAGAATGCCACCTTCCGGGATCACTACCTGGAGATGCCCTTAGACCTGTCTGATGTTCTGTTCATTGCCACCGCCAACACCACCGAAACCATCCCTCGGCCGCTGCTGGACCGTATGGAGATCATTGAAATCGGCAGCTATACCGACGAGGAGAAGCTGCAAATCGCCAAGCGGCATCTGTGGCCCAAGGAGCTCAAGGCCCACGGGCTGACTCGAAGCCAGGTGAAGCTGTCCGACGCGGCCCTGCGTCAGATCATCTCCGGCTACACCCGGGAGTCCGGGGTGCGCCGTCTGGAGCGGCTGCTGGACAAGCTGTGCCGCAAGTCCGCCATGAAGCTGGTGAAGGACGGGGTGAAGTCGGTATCCATCACACCGGATACCCTGCAAGGGTTTCTGGGAGTGCGCCGCTACGCCAAGGACAAGACCGCAGGTCAGCCCCAGGTGGGGGTGGTCAACGGTCTGGCCTGGACCTCCGTAGGCGGCGAAATCCTGGAGGTGGAGGTCAACGTGGTGGAGGGCACCGGAAAGGTGGAACTCACCGGAAACCTGGGCGACGTGATGAAGGAATCCGCCCGCACGGCGCTGTCCTTCATCCGCAGCCGGGCGTCCCAACTGGGCCTGGAGGGCACCTTCTACAAGGATAAGGACACCCACGTCCACTTTCCCGAGGGCGCTGTGCCCAAGGACGGCCCTTCGGCGGGCATTGCCATCACCACCGCCATGGTGTCCGCCCTCACCAATACCCCGGTGCGAGGGGATGTGGCCATGACCGGAGAAGTAACCCTGCGGGGCCGGGTGCTGGCCATCGGTGGACTGAAGGAGAAGACCATGGCCGCCCTGCGCAATGGCATGTCCACGGTGATCCTTCCCCAGGACAACATGAAGGACCTGGAGGAGATCGACCCCCTGGTGCGGGAGAGCCTGAAATTTCTCCCCGTCACCAGCGCTGACCAAGTGCTGGCTTACGCCCTGGTGAAGGAGTGTGCCGCAGCCAAGCCCTGTGAGACCATCATCACCCCCGACCCGGGCAAGACCCCCGGGGTTGCGGTGAATTTGTGCCAATGAGGTGAGGAATATGAAGGTGAATTTGAATCAGGCGGAGTTTGTCCGCTCGGCGGCCAAGCCCGCCGACTTTCCCCGTGACACTTTGCCCCAGGTGGTGTTCGCCGGGCGGTCCAACGTGGGCAAGTCCTCGGTAATCAACCGTCTGCTCAACCGCAAGAACTTTGCCCGGGTGGGCTCCGCCCCCGGCAAAACCACCCACATCAACTACTTCCTCATTGACAAGCAGCTCTACCTAGTGGACCTGCCCGGCTACGGCTACGCCAAGGTGTCCATGGCTGAGCGGGCCCGTTGGGGCAAGCTCATCGAGGGCTGGTTTGCCGACACCTCTCTGATGACCCTGGGTATTCTCATCGTAGATTCCCGCCACAAACCCACGGCGGATGACAAGGTGATGAGTGACTTCTTTCTCACCACGGATAAGCCCTATGTGGTGGTGGCCAACAAGCTGGACAAGCTGAAAAAGAGCGAAGTGGCCCCCAACCTCCAGCGGGTGCGGGATACCCTGGAGCTGCCTGAAGATGTACCCGTCATTCCCTTCTCCGCTGAGAAGGGGGATGGCAAGCAGGAACTGTTGGAGCTGATCTTCAACCATATGGAGGGCTGAGCCATGAAATATGTGCGTTTCCAAGGGGAACACGGCCCCCAGTGGGGCGTGGTGGAGGGGGAGCGGGTCAAGACCTTGGCTGCGGCTCCCTATGAGCGGGTGGAGTACGACGGGGGCAGCGTCCCGCTGGCAGGCTGCCAGCTGCTGACCCCCTGCACTCCCACCAAGGTGGTGTGTATCGGCAAAAACTATGCGGAGCACGCCCGGGAGATGGGGGCGGAGCCGCCGGGATTCCCAGTGCTCTTCTTGAAAGGGCTCAATACTGTGAACCACCCGGAGGGGGAGATTGCCCCGCCGGACTTTGTCCAGCGTCTGGACTATGAGGGAGAGTTGGGGGTGGTGATCCGCCGCCGGGCCAGCAAGATTGCAGCGCAGGACGCTGGGGATTATGTGCTGGGCTACACCTGCCTCAACGACGTCACCGCCCGGGACGTACAAAAGCATGACGGACAATGGACCCGAGGCAAGTCCATGGATGGGTTCTGTCCTGTTGGCCCCTGGGTGGTGGACGACGTGGACCCATCCGGCCTAGACGTGACCACCCGGCTCAACGGGCAGGTGGTGCAGCAGGGAAACACCCGGGACTTTATCACCCCCATTCCCCAGCTGTTGGAGTTTGTAACCGCGTCCATGACCCTGGAGCCAGGGGATGTGGTGGCTACCGGGACCCCTGCGGGCATCGGCCCCATGCAGGCCGGGGATGCGGTGGAGGTGGAGATCTCCCACATCGGGGTGCTGCGCAATTATGTAAAATAAGAAATGTAAACAAACAGCGGTGGAAGCAGATTCACACGATGAACTGCTTTCACCGTTTTCTTGTGCAGCACCGCACCGAATAGACGCCCCCACAAGGGACACTCCGCCCCATCCTGTTGGCTTGCATCAAACACAGCTTGGGCATTTGGGCATTGGAAATTTCGAATTCCAGGTAAAATCCATGAAAAAAATTCCACGCCCCCTTGCATTGAAAATAAAAAAGGGGTATACTAATTTTGTGAGATTATACACATTTGGGAGGTGGAATCGTGTATCAGATTGGTGATAAGGTGGTACATCCTATGCACGGAGCGGGAGTCATCGACTCTATTGTCCGGAAAAAAGTAGCCGGACAAGTCCAGGACTACTATTTGCTCAAGCTGTCGGCCGGAAGCATGATGGTCATGATTCCCACAGAGCACAGCGATGAGATTGGCGTCCGCCCCGTGGTGTCTGGCCAGGAGGCCACCCACATTCTGACGGCAATGGAAGACATCCAAGTGGATATGACCCAAAATTGGAACCGTCGGTATCGGGAAAATATGCTGCGCATCAAAAGTGGGGATCTGCTGGAGGTGGCCAAAGTGGTCAAGGGCCTGATGATGCGGGAGACCCAGAAGGGCCTGTCCACGGGGGAGCGGAAAATGCTCCACTCCGCCAAGCAGATCCTCATTTCCGAGCTGGTGTTGGCCCAGAGCATGCCCTATGAGGCTGTGGAGGAGCGGGTCAACAAGGTTCTGCACCAATAATCAGAAAAAGGAGCCGCTGGGCTCCTTTTTTGCCAGTGGAGGAGAACATATGTCATTGTTTGGACGAAAACGAAAGCCGCAAGAGCCCACCTGTGCCATGGTGGTGGTGGCAGCCGGGTCATCCCAGCGCATGGGGCAGGATAAAATGTTTTTGGAGTTGGAGGGACAGCCGGTGCTGGCCCACACCTTGCTGGCCATGGAGCGCAACCACCGGGTGAGTCAGGTGGTGGTGGTCACCCGGGAGGACCTGGTGGGTGCCGTGGGTAATCTGTGCCGGGATATGGGGCTGCAAAAGGTCACTACCGTGGTACGGGGCGGAGCCACCCGAGTGGAGTCTGCCCGGCTGGGCACCATGGAGGTGTCCCAAGAGGCCAAGCTCATCGGCATCCACGACGGGGCCCGACCCTTTGTCAGCGGGGCGGTGATGGAGCGAGTAGTGGACCAGGCGGCGCAAACCGGAGCGGCCGCCCCGGCCATCCCGGTGCAGGACACCATCAAGGTGGCAGTGAACGGTGTGGTGGAGCACACCCCCGATCGGGCCACCCTCTTTGCCGTGCAGACCCCCCAGGTGTTTGACGCGGACCTCATCCGGGGCGCTCTGGCCAAGGCCTTGCAGGACAACGCCCCCCTCACCGACGACTGTTCGGCGGTGGAGCGGCTGGGTATGCCGGTGACTCTTGTGGAAGGGGATCGGAGCAGCATCAAATTGACCACCCCGGCGGAATTGGCGGTGGCTCAGGGAATTTTGGAGGGATGGAACCAATGATGCGAGTGGGGCATGGATATGACGTACATCGCCTGGTAGCTGGGCGTAAGCTGATATTAGGCGGGGTTGAAATTCCCTGGGAGATGGGCCTTTTGGGCCATTCCGATGCCGACGTGCTGGTGCACGCGGTGATGGATGCCCTGCTGGGGGCTGCGGGGCTGTGGGACATCGGCCACGCCTTTCCCGACAACGACCCTGCCTATGAGGGCATTGACAGTATGATTCTTCTCCAGCGGGTGCGGGGCATGCTGGAGGAAAAGGGCTATACCGTGGGCAATGTGGATGCCACCATCCTGGCCCAGCGGCCTAAGCTGGCGGGATATATTCCCCAGATGCGCCGCAACATCGCCCAGGTGCTGAGTATGGAAGAGGACTGCATCAACGTCAAGGCCACCACCGAGGAGGGGCTGGGCTTTACCGGCAGCGGGGAGGGTATGGCCGCCCACGCGGTGGCCCTGCTGGTACGCTGACACCAATGGACGCTCATGCGCATAGAATGTGCATGAGCGTCCGTATCTTTTTTGGGAGCGGACCCAATCCGAACGGGAAGGGAAATGATACCCTATGGTATATTACTTGATTGTATGCCGCTCCCTGACCTATGCCCAGCGTGGAGTGCGGCTGTTGGAGCGGGCGGGCATCTCCGCCTATCTGGTGCGGGCCCCTCGCCTCATCGCCCAGGCGGGGTGTGCCTACTGTGTGAAGGTGTCGAGCCGGTGGCTGGAGCGGTCCTTAGAACTGATGCGGGGGGAGCACCTCAACCCCCGCGGGGTGTATCAGCAGTTGGAGAACGGGGACTATGAGGAGGTGGAGGTATGATTTACCTGGACAGTGCTGCCACCACCATGGAAAAGCCCGCTTCCGTGGCCAACGCCACCGCCTGGGCCATGACCCATATGGCCAGCCCAGGGCGGGGAGGTCACCGGGCGGGCATGCGAGCTGCCGATACCCTGTTTGAACTGCGGGAGACTGCCGCCCAGCTCTTTGAAGTGCCCAGCCCCGATCGGGTGGTGCTCACTTATAACGCCACCCACGCCATCAATATGGCCATCCATGCCCTGGTGCGTCCGGGGGACACCGTGCTTATCTCCGGCTACGAGCACAACGCCGTCACCCGGCCCCTGTGCGCCCGCAAGGACATCCACATCCGGGTGGCTCAGGCTCCGGTGTTCGATCAGAAGGGGATGCTGGAGGCCTTCCGGCGGGAATTGGAGCATGGGGTGGATGTGGTCATTTGCACCCATGTCTCCAATGTCTTTGGGTTTATTTTGCCGGTGGAGGAGCTGTCCCAGCTGTGCCAGGACAAGGGGGTGCCTCTTCTGGTGGATGCCTCCCAGTCCGCCGGGAGCCTACCGGTGCGTTTGTCAGCGTGGGGGGCGGCCTACGTGGCCATGCCGGGGCATAAGGGACTGTACGGTCCTCAGGGTACCGGGCTTTTGCTGTGCGGGGAGGAATTGCCAACCCCGCTGCTGTACGGGGGAACCGGTAGCGAGTCCAAAAACCAGGCCATGCCGGAGGTACTCCCCGATCGGCTGGAGGCGGGAACCCAGAATGTGGCGGGGGCGGCGGGGCTGCTGGCCGGCCTGCGCTTTATCCAGCGAAAGGGAATTTCCCGCATTGGGGCCTATGAGCACTGCCTGTGCACCCATATGATGGACGCTCTGGGGCGCATCCCAGGCATCCATGTCTTTCGGGGAAATGCCGCCCAGAGCGGGGTATGCTCCATCACCGTGGAGGGGATGGACTGTGAAGAGGTGGGGGCATGGCTGGCCCGCCGGGGCGTGGCAGTGCGGGCTGGGCTGCACTGCGCGCCTCTGGCCCACCAAACCGCCGGGACCCTGGACACGGGGACGGTGCGGCTGAGCTTTTCCGTGTTCAATACCACCCAACAGGTGCACTCCGTGGCGGCTTTGATGGGGAAAATGGTGCGATGTTGCACCAAGTAGCATCCGAGGCCATCCTCTCCCTTGCGGGAAACGCTTTTGTGTGCTAAAATGTCACGAGAGAAGCTTGTACGAATGGGAGGTGAGGGGGATGTATCAGCCCTTGGCAGACCGTATTCGTCCCCAGACCCTGGAGCATGTGGTGGGACAGCGGCATATCTTGGGGGAAAATGGCCTGCTGCTCCGGATTGTGGACCGCGGCAACATCCCCAACATGGTCTTTTACGGCCCCTCCGGCACGGGCAAGACCACGGTGGCGGACATCATCGCCCAGCGGTCCGGGCGCACCCTTCGCCGTTTGAACGCCACCACCGCCTCACTGGCCGACGTGCGGGATGTGATGGACCAGGTGGGCACCCTGCTGGCCCCCAACGGGGTGCTGCTCTACCTGGATGAGATTCAGTATTTCAACAAAAAGCAGCAGCAGGCCCTGCTGGAGTATATGGAGACGGGAAAAATCACGCTCATTGCCTCCACCACGGAAAATCCCTATTTTACCATCTTCAACGCCATTCTGTCCCGGGCCACTGTCTTTGAGTTCAAGGCCCTCACCGCAGAGGATTTGCTCCCGGCGGTGGAGCGGGCGGTGAAGCTCATGGATGAGGAGCTGGGGGAGGAGAGCCGTTTTGAGGAGGGAGTGAAGGAGTACCTGGCCCAGGCCAGCGGGGGTGATGTGCGCAAGGCCATCAACGGGGTGGAGGTGCTCATGAACGCCGCCGCCACTCCTGACGGGGTGCGCACCATCACCATGGCGGATGCCAAACTGGTGGCCCAACGCTCCTCCATGCGCTACGACCGGGATGGGGACCAGCACTACGACATCTTGTCCGCGCTGCAAAAGTCCATCCGGGGCTCTGACCCCGACGCGGCGGTGCACTACCTGGCCCGGCTGCTGGAGGCGGGGGATTTGCTCTCCGCCTGTCGGCGGCTGATGGTGATTGCCTGTGAGGATGTGGGGCTGGCCTATCCCCAAGTGATTCCCATTGTCAAGGCCTGCGTGGATGCCGCCACCATGCTGGGGCTGCCCGAGGCTCGGCTGGCTTTGGCGGATGCGGCCATCCTCATGGCCACCGCCCCCAAGTCCAACTCAGGCCACGATGCCATCAACGCCGCCATGGCTGACGTGCGGGCGGGCAAAACCGGGGACTTTCCCCGCCATCTGCAAAACGTCCACGCCGACGGCACAGGATTTGAGCGGGAGCAGGGGTATCTCTATCCCCACGATTTTCCCAACCACTGGGTGCAGCAGCAGTACCTGCCCGACGCCCTGGTGGGCCGGGTGTACTACGAATATGGACCCAACAAGACCGAGCAGGCCGCTAAGGCCTACTGGGACAAGATCAAACACCAATGAGAGGAGAGGGTTTCCGTGCCCATGGACATACAAGTTGGCGACGTGCTGGAGATGAAAAAGCAGCACCCCTGCGGCAGCAAGGACTGGCAGGGGCTGCGGGTGGGAATGGACTTCAAGCTGCGCTGCCTGGGCTGCCAGCGGGAGTTGATGATTCCCCGGGCCAAGGCCGAAAAGGCTGTCAAACGGGTGAAACGAGAGGGAGGAGCGGAGAAATGAAAGAATTTTGGAGTCGGCGCATTGTGGATGCAGTCCCCTATGTGCCGGGAGAGCAGCCCAAGGGGCGCACCTTTGTCAAGCTCAACACCAACGAGTGCCCCTATCCGCCCTCGCCCAAGGCCATAGCGGCCATCACTGGGGCGGCCAACGAGACCCTGAGGCTCTACCCCGACCCGGAGTGCCTGGAGTTGCGCCGGGCCATTGCCCAGCGGGAGGGGCTCAGCCCCAACCAAGTCTTTTGCTCCAACGGCTCGGATGAGGCACTGGCCTTTGCCTTCCAGGCCTTTTTTGACCCGGAAAAGGAGATCGTTTTTCCCCAGATTACCTACAGCTTCTATCCGGTGTACACCAACTATTTTGGCCTAACCTGCCGCCAGGTACCCATGAACCCGGACTTTTCCACCCCGGTGGAGGAGCTGATGGGGAAAAACGGCGGCGTGGTGCTGTGCAACCCCAACGCCCCCACGGGGATGGGGGTGTCCCGGGACGTAGTGGAACAGCTGTTGCAGGCCAACCCCAACGTGGTGGTCATCGTGGACGAGGCCTATGTGGACTTCGGCGGGGAGAGCTCGGTGGGGCTCATTGACCGCTACCCCAATCTGCTGGTCATTCAGACTGCCTCCAAATCCCGAGCCCTGGCGGGGCTGCGGGTGGGCTGGGCCATGGGCAACGAGAATCTGATCCAGGGCCTGTGCTGTGTGCGGGACTCCATCAACTCCTATCCGGTGGACCGGCTGGCCCAGGCAGGGGCAGAGGCCGCCATCCTGGACGAGGACTACTTTGTCCAGACCTGCCAAAAGGTGCAGGCCACCCGAGCGCGGACGGCCCAGCAACTGAACGAGATGGGCTATACGGTGCTGCCGTCCCAGGCCAACTTCCTCTTTGTCTCCCACCCGGACAAGCCCGGAAAGGCCCTGCTGGACGGCCTGCGGGAGCGTGGGGTGCTGGTGCGGTGGTGGTCCAACCCCGCCATTGTAAATTGGCTACGCATCTCCGTTGGCACCGATGGGGAGATGGATGCTCTGCTGCGCGCCCTGCAAGAACTGTAAATGACCGTCGAACACCCGTGAGCGGGGGAGAAATTCCCTGTCCCACGGGTGTTTTTGCGTCCGAACACCCTTTGACCTTTTTTGAAGGGAGGGCGGGGCTATAATAAAAGCGCATCAGACAAAGGGGGAGATGCCGGTGACGGTGGTGTATGTGGACTTGTTGTGGCTGCTCAACTTCATCGCCAACCACCTGCTGCTGTTGGGGGCGGGGCGGCTGGCGGGGGCAGGGCTGCGCCGGTGGCGCATTGCCCTGGGGGCGGCTCTGGGGGCTGTGTACGCGGTGGTGCTCTTTCTCCCAGGTATGGGGTGGCTGGCCGCCTTGCCCTGTAAGCTGGCTGTGGCGGTGCTGATGGTGGTGTGCGCCTATGGGGGTGAGATGCGGCTGTGGCGGGTGCTGGGGCTGTTTTTTGCCGCCTCGGCGGGACTGGCCGGGGCGGTGCTGGGCTTTGAGTGGCTGGGAAACACTTCCCTGACCCTGCAATCCGGGGTATTGTACACGCAGATGGATCTGAGACTGTTGCTGGTGGTCTTTCTGGCGTGTTATTTTGTGTTTTCCCTGCTGCTGCGGCGGCTGGGTGCCCATACCGGCGCAGAGATGGTACATATGGAACTGATCTTTCCCCAGCGGGTGGTGTCCATGACCGCCCTTCACGACACCGGTCTGACTCTGGCAGACCCGGTGACCAACCGTCCGGTGGTGGTGGCATACTGGAGAGACTTTGCCTGGCTGCTCCCCCCAGGCGCGGATGTGACCCAGCCTGTGGCCTGTGCCCGGCTTTGCCATGACCAGGGCATCCACGGGGTGCGGCTGGTGCCCTATCGGGCGGTGGGGGTGGACACCGGGATGCTGCTGGCCTACCCCACCCAGGGAGTGCGGGTGGATGGACGTGATATGGGCAAGCTGCTGCTGGCCCTGTCTCCCACTCCGGTCAACGACGGAGGAGCCTATCAAGGTCTGTTTGGAGGAATGTGAACATGAGAGGACTGTGGTACATCAAGCTGTGCGGACTTCTGGCCCGGATTGGGATTCATCTGCCGGGGACCATCTTTTACATTGGGGGCAGCGACACCCTGCCTGCCCCACTGTCCAAAGAGGAGGAGCGGGAGCTTTTGAAGCAGTGGGAGGAGGAGGGGGCTAAGGAGGCCATCCGCGCCACCCTCATTGAGCACAACCTGCGCCTAGTGGTGTACATCGCCCGCCGGTTTGAAAACAGCGGGGTGGGCATTGAGGATTTGATCTCCATTGGCACCATCGGTCTCATCAAGGCGGTGGAGACCTACAACCCGGGGAAGAACATCAAGCTGGCCACTTACGCCTCCCGATGCATCGAAAATGAAATTCTCATGTACCTGCGGAAAAACGCCAACCGCAAGGGAGAGGTATCCCTGGAAGAGCCGCTGAACACTGATTGGGATGGCAACGAGCTGCTCCTCTCCGATGTGCTGGGCACGGACAGTGACGTCATCGAAAAGCCCATGGAGGAGGATGTGGAGCGGGATTTGCTCTTTCAGGCAGTGAGCAAATTGAATCCCCGGGAGCGGTCCATCATCACCATGCGCTTTGGTCTGGACGGTAAGACGGAGCGCACCCAAAAGGAGGTGGCTTCGTTACTCGGCATCTCCCAGTCTTACATCTCCCGGCTGGAAAAGCGCATCATCGGCCGTTTGAAGCAGGAAATTATGAAGCTGATGTAACGAGAGCCGTGGGCGAAACCCCACGACTCTCATTAGAACTCTTTTCGGATTTGTTTGAGGGCGTGTTTTTCCAGTCGGGACACTTGGGCCTGGGAAATGCCGATCTCTGCGGACACCTCCATCTGAGTTTTCCCCTGAAAAAAGCGCAGTTCTAAAATCTCCTGCTCCCGCTTTCCCAGCTTGGAAATGGCGTCCGAGAGGGCAATGTGATCCAACCACGCCTCGTCGGTGTTTTTTCCGTCCCGCACCTGGTCCATCACACACACCGCGTCGCCGGAATCGGAGTACACCGGCTCAAACAGGGAGATGGGGTCCATCACTGCATCCATAGCGGTGACGATGTCCTCCCGGCGCAGGTCCAACATCTTGGCCAGTTCGTCCAGGGTTGGCTCCCGCTGGTGCTCATTTTGAAAGGCCTCCTTGGCTTGCAGCACCTTATAGGCGGTGTCCCTCAGGGAACGGGAGACCCGGATGGTGCTGTTGTCTCGGAGAAAGCGGCGAATTTCGCCGATGATCATGGGAACACCGTAGGTGGAAAATTTGACATCCAAATCCACATTGAAGTTGTCAATGGCCTTGATGAGGCCGATGCAGCCCACCTGAAACAAGTCATCCATATGCTCCCCACGGCCGGAAAACTTTTGAATCACCGAGAGCACCAGGCGCAGATTCCCAGCAATAAGCTGTTCTCTGGCCTCCTGGTCTCCGGCACGGGCACGACGGAGCAGGGCGATGCTCTCTTCACTTTTCAGAACCTTGAGTTTTGACGTATTCACGCCGCATAAGTCCACCTTACCTTGCACAAAAGCCACCTCGTTTGGAAGATACTGTATTCAGTATCTCCAGACTGGTGGCTTTCATGCAGCAGGGGCAGGGTGGATATTTTTTATTCTTCGAGGAGTTTCGATGGATATTTCGTGTGGCGATGGATGTTTGATCCGTTCATTCACATTGGCAATGCAGAGAGAAATGAGCCCACATCTTCAACTTTGAATCATGCTTCGTGTTGGAAAACTCTACGCCCGCCCACATAGGTGGCAAGCACGGAAATAGAGCTCAACTGCTCTGCCGGAACCTGGAAGGGGTTGGCACTGAGCACCACAAAGTCCGCCAGCATCCCCAGCTTCAACTGCCCCTTGACCTCTTCCTCAAAGCTGGCCTGTGCACCACACTTGGTGTAGCTGTCCAGGGCCTCCTGTACGGTGAAGGCCTCGTGGGGAAGGTATGGGCCGACGCTGCCGTCCAGGGTGGTGCGGGTGACAGCGCACTGGATGCCTGCCATAACCCGGGGCAGCTCCACAGGGCAGTCGCTGCCGTTGGACACGCATACCCCTTTATCTAAAAGGGTCTTCCAGCTGTAGCTGGTCTGGGCCAGATGGGGGCCCACCCGCTGCTCCACAATATGGTTGTCGTAGTCCAGGAAAATGCTCTGGCAGTACACATGCAGGCCCAGCTGGGCGATGCGCTCCAGCTGGTCAGCGCGGCTGATCTGACAGTGCACCACCCCGTGGCGGTGATCCTCCCGGGGATGGGCCTCCAGGGCCTTTTGATATGCCTCCAGCACCCGATCCAGGCAGGCATCCCCAATGGTGTGTATGGCCACCTGCATCTGGTGGGTGTGGGCGTATGACACCAGCGCGTCCATGGCTTCCTGGGTAAAGACCGCCAGACCTTGGGTGCTGAGGTCGTCGGCATAGGGTTGGCTGAGGAAGGCGGTGCGGGCGCCTAGAGCACCGTCTCCCAACAACTTCAAGGGACCAATTTTGAAAAAGGAAGTGCCTGCGCCGGTGTGGTTGCCCCGTTCCACAAAATTCTGTAGTTCCGGGACGGTGGTAAAGTTGCACTGCTCGTATACCCGCACTGTCAGCTCACCGCTGGCCTCCAGTTCTTGATAGGCCTCATTGACCACCTGCCAGGGGATTTGACGGAACAGGCAATAGTCGTCGCTCTGCACGCTGGTGACGCCCTGGGCGTTGAGGGCACGGCAGGCGGAGCGAATCCGCGCCTTGAGCTGCTCTTTGTCCGGGACGGGAATGGCGTCATACACCAGGTCCATGGCGTTGTCGAAAAACAGACCGTTGGGTTGGCCCAGGTCATCCACCCCAATTTGGCCCCCGTCAGGCTGCTGGGGGTGCTGGCCCACACCCAACACCTCCAGCCCCTTGGAGTTGACCACCAGACAGTGTCCGCAGGCGCGCACGGCGCAGATGGGCACCTGGGTGGACACCCGGTCCAAGTCCTCCCGGGTGGGCATACGGGAGACGTCGGAAAAGTAGTCGTGATTCCAGCCACGGCCAAACAGCCACCCGCCCGAGGCAACAGGGTGGGTATCCAGATGCTCGCGCAGGCAGGCCAGCATGTCCTCCAAGCGATGGGTGCGGGGAGCCAGCTGGGCGGCGTGGAGCATATTGCCATAGCCCAGCAGGTGCATGTGGCTGTCGTTGAAGCCCGCACAGACAAACCAGCCCTGCAAATCCACCTCTGTGTCCTGGGAAGAGAGCAGAGCACGGGCCTGGGCCTGACTGCCCACATAGGCGAGGGTGTCTCCCTCCACCACAAAGGCATCTACCAGGGGCAGGGTGCCGGTGTATACCTGGCCGTTATAGTACAGAGTTTTCATACAAAATCCTCCAATTTTCGTCAAATACAAGCATTGGGGCCCGGCATCGCCGGACCCCAATGGTGGGTTCAGGTTTTGTCCTCGTAAAACAGGGGCATGGTGGGGTCTACGGTGCCCCGGCCCAGATAGCGGGCTTTGTAGTCCGAGAGCAGCTTGAGGTACTGCTTGGACAACAGCAGGATCACCGCCACGTTGATGAAGGTGGGGATGGCAGAGGTGATGTCCACCACCACCCAAATGAAGCCCTGGTTGTTGGTCTTGACCAGGTAGATGGTCCACAGCAGGCCGGGCAGGGCACGCACGGCGTAGAAAAGCTTCATAACGATTTTCTTCACTACACCCTCCCGCTTGTACAGATGCTCCAGAATGGCCAGATAGTAGGTGAACCAGCCGCCGGAGGTGGTGACGGTGAAGATGACCATGATGACCGAGAGCAAAATGCTGCCCACAGTGCCAAAGCCGCTGGAAAAGGCACTCAAAGCCAGGGTGCCGCCGTCGGTGCCGTCCACCCAGTGACCACTGAGAATGACGGACAGGGCGGTGATGGAGCACACCACAAAGGTGTCAAAGAACACCTCAAAGGAGCCCCACAGCCCCTGTTCCACCGGGTGGCGGGTTTTGGCGGAGGCGTGAATCATGGGGGATGTGCCCCAGCCGGCCTCGTTGGAGTACACGGCACGGGCTACACCCACCCGGACGATCTGGCTGACAGCGGCACCGGCGAAACCGCCCACGGCGGCGGTGCCGGTGAAGGCGTTGGTGAAGATGGAGGACAGCGCAGTGGGGACACGACCGGCGTTGACCACGATCATGGCAATGCCCATGAGGATGTACAGCGCACTCATGAAGGGCACCAGCTTGCTGAACACGGAGCCGATGTGCTTGGTGCCGCCGCTGGTGATCACATAGGTGATGACGCACAGCGCCAGGCCCACCAGAATCTCACCTTCCACCGCAAAGCCACCGATATGGATGGGGGAGAGGTGGAACGCCCCGGACACCACCTGGGCGGCGGTGAGGTTGGAGGAGGTGACAAAGAAGGTGGAGAAGATGCCTGCACCGAAGATGATGGCGGGGATGAGCCACAGCTTGCCCCAGCCACGCTCCTCACCCAGGCCTCGCTCCATGTAGTAGGTGGGGCCGCCGTAGGGGTCGCCCTTTTCGTTGGTGCGCCGGTAGTAGCAGCCCAGGGTGACCTCCACCTGCTTCAAAATCATGCCCAGGCAGGCGGTGAGCCACATCCAGAACACAGCGCCGGGGCCACCGGCGGCCACGGCAGTGGCCACACCGGCGATGTTGCCGAAGCCTACGGTGCCGCCAATGGCGGTGGAAATGGCCTCAAAGGGAGTGACGATGCCCTTCTCATGGGTGTCGTTCATCTTCTCTTTGTTGAACAGCTGCCCACCCGTCTGCTTGAGAATGTAGCCAAAGTAACGGAACTGGAAGAAGTGGGAACGGATGGTGAAGTATAGCCCTGTGGCCACCATCAAAACAATGAAGGGGAGCCCCCACAGCATACCGGATAGCCAGCTCAGGAATTCGATCATGATTTGTCCTCTCTTTCTCTTTTGGGAACCGACAATAAAAGGAGCAACCGGCGAGATCACCAGTTGCTCCATAAATTAAATTTCACTCATGAAACAATAGCGCCATCACCAAATATCATTTGGTAAGAGTGTGCAACCTGTTAGCCTGCACCCCAACCCATGCTCTGCGGAAAGAACCTGGATTTCGGCGAATGCCCCTTTCTTCACCCGTCTCAGGCCTCCGTGGCCTCAAAGTGAATACTCATGAAATTCGCGCCTCTATTGTCGAATCCGTTTTTGATTGTCTGGAGTATATTACCCTGTCAGGAGAGATTTGTCAAGAGTGAATTTCTTCCTCAGATGTGTTTTTTGGGTCGTTCAAGGGCTGGCGGGGCTGGGGGGTATCGTTTTCATAGACCTCAAACAGGTCCTCATCCTGGAGGGTGGGGCGGCGGTGTTGGTACAGAGAGGTGATGACCGGATAGAGCACCAGAGCCACTAGGCCACCAGAAAAGCCGTTGTTGTACAGGTTCATGCCCTCCAAGGGAAGCCCGGCCTGGAGCGCCACGGCGGAGTGGATGAGGCCGGCCAGTACCCCGAAGGGCCAGCCAAAGACCCCGGAAAAGGGAGCCAGAGTGGTGCCAAAGAGGGCGGCCAGCTGCAACGACTCGTGGTTGGCGGAGACGTGGAGAAAGGAACTGCCCAGCAGCACGCCGATCATCACCGGGGCAATGTTGAACAGGTGTTTCCCGTAGGCGGAAAAACCGATGATGGTGAAGATACCGCCCAGGGTGGGGCCGTTCAAATCTCCGCCGGCGATCAGAAGATACACCATGGCAAACAGTCCGTTGACCCCCATGTTGACCAGCACTGGCCCGTGGCCGAACATCCGCAGGTAGTCGCTGGGGGCTCGGCCCGAGGTGTGGAGCAGCCGCCAATAGCCTGCCAGGGTGGCCCTGGGATGGGGCACCAGACCGATCAAGAGAAAGCACACACACATAACCGACAGGAAGATGACCAGTTTGAAATGCTCCCCCGTGGACCACATCAGATTTGGGGTGGGAGACAGCCCCAGAGCCTTGAAAATGGGGACAAAGATCATGGCCACCAGCCCGCAGGCAAAGCCGGTGCTGTACAGATTCATGCCGTTTTGGATGCGGAAGGCGTACTCAGACACGGGGGCAATGAGAAAGCCGATGAGCAAGCCCACTACAGCGCCCACCCACGGGCTCACATCGCAGCCCATAAAGCTGACCATGGGGGCCAGGGAGGTGCCCAGCATGGCCACATTGACGTACTTGGACAGGGGTTCAGACTTCAAAACGGCATAGAGGGCGGTTCCGCACAGAATGGGCCAGATATTTAGAATGTTTTTTCCAAACAGGGAAAAACCCGCCATGAGGCTGATGGTGACCAGGGTGGAGCCGTTGGGGGTCTCGCCCACCAGATAGAAAATGGCCACAGAAATGAGGGTAACCAGCCCTGCGTTGACAAACGCAGGGCCGATTCCACACAGATCAATATAGTCGGTAATCAGCACATCCTCACGGGTGAGAATGGTTTGAAGGCCGGAGAGAAGCCCTTGGGGATGGAGCAGGCCAAACAGCAGCAGGACTGCACCGAATGCGGCGGCGGCAGGGAGCAACGCGGCGTTTCTCCGGGCTACATGGTGTATGTGCATGGGAATGTGGTTCTCCTTCCATCATAAGCCAAGGGTCATCGGTCCCATTTGTCGATTAGGGCGCGGATCTGGTCGGCAAACTTGCCCAAATCCTTGTTGGAGCCACCCTTGTTGTGGGCGATGACCTCCATCAGGTGCTTGCCCACATCCTCCAGGCGGCGGTAGGCAGGGGAGGCGGGGGCGGGCAGGGCCGAGGGTGCCTTCCGTTCCAGAATGACGCCGGGGGCCAGCATACGGTCTTGGAGCAGGTCGTAGACCTCCTCATAGTTGGGGGAATGGGCCTGAAACCCCAAATCCCGCAGGGTTTGGGCATAGGCCTCGGTGACGTTACTCTCGCCGTGGACCACAAAGATGTGTTGGGGCTTGGGGTTGTAGGCCTGTATCCAATCAATCAGCCCGTTTTTGTCCGCATGGGAGCTGAGGCCGGGGAAATTGACGATGCGGGCCCGCACCGAAATCTCCTCCCCAAAGAGCTTGACATGGCTCACCCCGTCCAGCAGCCGCCGGCCCAGACTGCCCTCGGCTTGGTAGCCCACAAACACCACCGCGCATTCCTCCCGCCATAGGTTGTGCTTGAGATGGTGGCGAATGCGCCCGGCATCGCACATACCAGAGGCGGAGATGATGACTTTTGGGGTAGGGTCAGCGTTGAGTGCCATAGACTCCTGGGTGGACTCTGTGATGTTGAGGCCGGGGAATTGGAACAATGCCCCACCTTTCAATGCTTCAATGGCCTCCTCGTCCAGATAGCCGTGAAGGTCTCCGGAGAAAATCCGGGTGGCAGCTCCCGCCAGGGGAGAGTCCACATAGACCTGGAAGTCTGGGACGCTTTTCACCAGCCCCTGCTCCTTCATCTCCCGCATGAAGTAGAGCAGCTCCTGGGTGCGGCCCACGGCAAAGGAGGGGATGACCACATTTCCCCCCTTGCCCAGTACCTCGTCAATGAGCTGGGCCAGATCTCCGGTGTAGTCTGGGTCCACATCCATGTCGTGGAGGCGGTTGCCATAGGTGCTTTCCGTGACCACATAATCCGCTTCGGTGATATACTGGGGGTCCCGGATGATGGGCTGTTCCCGGTTGCCAATGTCACCGGAAAAGACGATTTTCTTGGTTACGCCTGCCTCGGTGAGCCACAGCTCGGCGCTGGCAGACCCCAGCAGGTGTCCGGCATCGGTAAAGCGCAGGCGGATGGAGTCGCTGATTTGCAGTTCCTGCCCATATTCGCACACCACTAGGTGGCGCAAGGTGCGCTCCACATCCTCCAAGGTGTACAGCGGCTCTACCGGGGGACGGCCCGCCCGCTGGCCCTTCTGGTTTTCCCATTTGGCATCGCTCTCCTGGATGTGCGCGGAGTCCCGCAGCATGATGTCCAACAGTTGAGCGGTCATGCGGGTACAGTAGATGTTGCCGCCGAATCCCTGCTTGATGAGCAATGGAATGCGGCCGGAGTGGTCAATGTGAGCGTGGGTGACGATGACGTCTTGAATATAACTGGGCATAAAGTCCAGCTGTGCATTGTCAATTTCGTCTCGGCCTTGCTGCAAACCGCAGTCGATGAGAAGCTTATATCCGTTGCATTCCACACAGTGGCAGCTGCCGGTGACGGCTTTGGCCGCTCCGAAAAAAGTAACCTTCATCCAGGGCACCTCCTATGCAATTCTTCTAATCCTATTGTACTGTATACGGATGTATTTGTAAAGAAGCACCTAAGTGGAGAGGGGGGGAGCCGTGGATCGAGCAGAATGTCTGCGTCCACCATAGATGCGCATGGATAAGGGGGCATCACGGGATTTCTGTTCCGCTCATATGCTGACATGGAGGACATTTGATCGGAGGTGAAATATGTGAATCAAAACCGCTATGGCTGCCGAACTTCTGATATAAAGGATTATGGGTCAGAACCGCTGATTGTGGACATGGACTGTTTTGCCAAACAAAACTCAAATTATAGGACGGCGTTGTGGACTGGAAGCCATCTTCAAGTAACCTTGATGAGCATACCGGTCCACGGAGATATTGGACTTGAAATGCACTCAGATGTAGACCAATTCATACGCATTGAAAGCGGCTTTGCTCTTGTTGTGACAGGGAAAAGCAGAGCTCTTTTGAATCATCAGCAACGAGTCAACAGCAATTATGCGGTGCTCATTCCCGCCGGAACGTGGCATAATATTAGCAACATTGGGAAGACACCGTTAAAGCTGTATTCCATTTATGCACCACCGCAGCATCCATTTGGGACAGTTCACAAAACAAAAAAGGCAGCAGAAGAAATGGGATAACAGGACCGCGTGGAGAAGTTAACGATGCCGGACACACGGAAAAAAGAGGATGCAGGGTTTGACTCCTGCATCCTCTTCTTAAATGCTTGAAGCTAACATTACTTAGCCAGCTGCTTGGCGATCTCCTCGGCGAAGTTCTCCTGCTTCTTCTCGATGCCCTCGCCCTTCTCAAAGCGCACAGCGTCACGGAAGGTGACGGTGCCGCCCAGAGCCTTGGCAGCGGAAGCGATATACTTCTCCACGGTCATGTCGCCGTCCTTGACGAAGTCCTGCTGGAGCAGGCAGTTCTCGGAGTAGAACTTGTTGAGCTTGCCGTCCACGATCT